>NZ_JBAVMX010000141.1:0-2078 GCF_049690535.1 Methanoregula sp. | reverse complement strand
GTCGTAATTACTGTAGACGACCGGTGTGTATCCCTGGCTGATATCCGCCTCTTGAGTTCCCGTTATGGTAACATTGAGGGCTGTTGCAACTGCGTCCGCATCTGCCCGTGCGTTTATAACTGCCTTGGAGAGCGCCTGGCTCCGGAGTGCCTGTGCCTGTTCGTCGGAGAGCATGAACTGGATTGAGTTCACCTGGTTTGCACCTGCGGTTACGGCCGCGTCAATGACCTGGCCGGTCACATTGGTATCCTTGAGTGTTACCTGGAGTGCATTTGTAACCTGGTACGTTTTTATGTTGCTGGAGAGGATCCCATTGTTGTTGTCCTGATAAACCGGGGTGATAGTATAGTCCGTGGTCTTCATCTGGTCGCGGGGAACTCCCGCTGCCGCGAGCGCATCCACCACGGTATTCATTGCAAGAGCGTTGTTTGCCTGTGCAATCTTGACATCCGGATTGTCGGTCTCGACTGCGAAACTGATCTGTACCCGGTCGGGCGTGCCTGTCACCGAGCCGCTCCCGCTGACCTGGATGACGTGGGCATTCGTGGAATCTGCTGCCGATACACAGCCGATCAGTGCCAAGGTAAAAACTGCCAGGGCACAGAGGATAACTGCCATTTTTCTCATGGTATATCAGGCCAATAGTTGGAGACCGGGGGGATTAAAGATTACTTTGACTGCGAAATTATTCGTAATTATCAAAAATGCCCGTATATGGGCTCCGGATATCCAGTCCCCAAAGTACATGTGCCGGCAGAGCCTATAGTACAGGCGATAGAGCATGGGAGCAACAATCGTCGAGAAGATCTTCTCACGGAAATGTGGCAGCGATATCAGGGCAGGCGAAGTGGTCATGACACCCATTGACGGGGCTATGATCCACGATATTACCGGCCCTCTTGCCATCCAGAAGTTCTACGAGATGGGAGGAAAACGCGTCTTTGATCCAAAGCGTGTCATCATGCTCTTCGATCACCAGATCCCGGCAGATTCGCTCGAAGCGGCAAAAAACCATGTATATATGCGTAAATTTGCCGCGGAACAGGGCATCCATAATTATGATATCAACGAAGGGGTCTGTCACCAGGTGGTCCTGGAGAAGGGACGGGCAGCACCCGGCGAGATCGTAGTCGGTGCCGATTCCCACACCTGCATGTATGGCGCGGTGGGGGCGTTTGCCACCGGCATCGGTTCGACCGACATGGGTTTTGCGCTGAAGTTCGGCTCTCTCTACTTCAAGGTGCCGGAGACGATCCGGGCCGAGGTTGCGGGAAAGTTCCAGAGGCGTGTCGGGGCAAAAGACCTGATCCTCGCGATTGCGGCGGATATCGGGGCCGATGGGGCGACCTACCAGGCGATCGAGTTTGCGGGAAAGACCATCGCGAAGATGGATATGCCGGGCAGGATGACCTGCTGCAACATGGCCATCGAGATGGGCGCAAAGGCCGGCATCGTCCCGCCGGACAAGGTCACGTGGGAGTATATGAAGGGCAGGCGGAAGATGAAACCCTTCGACCTTGCAAGCGATGACGACGCGAACTTTGCGGAGAAGCGGACATACAACGTAGCAGATCTCGAACCGCAGGTCGCCATCCCCCACAATGTCGACCAGGGGGTACCGGTCAGCAAAGTCGAAGGATCCCATATCGACCAGGTCTTCATCGGCTCGTGCACGAATGGCCGGTACGAGGATATGGCAGAAGCAGCAGAAGTGCTGGGGAAGAAGAAGTTCGACCCCAAGGTCCGGGTGCTCGTCATCCCGGCGTCCCGGGACGAATACCTTAAGGCACTCGAAAACGGCCTTGTCGAACGGTTCGTAAAAGCAGGGGCCCTTGTCGAGGCGCCCTGCTGCGGGCCCTGTATGGGTGGCTCGTTTGGCCTGCTCGCGCCCGGCGAGGTCTGTCTCTCGACCTCGAACCGTAACTTCAAAGGCCGGCAGGGCAGCACCGAGGCGTTCGTGTACCTCTGCTCTGCGGCAACAGCGGCAGCGAGTGCGATGACCGGTGAGATCACGGATCCGCGGGAGGTGTGACGATGGCGACAAAGAAAACAATCCCTGCAAAGAAGGTAAGCGTCGG
>NZ_JBAVMX010000140.1:0-1561 GCF_049690535.1 Methanoregula sp. | reverse complement strand
AACAGGTGACAATTCCGTTGTATGTCGGCATTGCCCGGGCCGGTTCTGAGGCGCCGGTCGTACGGGCCGGCACTGCCGAAGTCATCAGGTCCACGGATTTTGGCCCGCCGCTCCACGTGCTGGTCGTCCCGGGAGAGCTCCACGATATGGAGCGGACGTATCTTTCGAGGTTTGCCGGCCTATGCTGATCGCCGCATGCGGAGAACTCCTCTCCCGCGAACTGGATGCCACCACGGTTGTCCCCCACGAAGGCACGCCGCTTGGTGCGACTGCCGACACCGTCCGGGGCATGGCACGTGCCTATGCGGACGATGGCGCCACGTTCTTTGCCGGCGGGGATCTTGTCAATACCCTCGCCGCATACTATTACGGCTCCGGCTGGCTGCACTTCGGCCTCGCGTACGGCCTGCTGTCCCTCCCGGGGAAAAAAACTGCCACCTGCCCCTTTGCCGGGCCGACGGAATCACTTCCCCCGGCGCATGCAGGAAAACTCGACGAGAAAACACGGAGGTATGCCCGCCTGCTCGACACCGCATGCGCCTCGGTGACACTAGCTCCTGAACCGGAAACAACCGGCGGCATCTTTGCCCGTCGCGTTCTTGCAGTCGGCACCTGTTATGCCCGGGGCGGGCAGGTCAGCCTTGCGGCAGAGGAGATGGAGGTGGCACTCGCACGCTTCAGCTACGGGCACGCGTGGCTGGACGCCGGGGTCAGGTCCGGCCTCCTGGCACTCACCGGCAACCGGGAGATCTTCACGATCTGACACGACGGCGGCCAGACGGAAATCTTCTCCAATAAAAGGTGTTTATACTATGCCTCATAACCTTTTAAGATAAAACAGGCAGGCAGATCCTGCCCGGGTGGGCACCATGGACAGTTCGCAGAAGAAATGGCTGTATATATCCATCGGTTTTTCTCTCGTGGTGCTGATCGTCATCCTCTATTTTACCATAAACGCAAACACCCTCCAGTACCTTAAAAAGATCAACCCCTGGTTCCTGCTCCTCGCATTCCTCACCCATATCCTGACCATGTGCTTCTGGGCGATGCGGGTCAAGAAGATGTCCGGGTCGCTCGGGTACCCGATCAAATTTTTCTATTCCTTGAACCTCGTTTTTGCAAACCTCCTTGCTGCGGCAGTCACCCCGGCACAGGCCGGCGGTGAACCGGTCCGGGTGCACGAGCTGTACAAGGCGAATGTCCCGCTCGGGGATGCAACGGCGATTGTCATTATGGAACGGGTGCTGGACGGTATCGCCCTTGCCTGCCTTGCAGCGTTTGCGATGTTTGCCCTCACCGAGCAGTGGAAGAGCCTCGGGGCGATCTCGGAGGTCATGGTCTACATTACTTGGATCTTTGTCGCCGGGTGCCTCGTCCTCTTCTACCTTGCCATCCGGAGACCCGATGTGATGAAACGGGTGGCAGACCGGGCTGCGCGCTTCTTTACCCGCAAATGGGAACCGGCACGGGTCGCGGAACTGCTCGACCGTATAGAAAAAGAGATCGTAAATTTCCATGCCGCCGTGCTCAAATTTGTCAGGACGGCAAAATCCGGCCTTGC
>NZ_JBAVMX010000139.1:0-58826 GCF_049690535.1 Methanoregula sp. | reverse complement strand
CCCTTGTACTGGAGGAGCCCTTCAGCACGCTCGACCGTTTTCCCCGGCCAGTTCCCGATAATCTGGTCGACGCCGGTCAGCTGGTTGAAGGTGACGCTCTTACCGACATTTGCATTACCGGCAAGGGCAATGGTGTAATCCACATTTTTTATGGTGCTCTCCTTTGGCGGGGTGCACTCCCTGCATCCCCCACACCCGCTCAAGGTGCCTCCCCCTTTATTGCATTAACAAAAATATTTTCCGCGATCGCGTGATCGATTGCCAGTTTTGTCCTGCGCACAAAGACTTCAACCGGCCCGCTCATGGGCGCTTTGCGGGTGACAGATACGGTGGTCCCGAGTGTCAGGCCCAGATCGGAAAGCCGCTGGACAACCTTGCAGTCCCCCCGGATAAACGCAATCGTTCCTTTTTCCTGTGCACCGAGATCGGTAATAGGGATAATATCAGAGGGGCGAAGGGCACTCGGGAGAGGAAGGGCAGAAGCGGTTACGGCATCGCACTCGCTGCAGCTCCCGACACCCTTGGCGCAGGGTGCGATAGGACTCCCGTGGGGACAACGTGCCGGGGCGTTGAGCATCCGGCAGAGCGCGTTCTCGGTATCTTCGGAGATCGTATGTTCCATCCGGCACGCTTCATCGTGTACCCTGGTCCGGTTAATATGGAGCACATCGGCGAGGAAGACTTCAAGGAGCCGGTGACGGCGTTTGATGGTCTCTGCAATCTTTTTCCCCTCCTCGGTCAGGCTTGCACCCTTGTAAGGTTCGTAATTGACAAGGTTTTTTTCCGCAAGGCTCTGGAGGGCTTCGGTCACGCTCGCGGGTGCGACCTTGAGGCACTTTGCAATCGCCGTGGTCTTTGCCGCGCCATCTGTCCCTGCGATATCGTAAATCGCTTCGAGATATTCCTCAACCTGTTCCTGCGCCATCTGTTCAATAATTAGGATCCCCTAAATAAAAATGGTTTCGGTTGACCTAAAGCATTTTTCCCGGCACCTGACTGGTTTTTCTTTTAACGAGGTCCCCCGGTTCCCGGCCCGAATTATCTCCAGGGTTACGCATGAGTCCACCTGTGTCACCAGGTATCCGAATTACGAAACAGGGTCTTTTTAAAGAGTAACGGATTAATGATATTCGATAATAGTATCCCATCGAAATTTCCGGGAAAATACCTGCCATGATCTCCGCTCTGTACATCGATGACGAACCTGCATTGCTTGATCTCGGAAAGATCTTTCTTGAACGTGCCGGAGATATCCAGATTGACACGGCCCTGTCAGCACCCGAGGCCCTTGTAAAAATCCGGTCAACCCAGTATGATGTGATCATTTCCGATTACCAGATGCCAGTGATGGACGGGATTGCATTGCTCAAAATAATCCGGTCTGAGTATCCAGACCTGCCATTTATCATCTTTACCGGGAAAGGGCGGGAGGACGTCGTGATCGAAGCCCTCAACAGCGGGGCGGATCACTATATCCAGAAAGGAGGCGCTCCCAAAGCGCAATTTGCCGAACTGAACCATACCATCCGGCGGGCTGTCGAACGCAAACATGCAACCGATGCGATCCTGCACCTCAACCGGCTGTACTCTGTCATCTCCCGGACGAACAGAGCTGTTATCCATATCAGAAACCGGCAGGAACTTCTCGATGAAGCCTGTCATATCGCGGTCGAGGAGGGGAAGTTCCTGATGGCGTGGATCGGCATGGTGGACCAAAAAACACGGCAGGTTCGCCCGGTCGCAGCCTGCGGATATGATGACGGGTACTTAAGCCAGCTCTCGATCACGGTGGACAACGTACCACAGGGCATGGGACTGACCGGCCTGGCGATACGGGAGGGTCACCCGACAATCTGTAACGAGATCCAGTCAGATCCCCGTATGGAAAAATACCGGCACGAGGCTGCAAGAAGGGGGTACCGTTCTTCCGCAGGTATCCCGATCCGGAACGGATCAGCCTGTATCGGCGCCATGCGGTTCTACGCGGCAGAACCCGGTTTTTTCAGCGACCAGGAGATCCATCTCCTGCAGGAACTGGTCGACGACATCTCGTTTGCGCTGGAGCTCATGGATAAAAATTCTCATGTGCCCTCAGACACCCGGTAAACCAGCCGGGTGACAAGGGACGTCCGCGTCACATCCTGCCGGAAAACCGGAACGCGCACGGGGGCACCGTGATCTCAAACCGGGCCCCGGTACCCGGTACCCCGTTCTCACGGATCGTAACGTCGGTGATCAGGAGGATCTCCCGGACCAGGAACAGGCCAAGCCCGGTATTTTTTCCAAAACCCTGCGTGAAAAGACGGGTTTTCTCTGACTCATTTATACCGTTCCCGTCATCTGAGCAGGTGACAACAAGCGAATCATCGTTTTTCTCGTACGAAAACCGGATGGTTGTAAGCCGGATTCCTCCGTGGCGTACGGCATTATCCAGAAGGTTAATAAGCACTTTTACAAAAAGTGGATCCGCGTATATTTCGAGACCGGCGCAGGCATCCGTTACCACAATTCCCCCTATATCCACCTGACTTTTCGCGTCAGCAATACACATTGAGAGATCCTGCCAGACCGGGGACTTCACGCCCATTTCCTGGTAATCATGGGTGAATGCGATCTCCTTCTGGATCATCCGTGCGATCTCATCGATTTTCTGGAGATACAGGGTAATTTTTTCCGGATCGCTCTGGATCTTTGCAAGGTCGGCATACACCAGGAGCCCGGTAAACTTGTTCATCATATCATGCCGGGTCACGATGGAGAGAAGGTTGAGTTTTTTATGGGCTGTATCGAGCACGACAAGTGCCATGTGCCGCTCGGTGACGTCGCGGATGATGAAGAGGTTGCCGGTCGGCGATTGACCGGGTACGCGGAGCTGCTGGCAGACCACATCGTAAAATCGCGGGGTCCCGTCCCGGGGGATCATGACTTCCAGGTGGTCCTCTGTTATGCACTCATTTCCGGCAATGAACCGGGATAACTGTGGGAAGGACCCCGTAAGGGGACTGCCAATTAGTTCAGATCCCGGGTCACCGGCGAGCCCTCGTGCAGCCGGATTGAGATCCAGGATCCGGTCTTTGGTATCGGTGACTATGATCCCGTCACTTATCGCAGAGAAGATCTGCGGGTACGCAACCGGCAGCATAAAAAAAAGCTGGAACCGGAACAGCCCTATTGCGAGGATCACGCCGACGCAGGTAAAGGTAAAGGGAGTAAGATCCAGACCCGGTACAGGATTCATGGATGTGACATAGAGAATATTCACAAGAACAGGAATGATAGCGGCGATCCCGAGAATGATGATCTGCCGACGGTAAATTGCCGGGGCGCCGGAATAACGGGATGCAAGAAGGATCAGGGCAATCAGCAGCAGCAGGTACGAATACGTCACGTGCAGCCAGAAAAGCGGCCCACGGACAAAGACCCAGATCACCGAACCGGAGATCGTCTGAGGGATAATTGCTGAATAATAGAGGTAATGATAGGAATTCGTGGCAACCAGCAGGACGACCAGTACCGGAACAACCGAAAGGAGGGCCAGATTCCGACGGGTTATATACTGCGTCCTTCCGGTATAGCACAGGACCAGAAGCAACCAGGCCACCGGCACCGTGACAATCCCTATGTACTCGATCGTATTCAGGAACAGGTTTACCGGAAGATCCACGCAGATCAGTTCGAAGGCATAACCGCCAGTCCAGAGCGTGACGGCAGTCATCAGGAGGGTGAAGGGTGCCGAGACCGGATTGGTACGGTACCGCCACCCGTAGTATGCCAATACACCGGTGAGTATTGCTGATAGAACCAGCGGGAGGAAAAACGGTGAGTACTGGAAGATCATCCGGGCATCTCGAACGTAAAATACTCTCAACAATTATATGACAAATGATGATATTGAGCATTTCTATTTGGATCAATCTTTTTTGGGGCTCTGCCCGGCAATGTACCAGAATGAAAATCTGTGCATCCGTGGTTCACGAAAAAAAGGCGCGCGTTCATAATGACGGATAGTAGATATGACTGCCCTCCCATTCCCGATCTGAAGATTTTTGAATCATGCACGCATTGGTAGGTACGGGAAGAACTATGGCAATCGACTGGTACAACGAGTTTGTTGATAAGAATTACGAGCCGTCAAAAGACGATCTTGTCTGTCTTTTTTACTTTGAACCGGCTGCGGGGATCACGGATAACGAGGCCGCAGGCCGGATCGCATCCGAGAGTTCGACCGGCACCTGGACAACACTTTTTACGATGCCCCCGAGGATGAAGAAACTGGAGGCGAAAGCATTTGCATTCGATAAGCATTTTGTCAAGGTCGCCTACCCTCTCGCGCTCTGGGAAGAGGGAAACGCCGTGCAGCTGATGAGCGGGATTGCCGGGAATATCTTCGGGATGAAGGCAATTAAAAACCTGCGCCTCATTGACGCTACGCTCCCACCCGCGTATCTCCGTGGCTTTGCAGGACCCCATTTTGGCATGGACGGGATACGGAAGATGATGAAGGTCTACGGTCGGCCTCTGACCGGTGCTGTACCAAAACCGAAGATCGGGTTTTCCGCAAAAGAGCACGCCGAAGTGGGATATGAAACCTGGATGGGCGGCTTTGATTTTGTGAAGGATGATGAGAATCTCACCTCGACATCGTTCAACCGGTTCGACGACCGCGTAAAATATATGACAAAACTACGGGACAAGGCCGAGCAGGAGACCGGCGAGAAGAAGTCCGCGTTCTTGAACATCTCTGCCGATGTCGAGACCATGAAAAAGCGTGCCGATCTGCTCGCAGAGTATGGCTGGAACTACGCGATGATCGATGTCGTGGTCGCAGGAACAGCAAGCGTCATGACCATGAGGGATTACTGCTCGGACCTGGACCTTGCGATCCATGCGCACCGGGCGTTCCATTCAACCTTCGACCGGAACAAAAAGCACGGGATGACGATGTACTTCCTCGCAAAACTCATGCGTCTTATCGGTGTCTCCCAGATCCACACCGGTACTGCCGTGGGAAAACTGACCGGCACAAAGACCGAATCTATCCTGCTTGCCGACCTGCTGCGGAAGAAAAAGATTGCCGAGGTCCCGCACCAGTGCCTTGCGCAGGACTGGGGCTCGATAAAGACAGCATTCCCGGTCTCATCAGGTGGGCTGCACCCGGGCCTTGTTCCCGATGTGCTCGACATCTACGGTACGGATCTCATCCTGCTGGTCTCGGGTGGCATCCACGGCCACCCGAAGGGCACCCGGGCCGGGGCACGGGCAACCATGCAGGCAATCGAGGCGTGGCAGGAAGGAGTAACGCTTGACGAGAAGGCAAAAAAGGCAAAGGATCTTAAGGAAGCCCTTGCGAAATGGGGTTACTATAAACCGAAGTGACGGCATTACCTTCATGCCGCATCCCCATTCTTTTTTATATCCCGGCAAAAACACTTAAAGCACGTGACAGATTTCCAGCTCGTTGCCACCTTTCCCCCGGCCGGCTCGCAACCGGAAGCGATAGCACAGCTCAATGACGGACTGGCGGATCACGCCCGGCTCCAGACGCTTCTTGGAGTCACCGGCTCCGGGAAAACATTCACGATGGCAAACGTGATCGCAGCGGCAAACAAACCGACGCTTGTCATCGCACACAACAAAACACTCGCCGCCCAGCTCTACCAGGAGTTCTGTGATTTTTTCCCGAAAAACCGGGTCGAGTACTTTGTCTCGTATTACGATTACTACCAACCTGAGTCATATATCCCGGCAAAAGACCAGTATATCGAGAAAGACTCCGCGATCAACCCCAAGATCGAGATGCTCCGGCTCTCCGCAACCGCTTCGCTCTCGTGCCGGCGCGATGTGATCGTCATTGCCTCGGTCTCCTGCATCTTCGGCCTCGGGAACCCGGAAAACTTCCGCAACCTCGGTTTTGATCTCTCCGTCGGCCAGAAGATCACCCGGAACGATATCATGAGCCGGCTCCTGGACATCCAGTTCGAGAGAAACGATATCGATCTCTCCCCGGGACGGTTCCGGGTCAAGGGAGACACCATCGATATTGTGCCGGGGTACTATAACGACATCATCAGGATCGAACTTTTCGGAAACGAGATCGAACGTATCACTGAGGTCGACAAGAACACCGGGGCAAGAAAAGAGGCGATGAAATATTTCTATGTCTACCCTGCACGTCACTTTGTCACTACGGAGAGTGCACAGAAAGCAGCCATTGCAACCATAAAAGAGGAACTCGACGAGACACTTCCCACGCTCGGACTCGTCGAAGCGCACCGGCTCCGGCAGCGGACAAACTTCGACCTCGAAATGATCCAGGAGACCGGCTCCTGCAAGGGAATCGAGAACTACTCGCGGCATTTCGACGGCAGGAAAGCGGGCGAGAAACCGTACTGCCTGCTCGACTACTTCCCGGAGGATTTCCTGATGATTATCGATGAGAGCCACCAGACAATCCCACAGCTCCACGGGATGTACAACGGAGACCGGTCTAGGAAGGAGACGCTTGTCAGTTACGGGTTCCGGCTCCCTTCGGCACTCGACAACCGACCCCTGAAATTCCACGAATTCGAGCAGTACATGAGCCAGGTCATCTTTGTCTCGGCAACTCCCGGGCCCTACGAATTAAAACACTCAACACAGCTCGTTGAGCAGATCATCCGGCCGACCGGCCTTATCGACCCGGCAGTCGAAGTCCGGCCGATCGAGGGACAGACACTCGATGTGATAAGCGAGGTCAATAAAACCATCGCACGCGGCGACCGGGTGCTCGTGACCACCCTCACGAAAAAACTCGCCGAGGAACTTTCAGATTACCTTGCCGACCATGGTATCCGGACCCGGTACCTCCACTCGGAGATCCAGACGCTGGAACGCACGGAGATCATCCGGGAACTCAGGCTGGGGAAATTCGATGTGCTGGTCGGGATCAACCTCCTGCGGGAGGGACTGGATATTCCTGAGGTAGGGTTCATTGGCATCCTCGACGCAGACAAGGAAGGGTTCCTCCGGGATACACGGAGCCTGATCCAGATCATCGGAAGGGCGGCACGAAATGTGAACGCAAAAGTGGTGCTCTACGCAGATTCAATGACCGATTCCATGAAGGCCGCGATCTCCGAAACAAAACGCAGGCGCGAGATGCAGATCGCGTATAACGAGGAGCACCACATCGTCCCGCAGACGATTATAAAACCGGTTAAAGAAAAAGAGGTCGAAATCAAGGATACAAAACACGTGCCCAGGGCCGAGATCCCGAATGTTGTCATCGAACTTGAAAAGCAGATGCGGGACGCGGCTGATAACCTGGACTTCGAGCGGGCGATCGCACTCCGCGACCAGGTAAAAAAACTCCACGAACGGCTGAAACACGGCGGGACTCACCCGGATTCAGGGTTCGTGAAGCACTGATAAAATCCCAAAAAAGACAGCATGGCGCTATCGGGCCATACTCCCGACAACCCCGTTTTCGCTGCCGTCCAGAGCCCCGACCATGTAGTACCGCTTGATAAATTCCCGGACTTTCTCCGATTCGATCCACCCCATATCAAGCTGTGTCACGATCCGGTCGATCTCCCGGGCCTGCAGGATTATCTTGTCGGTCACTTCACCGGGGGCGAGGCTTGAGAGGCCCACGATCACGGCAAGGGGATTTCTTATATGGTCACCGAGAACAGCAAACTGCTCGATATTTTTTTCTATCTGCTCGAGTGCCGATCTCTTCACTGCCTCCATCTGCTTCCTGTCGGTAATATCAATAAACGAGGCCATGATGCAGACGGGATTGTTCTGTTCATTTTTCACGAGATTAATCCAGAGCAGGACATAAAACTGAGTTTTGTTGGCTTTAAAGAGGGGGATTTCCCCGAACCAGCTCCCTTTCCTGTGGAGGGCGTCCTTAATCTTATCAATTCCATCACTTGAGGCCACATATTCCCAGAGGCCTTTATGAGAAAACTCCTGCTGGTCATGGTAATCCATCATCGTCAAAAGGGAGGTATTCACGTAGGTGATCGCAAAATCGAGATCCATGATGGCGATCGCATTGATAGAGGAACTGATTGCATGATCTTTTATAATGAGTGCTTCCTCTGCCTGTTTTCTTTTCGTAATATCAATGATAGTACAGACAAACTGGTCATCAGGGAGCATTCCCGCAGAGAGCAGTACCCACAGGGATGCACCGGACTTTGTCACAAAACGGGTCTCAAAATTTTCCACATTCCCCTGCGTGGTGAGGATTTCGAAAAACCGGTCACGAGCTGCAGTGTCGGTCCAGATTTGAGTAAAGGGTATAACTGCAATCTCTGCGGGAGTATAGCCCAAGGTGTCCGCGAATCGCCGGTTTACTTCCTTTATCATGCGATCGGAATTGTTCACAAGACCGATCCCGGCTTCAGAGTGGTTGAAGATGCCCCGGTATTTTACTTCATTCCTGCGCATATGGATGGCAAGGCTTGCGACAACAGCAGCAACACCGATAACGACAATGCAGGTGACAAATGCGGCAGCAAGCTCTTCCAGAGCTCCCCCCGTGATAACCGCCACCATGCCGATATAAAAGGCTGCAACCGCCGCCGCATAGGAGATGCCCCAGCGGGGATACCAGTAGGCCGCGATCACGATCGGGATATACAGGAGGTTCGTGGCAACTGCCGCGGTGCCAAAATGGAGCGCAAGAATGTTGACGAGAATCGCGAGAACAGTTGTGGTGACAATAATAAACAGCCAGAGATCCACAAAACTTTCTTCACGTTCCCCAGAGAGATTTATCGGTCCTGTCATTGATCTGCATCCTTGGATAAGAATTCTGACGTGGGAACCACTCCGTATGATTCTCCCGTTCCCACCCCGTCTATGATTCCACATTGCACAAATTGACATTAATAAGTTTTGGTCTGATGATTCTCAACAACAAATGTTGAGAGCGGTATTTGGACAGGGGATTGATAAAATGCGGTATTTTTGGATTTTTGCCTGATTGTCGGACGAGACCGGCCGTTTCAGCGGTTCACAGCGCCATTTGGCCGGTCACTCTACAAGCATCTTAAAAAAGGGTACCGATCCGTTCATTCGCTGTTACGAGATTACCCAAAGCCCCACTGGGCAAGCGTCGTATGAGATGGATCGACATCTTTCCAGTTCCAGCCGAGTGCTTCGATGATCCGGGCGATCGGCTGCTCGATGGTCTTTTCAAGCATGAGTTCCCAGTCGGGAACAAACTCCTTTGGTACCTGATCGGCGTACTCGAAACAGAGCACATCGGTCTTGGGATATTTCCCGGTCACGGCTTTTATGTAGATGCGCTTTGGCTTACTGCCCTTGCCAAACTCCGTGTGCAGGTACTGGTTGGCGTACCGGGCGCCCCGCACCTGGACATCATCGGTCTCGTAATCGTCGAGCGATTTGCCTATCCCACCCGGTATTCCGGTCTCGTCAAGCGTGAACTTCCCGGCCCGGTACCTGGTAATGATACCTCCGAGATATTCCTTAATCTCGGAATAGTCTGTACCAGCAAGGATCATCTCCATCACTTTCGACTGGACGGTTTTTGTGATCTGCGGCGTGTCGCTGCGCCGGATCTCGAACCCGACAATATCGATCTGGTCGGCGTCTTTTCCTTCCTTCCAGACGAGTCGTCCCGCGTACCGTTTCTTCTTTCCGGCCTGGAAGAACCGGGCATAGATTTTTTCGAACTTGATCGAGAAGTAATGGGTGTCAGCGTTAAGTTCACGCTTTGCGAATGCCTGGTAACTCGCATTGAGCTGTTTTTCCAGCATCCGGGCAGTTTCGATGGTCTTTTCCCGGTCGAGCGGCGGGATCTGCACCATGCAGGAATCAGTATCCCCGTAAATCACCTTATAGCCATGCTCCTCGATGACGCGCCTGGTGTGCTCGATGATCGCCCGACCCACCGAGGTGACCGCAGCACCGATCTCCCGGTCGAAGAGCCGGAACCGGGTATATCCCGAGACACCATAGTACGTGTTCATGATCACCTTGAGCACATTCTGCTGCATGTCATAGAGGAGGTACTGCGGTGAGCCGTAAGGGAACGTATTACGGAGATTTTTTCGGGCGTCGCGCTCTTTTAACAGTTCCGAGAGGATACTCCGGGTCAGCCCGTCTGGTTGTTTTTTAAACCGTATTCCATTCGGGGCCACCAGTTCGCCTTCAGGATCTTTTGTCTCGGGCGAGGCGTTGATCGTCATCATCGCCATCGGGTAGAGCGATTTTAAGTCGAGCACCACCACGTTCTCCCGCACCCCCCGGCTCGGCTCAAAGACCGTCGCGCCTTCGAACTCCTCGGCATTCGCAAAGCCCTTTGAAGGCAGGACATACTTCCCGTGTGCTTTCCTTAAAATGTAAACATCGATCACGCTTGAGGAATTCAGCGTCTTATCGAGAGGACAGCCGACATAGCGGGCAATCTCCCGGTAAAACCCGATGATGTTATCCTTCTTGTTGATCGCAACGCAGAGCTCTACATCCTTGAAGTTATATTCGACAAGAAGTTCCGGCTGCTTCTTCCAGAGATCGGAGACCGTGCCGGTGTACCGTACCTTACTATCCCCCACCTCATCCTGCGCAATCGCATCGAGACGGTAAGACTCTTTCTGGGTCGAATGCATCTTCTTGTAGCCGGTGAGAAGGTCGAAGAGTGCCCGGCCGCGGAGCGCGTTTCTCTCGGTCATACCGGGCAGGCGGGCGAGCATGACCGGTGAGAGACCCAGTTTCTCCATCCTCCCGGTGATATACGGCATATCGAAATCGACAAAGTTCCACCCGGAAAGGACATCGGGATCGCGCTCGACAATATAGGCACCAAACGCTTTGAGCAGAGAAACCTCATCGGCATACGTGCAGATCGTATGGGTGCCTTTCCGGAAGCAGCCGTTTACAAGACCGCCGGCAGTCTCCTTATCCGCAATCCCGGCCGGCATCGATGCACCCCCGAACAAAAAGGTGATGTAATCGTCATCGAACGAGTCATGGCAGGTGATACAGGTGATCGCGTCCCGCTGGGTATCCGGGAAGCCCCGTTCGTCTTCACACTCGATATCGATCATACAGACCCGGGCCGGTGCATCGACCTCAGCAGGCACAAGTGAATGATATTCCACGGTCGTCCCGGGTACTGAAACGGCCCCGGTAAGTCCGCAGTCGATCATGAACCGGGTCGCAAAGGGGATATCTGCCTCGAAATGCCGGTATCGTTCTCTCATCTCCCGCACATCGCCCGGACGGACAGTATACAGCCGTTTGAGTTTCTCGCCCCGGATCGAACGGTATATTGTGTCGGGTTCGATCGTTACCTGAGGTGGGTGAGACTGCCCGACCTGTTCTTCGGGCACATAGAAATACGGCAGAAAGCCGGTCACATCAATCCGGTGCGCCGAGCCCCCGACATCCCGCCCGAAGATGTGAATGATCGGCCCGTCGGGACTGTTGCTGTACTCCACCTGGTTGATAGCGATTGTCAGAGTGGCGGACTCTTCAAGGGTGCGGATGACGGTCAGTGTTTCCGGGGATCTCATAACCTGTGCGGGCATGGTCTATGGCACCACCGTCTGGCACAGGTCCCGGACAAATGCCCCGGCCTGTGCGATCCCTGCTTCTTCCGAATCATCGAGTTTCCACTCTTCGATACCGCAGATGCCGGCATGCCCGACCCGGACCGGCACGCCAAGCGAGCACCCGGTAAGCCCGTATTCACCATCAAGAACAGCGGAGCAGGGCAGGGTATCACGTGTATCGGAAAGCAGCATCCGTATGAGGGAGATGATGTGATATGAAGGGCCAAAGACCGTCCCGCCTTTTCCCTTGATCACTTCCATGCTTGCGCCACGGAGCTCCTGAAGGATCCCATCGCGCTGTGTGGCGGTAACCGGCTTTGGGAGCCGGGAAAATACCGGCACCTGGTATTCCCCGTGCTCGCCGAGGACAAACGCCGGGCCACCCATATCATGTTTTTTGAGGGCAAGTGCAAAGCGTGCACTGTCCAGCTGGCCGCCAAATCCGATACACCGCTCCCGGGGAATGCCGGTGAGATGGTGCAGAAGGAAATTGTTCACGTCCATGGGGTTTGTCACGGTAATTAAGAGACCGGAAAATCCATCGAGCAGCCGGGCACATGTCCGTGTCACGGGAAAGTTGACACCAAGGAGATCAGCCCGCGTCTTCACGTCCGGTGTCCGGGGATTGCCGGCCGCAAAGATGCAGATATCGGCGTTTGGAATGTCGCGGATCTCAGTACTGACGGTGACCGGGAGGCCGGTATGCCGGATATCAAGCACCTGCGCCTCAAGCAGGCTCGTGTTCTGGTCATACAGGGTAAGCTCATCGACAAGACCCAGGGCAGCGGCAAGGTATGCCACTTCCCCGCCGATCCTTCCGACACCAAGCACCGCAAGCCTGACCATTTCTCTTCCAGTAGTAGGTATGAATCTCCTGAATTTAAGTGGATGCCGACCAGCAGAGGGTATACCTGAAAAAAGATGCTCTTTATTATTCATCGCGTCCATCTTGTGATGGATGGTCGTACTCAGGACGGGCCCGGTAGCGGTCGGTGGCGTGACACTCGGCAACCACCTTATCCTTGCCGCCGGGGTTCTCGGGACAACCGGGGCGTCTCTTTCACGGATGCTTGCCCGGGGCGCCGGTGGCGTGGTGACCAAATCGATCGGCCCCGAGCCAAAGAACGGACATGCCGGCCCCTGCGTTGCGGTGCTCGACAACGGGATCTTAAACGCCATGGGGCTCCCGAACCCGTCACAGGATTTTACCGGGGAACTGGGATCACTTGGCCAGAAACCCGTGATCGTCAGCATCTTTGGAGGGACACCGGAGGAGTTTGCCGAAGTCGCCGGGTGGTTTAAAGGGACGGCTGCCGGTTTTGAACTTAACCTCTCCTGCCCCCACGCAGAAGGGTACGGGGCGGCAATCGGAGTCGATCCCGTGCTCGTAGAGGCATGTACTCGGGCGGTAAGTACGCTCGGGATGCCGACATGGGTGAAACTTACCCCGAACGTGACTGACATTACCGCGATCGGAAAGGCAGCGGAACGCGGCGGGGCAACCGCGATCGTCGCCATTAACACGGTAAAAGCCATGCGCATTTCGACAGCACTACGGCGCCCTGTTCTTGGCAACCGGTATGGCGGGCTCTCGGGAGACGCAATTTTCCCGGTCGCAGTCCGCTGCGTCTATGAGCTCTTCGAGTCCTGCAAAATCCCCATTATCGGGTGCGGGGGAGTCTCGACTGCCGATAAAGTAGTAGAGATGATGATGGCAGGCGCTCAGGCTGTCGAGATCGGCAGCGCGGTGCAGCGGGATATCGGGATCTTTGAGACCATAACAAACGAGTTATACGCAAAAAAGGGCATCGAACCCGGAGAGATCGTGGGGTGTGCCCATGAGTGACCAGTTACCGGTGCAGGTTTCCATCACAGAGATCAAAAACGAGACGCCCTCGGTGAAAACATTCTTCTTTGACCGCGAATTCGCCTTTGAGCCCGGGCAGTTTGTCATGGTCTGGGTGCCGGGTGTGGACGAAGTGCCCATGGCACTCTCTTCGGCAAACAGCATCACGGTCCAGAGAGTCGGCGACGCGACCGGGGCCATGTTTGATCTGGCAGCGGGTGCAGCACTTGGTATCCGGGGTCCGTTCGGGAACGGGTTTACCAAAGGCGAGAAGATGCTTGCCATCGCCGGGGGAGTCGGAGCAGCTCCCCTCCTGCCGCTCGCCCGCGGAGATTGTGTAATGACGATGCTCCTTGGCGCACGGACCGAGAAAGAACTCCTCTTTATTGACCAGCTGGACGAAAGCACCGATGTCCTGATCGCAACCGACGACGGGACGCTGGGACAGAAGGGGTTTGTTACGGACCTCACAAACGACATCAGCCTTGCAACCTACGACCGGATCGCGGTCTGCGGGCCGGAACCGATGATGCGGGCGGTACTTGCAAAGATCGATGGCCTTGGGTTTGCTTCGAGAACAGAATTCTCACTCCACCGGTACATGAAATGCGGCGTCGGAGTCTGTGGTTCCTGCTGTATCGACCCGGATGGTCTGCGGGTCTGTCGGGACGGCCCGGTCTTTTCCGGGGATCAACTGAAAAAAAGCGAGTTCGGGCACTACCTGCGGGACGCAAGCGGCAGGAAGAAGAATATCTGATACAGGGATTCATCTCATGCCCGGTATACGAAAAACCCAGGCCCAACATAGTATGTTATTTTAAATTCAGTATAAACGGTCCCGAAGAATTTTCATCGGTTTAATGCATCGGGACATGATCGCCCGTCGGTTTAACGAACCGGTAACTTCCTTTGGGAACATGGATCTCGAACCGGGCCCCTTTCCCGGGTGTGCCGGTCTCCCTGATTGAAAGACCGGTAATACCAAGGATCTCCACGATCAAAAACAATCCGTACCCCGTATTGCGGAAATATTCGCGCCGGAATATACGCTCCTTTGATTCTTCGGGAATGCCAACCCCGTTGTCTTCACATGAGAGCACGAGATCGTTTTCGGTTTCCGAATAAAAGAACCGGATTTCTGTTACGTATTTCCCGTGAACAAGCGCGTTTTCGAGCAGGTTAGAAAATACTTTCGAAAAATTCGCATCTGCAAAGATCTCCAGATCATCCACCTGCAGTTTGATCCCCACATTTTCAAGAACAAGCCCGGCAACCGCGTCGTTCACTGCTGCAGTGATGTTATGCCAGCGCGGCTCGTTCACACCGATGTCCTGGTAATCGTGCGTGAACCTTATCTGTTTCTGGATCATCTGGGTGACATCCTCAATCTTTTTGAGGTATCCATTGATGACCGGATCCGTCTCCGACTCCTGAATAAGCGAGAGATACATGACGACTGCGGTAATCTGGTTGAGGATATCGTGGCGGGTGATGCCAGAAAGGGTGTTGAGCTTATGGTTGGCAAGCCTGATCGCTGCTTCGAAACGTTTACGTTCCTGGATCTCGGCCATGAGCTCCTTGTTTGCGCGCATAAGCTCCTCAGTCCGTTCGTGAACCCGGCGCTCCAGGTCCTCATTTGCTCTCTCGATAACCTGTTCTGCCAGTTTGCGGGCGGTAATATCAATGGCAGAACAAATCACCACATTCCCCGGGGTAACTGATGCAGAGATAAGGAACTGGCGTATCGATCGGTCACGGGCGGTAAAAAGCAGTTCGAGATCCCCGGTCTCCCTGCTCTCGCGGACCTGCCGGATGAAACGGTCACGACTTTCTGCATCGGGTATGATTAGCGACAGGTTCACACCGATAAGTTCGGAACGCTCGTACCTGAGCATCTGGATGCATTTTCCATTGATCTCGGTGAGTCGCAGGGTATCCAGCTCGAACGTAAAGATTCCGGCCTGCGAGTTCTCAAAGATACCCCGGTATTTCCGTTCCTCTTCCCGTAATCCGGTAGCAAACGATGACGTGACAACGCCGATGGTGACAAAAACCACAAACCATGCAGTCGAGACTGCCACGGCCTGAGGATCGAAATTGCTGTACAGGTAAACGAGCAGGATGTACACCGCGCTGATCCCAAGCGAGAAGAGGACGCCCCGGTTCGGGTAGAAATAGACAAAAAGGATGATGGGGAGGAAATAGATGAACGGGAAGACCTCGTAAATACCGTGGGAGAGGGAATAAATGGTTGATGAAAGGGTGATAATGATCGCGACGAGGATCGTAACCGTCCAGTATATCTGCTGTTTTTTTACCGGAGATATCTGCGCGATCATGGTTATTTCTCCTCTTTATGCCCGTACTCATCCTTGAGTTCACCGGACAGGAGGTTATGTTCAAGTTTGCGGCGCTCCAGGATTTCGGCCCTGAGTTCCTCATTTATCTTTTCGAGGTGTGCGGTGCGTTCCCGTACCTGCCGTTCAAGATCTTCAAGAGTCTGGCGGATCTCTTCGTCGGCGATATGTGCATCAGTAACGTTCGCGACCGAACAGAGTATCATATCTTTCGATGGGAAGAGTGGAGAGATGATGAACCGAAGCATACCCCCCGTTTTCTGACGGAAAATGGCTTCGGACATCACGCCGATTTTTCCCGTTTTTATCTCGTCCATAAACCGTTTTTGTGCATCTGCGTCAGCCCATACCGTACTGACCGGAGCTCCTTCCAGTTCATCCCGGGAATACAGGAGCCAATCTGCACATTTCTGGTTAACCATCCTGATGCGCATGGTGCCGGGAGTAAAACAGAAAATGCCATCACGGGTATTGTCCATGATATGCCGGATCCGCGCTTTTTCCTCAAGGATCCCGTTTGCATAGGATGACGCAACAACGGCGAGAGCAATAAATATGGCAAACCATGCGGTCGATACGGCGACGAGCATGGGATCAAACGCCCCGAGCACGTACACAAGAGCGATATAGATGACACTGATAGCAAGCGCGAAAAGGACCGCATGCCGTGGATAGAAATAGACGACACAGATGATGGGAAGGATATACAGGAACGGGAAGACTGCCGAAATCCCGTGGGTGAGGGAGAAGATTGTGCCAAGGATCGCACTGACCGATGCCACGGTTACAATTAAAAGACGGAGCATCTCCTCCATATCACACGACAACTGGCCCATGTTACAGGTATGCTCCCGAATGACAAGGGTGGTACATCCCTGCCACTCGCATATTCATTATTTTACAGTGGATCTTAATGCATATAATGATAGGGGGAAAAATCCGGGAACACCAAAAAATTTGCAGGGTTCCGCCCGGCCACTTTTGGGCATTTTAAGGGCCCGATTGTCTGTACTCTTCTGATTCATAAGCGATTTATGTGCTCCAGTTCTTCGAGATTGTTGATATTCGTAAATGTCCTGAGTTGAGGGTCGAATGCACGCAGTTCATCTACTGGAACGTACCGGGTGTTGAGGGACTGGACCATAGCTCGCAGCGAGAGGGATGTGTGACTTTCAAGATAGGCGAGGAGGGCGGGCCGCCGGTAGACCGCATGCAGGGGTTCAAGCATCCGCTCGTTCCACAGGGGGATGACCGCATCGTATGAACCTACAGCATCAAAGAGATACGAGACCACCGCGGCATTAATGCAGGGCATATCGCAGGCCGATACAAAGATAAAATCCCCACCTGCTGCAAGGGACCCGGCATGAAGCCCGCCGACCGGGCCAAGTCCCTGACGGATGTCGCTGATACAAGTAACGCCCTGCAGCTCCCGGAAACGGGTACACTGCGCTGTATCGCGGGCGACGATAACAATTTCATCAACAACCCCGGAGAGCGATCCAACCAGCCGTTCAATGAAGGTCGTTCCCTTGTACGTAAAGAAGTATTTTTCCTTGCCATTTGCCCGCCGTGCCTCGCCGCCCGCAAGGATGACCGCGGACCTCATCACGGCACCCCGGTCCGGTTTAAGGATTCACGGAATTTTACAAGGTCAGCGATACAGGCATTGACCGGTGTCGGGATACCATGGGCCGTTCCTTTTGCCACGATGGCGCCGTTCAAAAAATCAATTTCGGTAAGTCGTCCCCGGGTGATGTCCTGGAGCATCGAGGAGTGGTGGAGGGCGGTGGCCGGCAGCTGGACATCGCGGAGGTACGTGAGGTACTCATCGGCGCTCTCCCACGGCAGGCCGACCCCTTCGGCATGGATGACCAAAAAACCCTCGCGGACGATCTGGTCGATGATCCGCCAGGCTGCCGGCTGCGCGAGTTTCCCGTACGGCACTCCCATCACGGCACCAAGAGGATTCAGGGCACAGTTATAGAGGGTCTTTCCCCAGAGATCCGCACGTATCTCTGCACTTCCCCCGGTCCGGATACCTGCCTGATTCATGCAGTCCACAAGCATTTTCACCGGCGCATCGAGACCTGCCGGGAACCTGCCGAGTTTTGCCGGCCCGGCCTCGACCGAGACGTGCACCCCGGCATCCCCCTGCCATTCAAAACCGGTGATGATCATCCCGCCGATCACCTTGTCGGAAAACCGGCTGATGATCTCCTCGTTCCCGATCCCGTTCTGGAGACTGACAGTTTCGGTTCCAAGGAGGGTATCCGCGTACTGCCGGCAGATCGCTTCGGTATCGCGGGACTTGGAGGTGATGAGGATATAGTCATAACGGGCACCCTCCGGGATGCCCTCAGAAACGCTGAAACGGAATGTGCCCGTACCCCAGATGCCGGTAAGCCGTAATCCCCCGGCATTGATGGCATCGGCGGTCCGCTTCCGGGTGACCGCATGGACGTCGCAGACGCTGGAGAGTTTTGCGGTGACCGCGAGGCCGACCGCTCCTGCTCCAAGCACGAGTATCTTCATCGCATATCTCCGGAACCAGTACTGTATTTTTCCGGATGGCAATTAGAGATACCGAAAGATGCCGGCTGATGGACGCACATACCGTTCATTTCCCCGCCCGTTTTTTGCCTTTCTGTTCCAGCGCGAGAAGTTGTTCCTTGATTTCGAGTGCCGGGGAAAAACCGCCAATGCCATGTGCTGCCACGATCCGGTGGCAGGGCACGACAAGCGGCGTCGGATTGTGTGCCATCGCACGCCCCACTACGCGTGGCGATGTGCCGACCAGCGCCGCGATCTGCCCGTACGTCGCGGTGCTGCCGTACGGCACTTCCCGCACGGCCCGGTAGATCCGGGAGGAGACACTCTCTCCTTCGCATGCAATGGTGGCGAGCTCCGAAAGATCGACCATGTGGCCGGCACAGTATTTCAGGATCGGAGCCGGGACCGGACCGGGGATGCCCGTCTGCGCAAACCTGACCCGGCGGATCGTCTCCCCGCTCCACCAGACATGGACATACCAGAGACCGAGCCGGCACGATCCCCCGGTCACTTCCATCCCGCGATCACCTCGCGGAACTGCGTGATGTCGCACTCGAACATCTCTTCCTGAATCCATGCCGGCAGCGCCGATTTCACCCGTTTTTCAAGGAACCTGCGCTCCCCGAGCACCAGCACACCGCGATCCTCGGGAGTGCGCAGCACGCGGCCGAGCGCCTGGAGTGCTTTATTTATCGCCGGCAGCGTGTAGCAGAGGAACTCACCCTCCTCGCCATACTTATGCCGGAAGTACTCGATGACCATCTTTCGTACCCGGTTAAAGGGGGCAAGCGGGAGGCCGATCACCATCGCCCCGGAAAGCATCTCGCCACGGTAGTCCAGTCCCTCGCTCCACTTCCCACCGCACACGGCAAACATGATCCCGGACTCACCCTGCGAAGGAAGCGAGAGGAACTCGTTGAGCGCGGCGCCGGCTCCTGCCGCGTCCCGGGGCTCGACATATATTTTGCGCCTGCTGATCGCATCGGCGGCAAGCGAAGCGTAGGTTTCGAGGATCTGGTAACTGGGAAAGTAGATCGCCCGGTTCTTTTTGAGTGCAGCAAACGAGGTGATGTACCGCACAACCCGATCCGTATTCTCCTTGTTCTGCCTGAGGGAATAGGCCGTGGTGATGTCGGTCGCACAGCAGATGAGCCGGTTCTCCTTTGGGAAAGAATTAGGCAGCGCGAGGGTGGCGACCTTCGCGTTGTTGAAATAGAGGCGCCGGTAACTTTCGACCGGCGAGAGCGTACCTGATATCAGGATGCAGCAGGCATGCTGGGAACAGATCTCGGTGAGCGGGGCGGACGGGTCGATATTTCGCACTTCAAGGAGGATCCCCTCCTCGGTTTTTTTGTAGATCGTAAGGTACGCGGGGTTATGGGAGGACTGCGAGAGCCGGTACAGGAAAACGGTCAGGCGCTCGATTGCAGTTTCGCGGAACTCGCCGGCCTTCTGGTTCCTGTCCCGGATCGTCTCGGCAAGGCCCATGAGTTCGTCGACGATATCATCCATGTCCTTCCAGAGCGAACCTTTGACTACCATCCGGTCGAAGATACCTGGATCGAACCAGTCCTCGGGTTCGGTCGAGTTTGCGAGGCCACGGATAAACTCGGTGAGCCGGGGAAGGACGTGCTGCACTGCCTCTGCCCCCTTGTGGTGGCGTTTCATGCCCGAGAGTTCGCGGATTGCCTGCTCAAGATCCTTTTGTGCAAGCCCGACACTCTCGATCGACTGGATCGTGTCCCCGCAGTTGTGGGCCTCGTCGATCAGGAGCATTACATCCTGTGACTCGACATTGAGGTTCGCGTACAGCTGCTCCCGGATCTCACGGTCGAAGAGGTGGTGGTAATTGAGGATGATCACGTCCGCGTTCTTTGCCGCGTGCATCATCAGTTCGTACGGGCAGATGTCACCGGCAAAACCGGCCAGTTCCTGCGGCCGGACGGGATCGGTGAGCACCCGATCTGATTTCGAGCGCACCGTAGTCGAAGGCACCATCTTGAGGCCGCCGGTATCCCCGGACACGAACATTTTGCTCGCGATAAAATACGGGCAGAGAAGCGGGTGCTCACGGTCCATTCTCCGGATCTGCTGGACAATAAACGGATCTTTTATCGGGACAAGGGCACCTTTCTCAGCCCGGTCGCGCATGAGCGAGGATGAAAATGTCTTGACACCCTCGCAGCGCCGGTACACGTCTCCTTCGCCGCCCAGGGGACACATGCTCTTTTTTCCGACAAGGTACACGGTCTTTAACTTCGGCTGCTTCTTTTTGACAAGCGCGAGTTCCCGTATAAAGGTGGTGAGCTGGCTGACCGTGCGGACAGCGATCACAAGTTTCCGGTCTTTGCGTTCGGCAAGAAGGGATGCAACCACGCTCGACTTCCCGCTCCCGGTCGGAGCGTCAATCATACCGATACCCCCCTCGCGGGCGACCTCTGCGGCAAATGCGAGCATCTCGCGCTGGTGGGGGCGGTATTCCGCATACGGGAAGAAGGGATCGAAACTTTCCATTGTCGGAATACGTTTGGCGCTATAGGGTTTTATGGGCGTCGGATAGGACCTGCATGGTTCCGCAGGCAAACAGGCTCAATGCTAATATTCCCGCACAACCCATCTGTTCCTATGGCAGTCCACCCCATCGAGTACCGGTACGGCACACCGGAGATGCGAGCCATCTGGAGCGAGGAGAACCGCTTCTCCTGTGTTGTTGCCGCGGAAGTCGCGCTCGCACAGGCAGAGGCAGCGCATGGCCTGATCCCCGAGGCTGCGGCCGGGGAGATCGCACAGAACGCACAGACGGCGTCCCTTGCCCGGGCAAAAGAGATCGAAGCAGAGATCAGCCACGACATGATGGCGATCGTAAAATCCATCACCGAGGTCTGCGGCGATTCCGGAAGGTGGGTGCACTACGGCGCCACCTCAAACGATATCCTCGATACAGCGACCGGCCTCCAGCTGGCGCAGGCAATGGACCTTATCGATACAAAGCTGCGCAACCTCCTCCGGGTGCTGATACACAGGGCCGAAGAGACAACGACCCTTGTGGCAGTGGGGAGGACGCACGGGCAGCAGGGAGTGCCGATCACGTACGGCCTCAGGTTCGCCATCTGGGCAAGCGAGGTGGGCCGGCATATCGAACGGCTGGAACAGCTGCGCCCCCGGGTCGCGGTCGGGCAGATGACCGGTGCGGTGGGGACGCAGGCAGCGATCGGGCCAATGGGGATGGACGTTCAGGCCACGATGATGCAGCGGCTCCACCTCTCTTCCGTGGATGTCTCAAACCAGGTGATCTCGCGCGACCGGTATGCGGAGTACTTCATGTTCCTTGCCAATGTCGCAACAACGCTCGACAAGATCGGGATTGAGATCCGCTCGCTCCAGCGCACCGAGATCGGGGAGGTTGAGGAGGCATTCGGCGCAAAGCAGGTGGGCTCGTCCACGATGCCGCATAAAAGAAATCCCATAAAATCCGAACAGGTCTGCGGCCTTGCCCGGATTATCCGTTCCTCAGTTGAGCCGGCGCTCCTCAACAACACGCTCTGGGACGAGCGGGACCTCACCAACTCTTCCTGCGAGCGGGTGATTTTCCCGGAAGCATCCATCCTTACCGATCACTGTCTCCGGCTCATGACAACCGTGCTCGACAAACTGGTGATCAACCGTGCCGCGATCCGGCGCAACCTCGCGTTCCTCCACGGGATCAACATGGCAGAATCCGTTATGATCGAACTCACCCGGCGCGGCATGAACCGTCAGGATGCCCATGAACGCGTGCGGATGGCAAGCATGCAGGCACTTGCCGAGAGCCGGCCGCTTGCCGATGTGCTTGGAGCTGACCCCGAAGTGATCCGGTTCTGTTCGCGGGACGATCTCGTTACTCTCCTCGCACCGGATGCCTACATCGGCACCTCAGTTGCGCAGGTCAACCGGGTAATTGAGAAATTAAGACCCCTTGTCCTGTAATCCCCGTACTTTATTTTATAAAGAAGAGGGGGAACAATAATGACAGATTTATACGTTACCAGGGTTAATTCACACTGGTAATGGAACGGCAGATCGCCCTTTGGGGACACAGGTTCACTCATACGGATATTGTCCGCTTCACGGTTATTGCGTCCCTGACACTCTCCTCCATCCTGATTACGGCGATCACTCTCGCCCAGAATATCGGTGCACTCTATCCCCAGCTCTTCTACTTCCCCATCCTGTATGCGACCTATTTCTATCCCCGGCGCGGGATCATCCTCGCCGGCATCTGCGGGATCGTGTATGAGTGTCTCGTGTACTTCTCGCTCTTCCCGGATACATTCGCTCTCTGGTCGGCCACCGGCCAGGCAGTGCTCTTTGTCTGCGTCGCGCTCGCAGTTGTGTACTTCACGAACCTCATCCGGGTCTCAGAGGCCCGGTACCGCAGCATCTTTGAGAACTCACTTCTCGGAGTCATCCTTTTTGAGAAGAACAATTTTAAAATCCGGCTTGCCAACCAGCAGGTCGCAGGGATGCTCGGCTATAACGTTGAAGAACTCAGCGGGATGACCTTTGCTGAACTCTTCTCCTCCCACGATTTCCAGCGCCGGTTCTTTGAACACCTCGGATCCGGGGAGGACATCAGGAATTTCGAGACCTGCTTTGCCACAAAAACAAAGGAACCCCACTGGGTCAACCTCTCCTGGAGCCGGATCGACGACACCGTTGTCAGCTGTTCGGTTATCGATATCAATACCGAAAAACTTGTCCGACAGGAGGCAGTCGACAGTTCAACCCAGTACAGGCAGGTGACCGAGAACTCGCCCACCGGCATGGTGATCACCGATCGCACGAGAATCCTCTTTGCGAACCCTGCATTCTCCATCTTCTCCGGGTACACACCGGACGAATGCACCGGAAAGGATCTTGCGGACAGTGTCATTGTTGAGGACAGGGAACGGTTCGCGGCTTTTGCCGGCCGATGGGATACAGTGGCACCGGTCCCGGACCGGGCGGAGTTCCGGTTTATCACAAAGAGTGGTGAGATCCGGCGGGCAGTTCTCTATTTTACTCCCATCACCCGCAACAACCGGCCCGCCGGACTCATCAATGTCATCGATAATACCGAATGGGAGGAATACCGTGAACGGGTGGAGCAGACCAAAGAACGCCGGCGCGAGATGATGCGTGCCGTTGCCCACGAACTCAGGACGCCGCTCCAGCCGGTCCTTGGGTACCTCAACCTGCTTCTCCAGGACCCGAAGTCTTTTGGAGTGACCGAGGAGACCCGGCAGATCCTTGAGCGGTGCGCCAAAAGTGTCGACCAGGAGCGCCAGATCATCAACCAGATGCTGGAACTCTCGGTCCTTGAGGTCGAGGAGACCGGCCTTGACTATTCTGTTTTCTCCGTGCGGGGAATGGTCAATGCCGTCATCGCAAACGGTGGGTATGCGATTAAGGCAGAGGTTGCAATCGATATCCCGCCTGACCTTGTTTTTGAGGCCGATCGCCAGAAACTATCCTATGTCCTCGATGTGCTGCTTACAAACGGGATGACCTACTCCAAACCGCCAAAAAAGATCTGGATTACGTACCGGGGCTCGCCCACCCTCCCGTTCCACCGGCTTGCCATACAGGACAACGGTGTGGGTATCACCGAGACCCAGCTCGATGAGATATTCAAACCCAAAAACGATGGGGGCACCGGGTCTCTTGGGCAGAGCACCGGTGTGCCCGGGCGGTCCCTTGCGATTGCAAAAAAATATGTCCAGCTGCACGGAGGATACATCAGCGTTGACAGTATCATGAACATTGGGAGCACATTTACCATTCATATCCCCAAAAAACGGCCAGACAAAGGTGATAACCATGACGCGTAAGATTGTAGTTGTCGAAGATGACCAGCCTATCCTCGACCTTATGGAGATCCTGTTGAAAAAACTGGGATACGAGCCAGTACTTATCCCCAACGGACTCGATGCACTGAACTATGTCAGATCCCAGCCGCCTGCCCTGATCCTGCTTGATATCATGATGTCACCCCTTTCAGGCTGGGAATTTCTGGATCGGCTGCGGACGGAATATAACCAGCGGGAGATCCCGGTGATCCTCTTTACCGCATCGCCCACGGTGCCCGGGAAGATGGCAGAACTTCATGACCCGAAACTGGGCATCCTCCAGAAACCGGTCACCTTCAACGAACTCAAAACCGCCATACAACAATTTCTTGGATAATGTATCGGACACTGGCGTGAGATCCGACGATTTTTTTAAATTTGATTATCTGTGCACTGTTTATCATAGTTTCAGGTTGCTATGCTGTCGGGCAGGCAGGATGAGACATATACCATTATTTATTCTGAAAAACGATGGGAATATACTAAGTTTCTGACCTGGTGCCGCTGGAGGTAGCCATGATCCCGGTTTTATTGGTTGACGATGAACCTGCACTCCTTGAAGTAACCAAAATTTTTCTGGAGCGGGGCGGTGAGTTCAGGGTCGAAACCGCTGCATCGGCAGAGGAGGCAATCGGGAAACTTAAAAAAGAGAGATATGAGGCGCTGGTCTCCGATTACCAGATGCCGGGGATGGACGGTATCGGGTTCTTAAAATACCTCCGTCCCCGCTGTAAAGGGATGCCATTTATCCTCTTTACCGGCAAAGGCGGGGAAGATGTTGCGATCGAGGCTCTCAATGCCGGCGCGGACTTTTACGTCCAGAAAGGGGAGTTGCCCCGGGCCCGGTTTGCGGAGCTCGAGACAAAAATACGATCTGCCGTTGCACGGCGGCAGAGCGAGCAGGCACTCCGCCAGTCTGAAAAGGCATACCGTTCGCTCGTTGAAAATCTCACCGGTATCGTTTTTACCGTCAACGATGAAGGGATCCTCACCTATGCCAGTTCCCGTATAAGCCGTTTCGGGTACGATCCAAAAGATGTGACAGGAAAGGACTTTGCCATCTTGGTCTGTGCAGAAGATATCCCACTCGTCGCCCACCATTTTGCACGGGTAAAACAAGGCATGACCTCCCGGTTTGAGTTCAGGCTGACCAGTAAGAGCAGGCAGTCCTGCCGGGTGTGTGCCTCGTGCCGCCCGCAGATGGATCAGGCAATGTGCACAGGTGTGCAGGGCCTGCTGACCGAAATCCCGGACGACAAAAAGGAGGGTGATACGTCAGGGGGGCACGAGGTCGCAGAAAAAAACGAAACTCATCAAACCCATACCAGACGTGCTGCCCTCTTTGAGGAGACATTCAGACAGGCACCGCTTGCCTGCCTGACGCTCTCCAAAGACGGACTTATTACAGACATCAACCGGGCCGCCCTGGTGCTGCTTGGCTGTCCCGAAGACACGGTAACCGGGAGAGACCTTGCCGGGTTTATCATCGGGGAAGATCAGGCGCGGTTTTCTGCCGGTCTCCTGGAACTTAAACACTCCGGCAGTATCCATGCAGAGCGATTTGCCCTCGCCCGAAACGGGGGCTGCACAACGGTTGTCTCACTGGACGGCTCGGTTGTCCAGGATCCCGGGAGAAATTCCAGTCTGCTGTTTGTCACGCTGACCGACATCACCGAACAGGTACGGGAGGCCACGATGCTGCAGGCAACAAGCGCATCCGCAGAGGGCATACTTGCCGGTGCCCGGGAAGGGATCCTTGTCTGCACCCCGGCACTGGTTCTTTCCCGGTGGAACCCGGCAATGGAGGATATCACCGGGATTGCGAGCCGGGACGCTTGCGGAAAACCGCTTGCCGACATGCTGCCATTCCTGCACGGGACAGGACCGGATTCCCCACCGGTTCGGGCGATGGCCGGTGAGATCGTTGCCACCCCGGATTCCCGGTACGAGTATCCCGTCTCCGGGAAATGCGGCTGGGCACGGGCGATCTTCTCCCCTCTGCGGGACGCACGCGGTGAGGTGGAAGGGATCATCGGAGTGGTGCAGGAGGTCACCCTCCGCACAACTGCCGCCCGGCGGATACGGGCGGCAAACCGGCTCTATGCAATCAGTTCACGGGTCAGTGCAGCCGTCGCACAAGCCCGGGATCTTGAATCACTGCTCGCCGGCACCTGCCGGATCGCTGCTGATGAAGATGCGATCGGGATGGCGTGGATTGGACTTTTCGATCACGCCGCCGGCATCATCAGGCCGGTAGCGCACGCCGGGGACGGGGAATGCCTGCCAAAAGAGGGATTCCGGATCGCCGACGCAGATCAGGGCACAGGACTTGTCGGTGACGCCATCCGTTCGGGAATACCGGTAACATGCCACGATACCACAACGGATCCAAAACCATGGATGGAAGAGGCACACCGTCAGGGGTACCGGTCACTGGCTGCCGTACCGTTCCGGCTCAAAGGCCAGATCGTTGGGGTCCTCACCCTCTGTTCCGGTGAGCCGTATGCATTTTCTGATGATGAGTCGGAGCAGCTCGCGCTCCTTGGCACCACGCTCTCATCGGCGCTCGACCAGCTTGACAAAAAAACGCTCCAGCGCAGGGCGGGGAAGGGCTCCCACGGCAGTTGGGAACGCACACGGTTCCTTGCCGGGGGGATAGAGTCCTCATCTGTTCCCTTTGCCGCGGTCTTCCCTGACGGGAGCACCGGAGCGGTAAACTCAAGCCTCTGCGCCATGCTCGGATACACTGAGGATGAACTGCTTGCGCTCCCGTTGACCAGCCTCTTTTTTGGCGGTACAACTGCTGATGAGAAACGGTTCCTGCGGGTAATGACCACAAAAATACCGGAGCGTTACGAGAGCACCATCCGCACAAAAGACGGCACCATCCTGCCGGTCGAGTGCTTCCTTCAGGCCATGACCGATGAGACCAGCGGACAGCCCTGCACTTACGCGTTTATCACCGATGTCGCAGACCGCAAGCGGCGGATGGACCGCCTCGAAGAAGAACGGCAGCAGTACCTGGTATTCTTTGAGACGGCAAGCGCAGCGATCGTGGTAACAACGCCAGAGGGATCGGTCCTTGCCGCAAACCCGGCGGCATGCCGGCTGTTCGGCCGGACAGAAGAGGCGTTGCGCTCAGCAGAGGGCGGCGGTCTTGCCGGCACAGGAGATCCCCGGTTTGTCGAGCTCGCGCGGACATGCAAAGAGAACGGGACCGCACAGGGAGAACTGCGGCTCATCCGTGAGGAGGGGATACAGTTCGATGCGGCGGTCCGGGCTGTGTGGATCAAAAACCGGGACGGTCAGGGTGCCATGAACCTTACCCTGTGGGATATAACCGGACAAAAAAAGGCCGGGGCCGCACTGAAGCATGACCGGAACTGTGTTGTTTCCATCCTCGACAGCCTGCCAAATCCTGTCAGGAGGTCCAATCCTGATGGTGAATGTATCTTTTTCAACAAAGCATGGCTCGCGTTCACCGGAAGAGTTCCTGCAGATGAAACAGGTGATGGCTGGATGGAGGGCATCCATCCCGACGATCGCGACCGTTACCGGGAAATCGCGAGGACGCAGGACAATCACCAGGGGCCATCAGAAGTGGAGTACCGTCTCCGGAACAATGCCGGCGAATACCGGTGGATCCGCGAAGTCCGTATACCCGGCCCTGCACCGGATGGGACGGAGACCGGGATCACGTACTCCTGCTTCGATATCCACGAATGCCGGCTGGCAGAAGAGGCCCTTGAGGAAGAAAGGGGGCTGTACCGGGCCGTGTCTGAAAACACTGCCGATGCCATCCTCCTTGTAAGCGACAGGATCCTTGACTGTAACGCAGCGGCGATGCGGCTGTTTGCCGGCACCCGCGAGGATCTCATCGGGCACGACATAAAGGACTTCTTTCCCCGGTACCAGCCGGACGGCAGGGCATCTGCCTATGCCGCACGGGAGTATCTTGAGGCAGCACGGGAAACGCCGCAGACATTTCCCTGGGTCTCCCTGAGAACTGATGGGACGACCCGCGAGACCCATGTCACCCTGACCACGCTCTCGATCCATGGAGAAGAGCAGGTACTTGTCGTCTTCGTGGATCTGACGGGAAAAAAACAGGCAGAACACGAGATCCAGAGGCTTGTCTCCTACCCGGAGATGAACCCGAACCCGGTCATCGAGGTCCGGCCGGACCGGACCATAACCTATACCAACCCGGCAACCGCTGCGGTGCTCTCATCTCTCGGGCTCCCGGATGACCCGGCTGCGTTCCTGCCGGCGGACTTCGATGCAGTTGTAAAAACACTCAATCCGGCGGAGCCGATCATGATCAATCGCATCGTGCACCTCAAGGAGCGCTCGTTTAACGAATCGATCTCCTTTGCCCCGGGACCCAATTCCCTCAGGATCTATGCCTATGATATTACCGACCGGATACAGGCAATGGAAGCGCTTGCGTATGCCAACCATAAACTGGGCATCCTCACGAGTATCACCCGCCACGACATCCAGAACAAACTTACCGGTGTGCTCGGATATCTCGACCTAATACGGAGTTCCCTGCGTGACCCCCAGCTGATCGGATTCCTTGACAAGGCAGAAACGTCGGCAAACGCCATCCGGCACCACATCGATTTTACCAAAGATTATGAGTCTCTCGGGGGTACAGCCCCGGTCTGGCAGGAGATCACACCCATACTTGCGAATGTGAGATCGCACTTTGATGTGGGGGAGATCGCATTTGAGGAACCGGCACCGGGTTTTGCCGTTTTTGCCGACCCGATGTTCGGGAAAGTGCTGTACAACCTCTGCGACAATTCGCTGCGTCACGGTGTGCATGTCCGGCACATACGGATACGGTGCACACCTGCCGATACCGGATGCACCCTCATTTATGAGGATGACGGCGTAGGAATCCCGCAGGACAAGAAGGAACTAATTTTCGAGCGCGGGTTTACCACGTCATCCGGTTCTGCAAAGTCGTCCGGCCTTGGCCTGTTTCTGGTCCGGGACATTCTTGCCATCACCGGCATCTCCATAAAAGAGACCGGTGTGCCCGGGGCAGGCTCGCGGTTCGAGATGGTTATTCCCCGGGGGAAGTGGAGATGCGGGCCGGCGGAGTAACCACAGGCTTATTTTTACACAAAGGAATCCTGAATGGAGAACCCGTTTTTCCATGATACTGATACCTCCGTTTTTGGTGATTGCGGGGGTAAGACTGATTCATCCCACGTGATCCTTTACGATCCGGATCACTGCACCTGATAAAAGACTGATGATCGCTTCAGGACATTGCTTCAATAAAAAATGAAAAAGGAATTCAGATATACCGCGCTTTTAAGGAGAGCTTGCGCGGGGTATAGAGCGGACGGAACGGCTTACCTGCGATCTCTTTTCTTACGTCAGCGGCAAGGGCGTCTGCGGTCATCTGCTCCTTGAAGGGCTTGTTTGGCTCAGATTTCCGGCGGATGGTAACGGTGAGTTTCTTATTTGCCATTTCCTCGTCACCGATAACAATCACGTAGGGCACCCAGTCCATACCTGCCTCACGGACTTTCTTTCCGACGCTCTCTTCGCGGTCATCGATATCGCACCGTATGCTCTGCACGTTGAGAGCGTCGCAGACTTCCTGTGCATACGCGGTGTGCCGCTCGGCAACCGGCACGACACGTACCTGGGTCGGCGAGAGCCAGGTCGGCAGGGCCGGAACTTTCTGGGTCGAGATGTTCTCGAGGATCGCACAGATCACCCGCTCGACACTCCCAGTCGGGGAGCAGTGGAGGATGGGCGGGAAAACGGGCGTGCCGTCATCCTTGAAGTACTTGATGTTAAACCGGGTCGAGCTCTCGACATCGATCTGGACGGTCGGGTTCTCGATCGGGCGGTTCTGGCCATCGATGGCCGCAAGGTCGATCTTGGCCTCCCAGTAATGGACACGTTCGGATAAAATCTCAATGAGCATCGGGCAGTCGGACTCCTTTACGATCTTCTTAACCCATGCCTCGTTCTCATCGTAGAACTTCTTCGTGCACCGGAACGCGGCGACGAGCTTCGTCTCGAAGTCCCGGCCGGTCTGCCAGCCTATGGCAAGCTGCTCCTCGAAGCACTTCATCGCCTCGGGCATATCAGTACAGAGCGAGTGCATGTCGGGCATCGTGAAACAGCGCAGGCGCTTTAACCCGATCACTTCACCCTTCTGTTCGTGCCGGAAGGAGTAGGTGGAGAGCTCGTACATCTTCATGGGGAGGGTGTTTTTCGAGATGTGCATGTCCCGCATGATCGAGAACATGCCAAAGCAGGCGGCAAACCTGAGCATCATGTCCCGGTTGTTGCTCTTGAACCGGTACTGCCTCTCGCCGAACTTTGCCGCGTGCTCGCAGATCGCCTTATCGCCAAGGTCGTACATGACCGGGGTCTCAACCGGGGTCGCCCCATAGGGGAGCACGAGGGCAAGGACATAATCGGCGAGAAGATCACGGACGAGCTTGCCTTTAGGCAGCCAGCGCAGGCAGCCGACATCGCTTGCCGGTTCGTAGTCGACGAGTTCCTTTGAGCGCATCAGGTCGACGTGGGCCGGTTCGCCGCCGGTCGGTTCTGCGACGCCGAGCTCCTTTTTCACGAGGCAGCCAAACGGTGTGTTGTCGAGGTACTGGTGGTAGTCGTGGGACTTTCCGTCAGGGGTCAGGACAAACCAGTCGTGGGTGACCTCTTTTTTGCCCGGCTTCTTCGAGACCGCTTCACCTTCTTCTCCGCCGGGCACAATGGTCTTTGAGAGCTCAGAGAGCGGGTGACCCTTGCAGGAAATCTTGAAGGACTTGTACCAGCCAAACGGCGCACGCTTCACGGCAAAGCCTTCAGCGGCAAGGCCTTCCTTAAGAGCGTTTAAGGCCGGTACTGCCACGTCGGGCCGTGCAAGGTCGCTTGAGAGGTGGGCGTACGGGTAGATGACGATCTTGTCCGTGTGCACCTGCCCGGCGGTCTTCTTTACCTCTTCGATGGCCTGGAGGATGACGCCCTCCATGTCCTCTTCATCGATGGACTCAACCGCAGAAAAGACCGTAAGCGCGTCTTCTTCGCGATCCGCGAGGACGGCTCCCTCCTCTGCCATCTTTGTCTTCTTTTTTGCTTCGTATTCGATGTAATCTGAATGTATCAGAAGAAGTCGCATTGCTTCATCTCCAATCCGGAACGGTTATTCGTATAAAATGGGATCTTAAGGTATATACCCTCATTGCCCCCGGCACCCTGCTGACTCCGGGCTTTTCCATAAGGATTCACCCGATTGTTTATTCCCGGGATACCGGGAAAGAGTTGCCTGACGCTGGTCGAGGTACTTTGCATCGGTCTTTTTGTCGTACGGGTTTTCTGCCCGCTCGGTCGTGTAAAAAACAAGCTGGCCGATCGGCATACCGGTGTAGACCTTGACCGGCCGTGCATTTACGTTCGCCATCTCAAGGGTAATCGTGCCCCGGAACCCGGCATCGATCCAACCGCCGGTCTGGTGCAGGGTGACACCGAGCCGGGCGATGCTTGACTTGCCCTCGATGGTGGCAACAATGTTATCCGGGAGACTAATGCATTCAAGGGTCTCAGCGAGTACGAACTGACCCGGTACGAGGACAAAAGAGTCGGCGTGAGTTTCGCCCACATCGGCGGTTACGCTCGCCTTGTCGTACGGGTCGATAACCTGCGTGCCCGGGTTGTACCAGACAAAGTGGTTCCCGAGCCGGATGTCAACTGAGTTGGGCTGTACCAGGTTTGGATCGTAGGGATCGATTTTGATATGGCCCCGGGCGATGCGGTCACGGAGCTGCCAGTCCACAAGAATCATGGGAGTACCGGGTTGGTGGTGATCGGTGATAATTTCTCCCGGGATTAGTTTCCAGATTGAATGGATCGAACCCTGCCGGGAAACCATGATCCCCGCGACATTGTACGCAAAAACTAGTGGTTTCCCTTGAGCCCTCACGCAGGGATTGTGGGCGCCCCCTCACGGTTTGGATTTTTTTGAAAATGTCACCAACCTTACCGGATTTTTTTATAAAATTTCGATAGCCTTGTTGTACTTTTTTAAAATGTTCAACAACGTGTCCGGATTTTTTTATTCTGCAAACGGATCTTCCTCTTATCGAGAATCTTATCGGGAAACAATGACCGGGTAGATCACGGTTAAAAATGATAGTATGCACTCAAGGTGGATCGCAAAAAAAATCTGAACGCCCAAAAGGTGCACCTGAACCCGGGAAAAAGAGTGCCTGCAATCTCATAATGATGACTCCCTGAACGATGGCCTCATGTTCCTTCTCTTTTCTGATGCTCTGCATAAGCTCCCGGATTGAAGGCAGGTTCTCCTTCGATGCAAGGCTTCTCTTTTCAGGCCCGGGAGCCTGTGCAGCATTCCCGTCACCTTCTGGATTTGTGTCGCCCTTCATGTTCCCTCTCCGGACCGGAACGTGAACCTGCTCTGCCCGTGGTAGTTCCTGAGGAACGCACAGCAGGTGGCAATGACCTTTGCCACGAGAGGGGCTAATGAGAGGAAGGTGACCGCCAGCCAGACGATCCCGAGGTTGACGATGAGACAGGAAACGGAGATCGCCACAAAGGTCGCAAACTGGGTGGCCGTCTTCCGGCCCGAATCCTGGAACGTGAATGATTTAATAAACCACTCGTGTCCGGGCGTCATTTTCTGTGGCTCCCTCTGGTATTTATCCGGACAGAACATCCGGCACCTGTCATGGCTATTCGCTCCTGCATCCGGGCCGGAAAAGGAGTTCATCTCCTTTTCGGCATCGCGGAATTTTACCCCCTTCGGCAACGGAATTGCAGGGCCGGCATACCGGGACAATTCCTGCAGGTACGTTCCCGGGATCTCTGTTCTGTTGCAGATTCCTTCGCATTGCGATGGATATATTGATGAGATGGCGCCGGTAGAAGCAACCTCCCTGAAAGATATATATTGAACTCCTCGGGATCATCCATCACGCTCTGTAACGGGCCGTCCCGTATTTCCCACCCCAGTTGAAGAGAGTCAGAAGGGGATTTCCCTTGAGTTGCACCCAAGGCAACAAAAATGCCAACCTATTTTATTCCACGAAATGATAGTATGCTAAAGCGTACCTGTCGTTCCTGTGTACGTCATACAAATATCCGGGGTAATCTGGCATGGCAGAGAAAAAGACGGTGAGTGTTTCAACAGATCCGGAGTTTATCCAGGAATTATCCGAATACCTTGAAGTCCTCTCCAACCCGGTGCGGCTCAAAATTCTCAAGGTAATTGAACGGGAACCAAAGGAGATAAGCGAGATCTCCTCTCGTATCGACACCAGCTACGCAAATACCAAAAAGCACATCGATCAGCTCGTCCATATCGGCCTTGTAAAAAAAGAGGCTGGCTTTGGGAGGGAAACCGTAAAGGGCATCCACCCGGTCTGGAAATTTTCCCTTGCCGAGGGCAGCCTCGAGATGCTGATCAGGAATCTCGGTGTCTTTTCCCGGGTGAACATCCCGATTGGGTTTGGCGAAATACAGCAAAAACTCGAATCGGTGCGGGCGGCGGTCATAAAAGAATCGGGCACGAATTGCCCGGCACTTCACCTTATGAACGGGAGCAAGGCAGGCCAGACGTTTCTCCTGAAAAAAGATCATATCGCTGTAGGCCGGATCGATCCAGATATCCCTTCACGGAGCGGTGAGAGTGATATTGTCCTTCCCGAAGAGTATATGATGGTTACCCGAATTACAAAACCCCACGCGATCATCTCCCGGTCCGCAGATGGCTGGCAGGTCGAGGATCGTGGTAGTTCCGGGGGTACGTACGTGAACTCAGATCTCATCGCCCCCATGCACAAGACCGGCCTCAAAGACGGGGATATCATTGACTGTGCTCTGGGAGAGAGCGCAGCCCGGTTCCTTTTTATCGCAGATAAGTAATGAATAGTTCACGGGTCCGGGGATGCCCGTTCTGACATGTGGAGGAGTAAGATGCCGGAGGCACGATGTATCGCTGTTTTTTTATGCATACTCTTTGCGCTTGTCATCGTCGTTTCACCGGTTTCGGCAAAAGTGGTTACGTACGACGGAAAAGGTTCTGCAGGGACGATCCAGGACGTGATCAATAACGCAACGAACGGCGACAGCATCTTCCTTGCCGGGGGAACCTATTACGGGAATTTCGTCATTGACCGATCCCTCGTATTTGGCGCGCTTGATTCAGACGATCCCCCCATTATGGTATCCAGCGGGTCCGGTGCGGGTCTCACTCTTTCCGCTGACGGAATCACCATAAATGGCGTGACCATCGCCGGCAATGCATCCTACGGCATCCTCGTATTGTCGAACAACAACCGGATCAGTTCTACCACGGTGGTGGGACATGACCATGGCCTCGAACTGAAATCTGCATCCAATAATATCTTCTCTGACAACACCATCACCGGTAACAGCGTTGGCGTCGATGTGGACCGCATGTCCCAGTCCAATACATTTTTCCTTAATTCATTCAATAATTCGGTCGATGCCATCAGCCAGTCTGCAGGTACTGCCTGGTTCTCGGCCCGGCAGGATTACCAGTACCAGGGCAAGGATTTCTCCGGCCCGTTGGGGAACTTCTGGGCCGGAGCCGGTGAGACTGACAGTACCGGCGACGGAGTCGGAGATGAGCTATTTACCATCGCATCGGCCGGCAAGAATAGTCCCGGTGGTGCCGTGGGGATAACGGATCCGGCACCGCTTGTCAGTCCTCCTTTGTCATATAAACTCACAAAATCTGCACTGGCAGTCAACGCATCTCCGCTGGGCGGTCTTGAACCCCCTGCAGGATTTCAATCCTCCCTCCAGCCGGATAACGCGCAGGCATCCGTCACTTCCGGCTCATCCCAGTCACCGTTCACCGGTGCGCTCCAGTCAGGAAAAAATCCGCAGGGACAACCACCCAACCCGTTGGTGGGTTTCCTGATCCAGTTCTGGTGGCTGATCCCGGTCGCCCTTTTGATCTCTGCAGCAGGCGGGATCTGGTTTGAACGGTACCGCAGAAAAGGGCAGGATCATCCCCTTGCCGATCAAAACCCGTATGAGTCACGGAATGCGACAGTTGTAAAAAAACCGGCTGATGCATCACTTACCGGTGAACACGGTCAGGACTATGCCATTCACCTGCCAGCAGCGCTTGAGAGAAAATACCCGGATGCGGAATATATCGCCGAGGGCGGAGTTTCCCGCGTATTCCGGGTATGGGACGAGACAAACAACCGCTATGTCGCGGTAAAAGTCCCGATCAGGTTCGACGAGGTGACCGGAACCCAGTTCACAAAAGAACTCACGATCTGGGAAGGGCTCCATCACAAAAATATTGTCGAACTCTATGGAGCAAATATCTTCCCCCGTCCGTATATCGAGATGGAATATGTTGCATCATCCCTGGCGGAGATGCATTTTCCCATCGATGAAAAGAAGGCGGCGGTGATCATTACCGGTATTGCAGAGGGCCTCCGGTATGCCCATGACCAGGGGATCGTCCACCGGGATATCAAACCCGGAAATATCCTTCTTACTCCTGAAGGGATGCCGAAAATTACCGACTGGGGGCTCTCCAAGGCACAGGGGACCAAGCAGTCCGGCCTCATCGGGTTCTCATTAGAGTATGCCGCGCCGGAACAGCTGGCCCCCAACATCTACGGTGAGCCGGGGCCGTGGACAGATATCTACCAGATGGGTGTTCTCTTCTACGAGATGCTGGCCGGGCATGTACCGTTTGCCGGGGACGGCATGGGTGAGGTCACACATGCGATCCTGCACGATGAACCGGCACCGGCGATATCGGAAGGAAGGAATGCGGACGCTGTTAATGCGATCATCGAAAAATGCCTCCGGAAACGGCCGCAGGACCGGTACACCTCGGTCGCAGAACTTCTCAAAGATCTCGAAGGATTGGATTTGGCAGGGTGACCGGCAAGGTTCAATAAAAAGGGAATTGATTTTTCCCTACCGCCATCTGCCACTGTTTCATTCCTGTCTTCGTTACTGTTGTGCCGGGGGGGTGCCACCAGATGGGGGCGTACCTGATGGCATTGTTCCCGAGGGTGCAGCACCGGATGGCGCTGTACCATTCATCTGTCCACCCGGTGGCGTACCTGAAGGTGCGGTGCTGTTTGTCTGTGCACCCGACTGTGGCGTGCCGGACGGCGCCGCACTGCTCCCGCCGGATTGCTGGGTGTCCGTCGGGGCCTGAGTGGTTGACGAAACCGAGTTGTCACTGGATGGCGTAGCTGTACTTGTGGAACTTTGCGTACAACCCGCGATCATGATCCCTGCGATGAGGATTGCGGATGCAATCAACATGACTATGCTGCTTTTTTTCATGGAATAAATCTCCTTAATCTCCGGATACCTCCCCTTAAAAGGTGGAAAGCATTCTCTATTCTCCTGATCATTCGGGGTATTATATTCGCTGCATGGGGAACGTGATACCCTGAATTAAAAAATGATTATTTGAACCGGCGGGTGAATGATATCTGTGTAACCTGCGTGACCCGCATCCTGTATACAACTATATAAAAAAGGTAGATGAGGGATTTAAGATCCTTTTGAGGTCCGGGAAACCCGGTGGGCACTGCAGGTTTTGCCCCCACCGGGTAAAAAACCGGTAACCGGTCGTTTAACTGTCGGAACGTGAATGAGATCCTCGGGTAAGGTCTCACTGTTCTGGTATATCATCGCTGCCTGGATAGTGATACCCTTTTGTGGTACCGGTTATCTGTGCCTTTCCTGATTGTGTGCTCTCAACTGTATTCCATCAACCGGACTTTTTTACCTGCTCAAAGTCCATGAATCACCCGCAGTGCCGGACGCGAAGTGTTACCGGATATCCCGGTGTTTCCTGTGTTCCTTTCCCAAACACGAGAAGTCCTCACGTTGGGGTACTATCGTAAACGGTTCATGTATGTGGTTGTTTTTCGTCTTGTACGGTTCACCCCCACCGGTGACTACCTTTACCGGTACTCACCAGCATGCCGATGGATGTGGACGGTCTTATATTGCCCTCATCGATGGAGTGAAATTATGTACCCTTTGTGGGGATTGGTTAAACCTCGGGGTGTAAGATATCCGGTTAATAATCGATCGTCTTAAAAAAGAGTGCGGTGACAACAAATGCCTGCCATGAAAAAAAATTAACGGGAGCGGTGCTCTTTTCGCACTTTTGCCCGGTTTATCCGTGCCAGGTTTGGCACGACGATTTTTGAAATGACCCGCTGGACATAATACTTCAGCAGCACGGACAAGGTCTTCCCCGCATGTGGCCACCTCGAATCAGCCAGGCCATTTTCTTATTCACTCCTCAGTGCATCGATCGGATCCATATTCGATGCCCGCCATGCCGGATATACTCCGGATATAACGCAGACCACCACACCGATGAGCATGGCTGCCGGGACGTATAGGATACTTGCCGGCTGGAAGAAATACGCCGTTGTACCAATCATCGCATCCACGACAGAGTATCCTATAATCACACTGCTGATCCCCCCGATTCCTGCTCCCAGGAGACCGAGGATAAATGCTTCATAGATGAACATCCGGCGTACTTCGCCCTTCTCTGTCCCGATGGAGAGCAGGATACCGATCTCCTGTATCCGTTCACTCACCGACATCATCATCACATTGAAGATGCTCACGGCTGCAACCAGAAGGGAAATCCCGCCGATTGCCATAATGAACGTTGTCACGGTACTCAGCGTGGATGTTTCTGTTTCCAGCTGCGATGTGGCATCCGTGATCCTGACAGAGGGGACTTTTGCATTCGTGTTGATCTTCGCATCGAGAGCGGTTTCGATATCGCTGATGTTGTCAACATCCTTGACGATGACATTTACCTGTGTGAACTTGTTTTCCCCCCCGTACTGGTTGGTATACCACTTGCTGTTCACTACGATCCCGTTATCGGTCGAAATACCATCGGCAACCGTTCCCCGTGCCTTGAGGACCCCGGCAATACGCAGCTCGGGCCGGGATGTCGATGAGAACGACCCGATCTTGATGCGGGTCCCCACCTTAAGATTAAATTCTTCGGCGATAGTCGCTCCTACCAGTACCTCGTTTACCCCTAAGTCCATTGTTCCGTTACCATATGACTGGTTCAGGGCAAGGAACTTGGAGATATCTCCCGGGTCGAGACCATAGATCGAGCCCCTCCCGGCGACTGAATTGATCGTAAACTCGCCGTTTGTTGAGTAAACGGGAATGACGGTGCCGTTTGTTCCTACGACCGAGGTAATCTTCGTGAGTTCAGTTTTCGTCACTCCTGAAGCCGTCGATGAGGAGGGGGTGAATCCGGGCGGGCCCATCCTGACAGAATCGGATGATATGACAATCGTGTTTGCGCTTGAGGAGAGCTGGTCCTTTACTTCCAGCTGCATGTTGGTGCCAAGCATGCCCATTGACGCAATGGCGACAACACCGATCACAATGCCGATTGCAGCAAGCATCGACCGCAGGAAATTCAGCCGGACGCTCCTGACCGAGAGGTTAAAGAATATATCTCCTTTGATCATGATTCTGCAATCCTCCCGTCAACGAGCCGGATGGTGCGGCGGGCATACTCTGCGATCTTCGGGTCATGGGTCACGAGAATGACCGTTTTTCCTTCCCGGTGCAGGCCGCAGAGGATGTCCATGATCTGGTACCCGGTCCTGCTGTCGAGGTTCCCGGTCGGTTCATCACAGAGAAGGATCTTCGGTTCGTTGACGAGTGCCCGGGCGATGGCCACCCGCTGCTGCTGCCCGCCTGATAACTGGGTGGGCCGGTGTTCACCCATGTCCTTGTCAATGCCCACCTGTTCCAGGAGGATATGGGCCCTGTCGGTAGTATCCCGTTTTTTGTACTTCAGGATGAGCGGGTACTCCACGTTCTCGTACGCAGAGAGAAGGGGGATCAGGTAGAATTTCTGAAAAATATACCCGATCGTATCCCTGCGCATATGTGTCCGCTCAAGTGCTGACATTTCAGCCACATCTCTCCCGGAGATAGACAGTTTTCCCGATGTGGGGACATCGAGAATTCCCAGCTGGTTCATCATGGTCGATTTGCCGGAACCTGACGGTCCCATAATCGCGACGAAATCGTTGTCCATGATGTCAAGGGAGACGTGATCGAGAGCGGTAAAATCTCCGCTCTCCAGATGATACGTCTTTGTCACGTCAACAAGCTGGATAAGGGGGATATCGGTCATATCCGCTCCCTCACTGCTGTTTTTTCAGTTTAAGTGAGATCCATTTCCGCTTTTTCCACAGGACAATGCCAGCGATGAGGATGATCACTGCTCCGATGATCGGGTAGAACGAGCTGATACCAGCGCCTTTGCCACCCGTGAACAGCGACGTTGTACTGCTACTGCTGCCACCGGGGCCTCCCATATCGCCACCAGGGCCACCGCTCATCCCGCCGGGACCGCCACTCATGGAACTCGCAGATGAGGTTGAGGTCTTTGAACTGCTGGTGGCAGTTGAGCTGCCTGTTCCTGAGCTGGTGGAAAGATCGAGCGTCTTTGTAATACTATAATCATTCCCGTCAGCGTCCTTCCAGCTGATAATGACCGGGACTGCCGAGAGATCACTGCTGGTAAAGGTCAGTTCGAAACTGCCGGAATCGTCAGAGGCAATACTCCCGATCGCATACTCAGGGTATGTCCCCGTACCGGCTGCCGGCGATCCCACGGTCACAACCACGCCATAGGCATCCGAGATACCGGCATTTGTGATATCGCCGGTGATGTCGTACGCTGAGCCTGATGTCGTGAGGGCAACGTCGTTGAGAACGGGAACAGCTGCTGTTTTGTCCTGGCCGATATCAATGGGCAGGACGACGTTTGTGGCATGGGTGTTATCGCCGTTCTGGTAACTGATGACAAACGTGAGGTTCGATGCCTGGTGAGGAGTAATACCGAAGGTTACATCGGTGGAACTGCAGGGATCTATGGTGGAAATGAGGTCCGTGGTCGGATCGGATTCGATACCAGCACCTTCAGGAGTAATCACGACATTTTTTATCTCCCCGTCACGGGTATTCATCAGGGTGAGAGTCACGTTCTGCTCTGCTTCCGGTGCAAACGAGGTCGGCTTTGACGTGACAGCGGCCTTGAGACTGTTCGAACTTATCACAATCTCTACCGGGTAATGGATGGCATTGCCGCTTTGTGTTCCAATGGTAAACAGCGCAGGATAGGTCCCCTCGGTTTGTTTTACGGTGAACCTGACCGAGTACGTGATGGTTGATCCGGCACCGACAAAACTCATGCCATCCCAGTCATTTGCCTGAACGTTGAGGTGGGTACTGATGAGATCCGGATGAGAAAGCCCTATCGCCGTGGTGCCGCCGTTTGTGAGGGTCACGGTTACGGTGCCTTCATCCCCGGGGAAGAATGTTTCCGGGTCCATAGTCACGTTTGAGACATAGACCAGTGCCGCGGCATCGATCGAGGCAGTACTGCTCGTAGAAGAACTGGTCGAAGTGCTTGTCGAGGTACTTGTCGTGCTGCCGGATGTAGTGCTGTCAGCATAGACCGCTGATACCATCAGAAGTACCAGGATAAAACTACCAATCATCATTTTTATTTTCATAGATTCTCCGTCACTTTTGTGCAATTCCTGACCGCATGTTTGCGGGATTATGTCATGGGGATACACGTCCTGCAAACATTTTCTGGGGGTATCCCCGTACATGACAGGATCGTGTATTCCGGTTCGATAATTCCTCACGGAGAGGTCATGTCTACCACCCTTCCTGTTGAAGATATTATATTCACCCCATAACAGCCGGCGAATTATGTACCATAACCGGCATATCCTTAACCGGGCAGTTCACTATATCCGGACCTCCTGCACCCCCGGTAGGGGTCATTCAGGGTGTATCAGCACCACAATTCGCGGCGGTTCTGGCAGCATGCAGTACGCCCGGCACCAGACCTTAATAGAAAAATATCAGTTCCTGCATTGAGGGAGTGATCAGGAAAGGATCGCCGGAAAAGTCCGGGTATCAAGAAGGGTACAACCGGGTACTACGGGATATAGTACCGGATACTCCCGAAATATTTCCCGTGCTAAAAAAAGGGGGCTGATATTCGGGACCGATCAGGATTTGAGCCCGGCATCGATCCTCTGCAACAGGCTTTTCCCATGCGAGCCGTTCCAGTACAGTTTCCCGCACTGCTCACACCAGAAGAATGTATAGCCGGTCCGGTCAAGGGGTGCATAGGTGGCAGCACCGATCTCCTCCTCCCGGGCCTCCCGCAGCACCGTGTTGCAGAGAGAGCACCGGCTCATGAGGAGCCGCCGTTCGATGAGACCCAGACCGACAAGCTGCTGCACCTGTGTGAGCACATCTCCGTCAGTCACCAGCACCGCGAGGTCGTTTCCTCTCCGGGCAAGCTCGTGGTCCTTTGTCAGCAGGATCCGGTGCTCGTTTTTTGCAAGTTCGAGCAGCAGGGTATCTTCGTTTGAATTTCCCTCCCGGAACCCGTTTGCGCTGATCGTATCGTAGCCCATGAACCTGAGGTACCGGGTGAGCGTGCCGAGCATCCGGTCCGCGATAAACCGGGTTTCAGGAGGGCAGGGTTCAGGGGACATAGCGCACGATCTCAATGGTCTCGCCGCAGTTCGTGCACTTCCTGTCGTCAAGGCCGGTAATAAGGCTCGAAAATCCCCGCCGCTCGATGAGCATCGCACCGCAGGCAGGGCAGTACGTGTTTTCGTACCGGTGGTGGGCCACATTTCCCAGGTACGGGAACCGGAGCCCGAGTTCTTTTGCCCGGGTACAGATCTTCTCAAGCAGCGCGACGGGGGTTGAACCGCGATCCGTCATCCGGTAATCCGGGTGGAACGCGGAGAAATGCATCGGCGTTTCAGGGCCCAGGTGTTCGATCACCCACCGGATGAGAGCCTCCTGCTCCTCCATGCTGTCGTTAAGCCCGGGGATGACGAGAGTCACAGTCTCGATGTGCATACCCAGTTCGCGGGCACGTACCGCTGCATCCAGCACCGGCTGGAGGTGCGCCCCGCAGATTTTCCGGTAGAAATCGTCAGAAAATGCCTTGAGGTCGACCCGGAATGCCCCGAGCATCGGGGCCAGGTCCTGCAGGGCTTCCTCCGTGATGTAGCCGTTTGTCACGTAGCATGTGCCAAGCCCCCGGGACCGGGCGAGCGTCCCCATATCAAGCGAGTATTCGTGCCAGATGGTCGGCTCGTTGTACGTCCACGAGATGCTCGCGCTCCCGCTTTCAAGGGCCCGGGCCACGCCCTCTTCCGGTGAGAGGGGGAAGAGGCGGGCGCTCGTGAGATCCGCCTGCGAGATCTGGTAGTTCTGGCAGTGTTCGCACCGGAAGTTGCACCCGATCCCACCCAGCGAATACGACAGGGTTCCGGGCAGGTAATGAAAGAGCGGTTTTTTCTCGATTGGATCGACCGCTTCGGCACTCACGAGGCCGTACGTGGTGGCATAGAGGGTCCCCCCCTCGTTCTGCCGCACCCCGCAGATCCCGTGTTTTCCATCGGTAATTATGCAGCGGTGGCTGCACAGCGAGCACTGCACCGCATTTTTCTCTTTTTTTGCGTACTGGCGCGCCTCGTGCATATCCTGTTCTCCCGGTGTGGCCGCTTTATACCATTATTTCTCCGGTTCCTTTTTGCCCCCGCCATCAACCGCATCGTCATCCACTTCAAGGACAAACGATCCCCGGTACTTACAGTTCTTGCAGAGATACACCTGGCCCATATATCCCCCGGCAACCGGGAAGATATCGCGGCTCTTGCAGACCGGACAGCACAACATGGTCGGGACTTCCTTAGAACAACTCTATATGAGCATCCTGTACAAAAACTAGTGCAATGAAGACGGTCGTTATCTCGCTTGGCGGCTCGATCCTGATCCCGAAACTCAAGGAAAACCGGATCCAGGCCTATCTTCCGGTGCTTGAAAAGATTGCCGCAAAGCACCGGCTCTTTGTCGTGGTCGGAGGCGGGGGCGGCGCACGGGACTATATCGGGGTCGCCCGAAGTCTTGGCATCGATGAGGGTACCGCTGACGAGATCGGGATTCTCGTGACCCGGCTCAACGCGACACTCTTAATTTCCGCGCTCGGCGAGTCGGCCTACCCGAAGGTTGCCGAGAGCCACTCGGATGCAAAGAAATTTGCCGAGTCAAAAAAGATCGTGGTCATGGGCGGGATCACCCCGGGTCAGACGACGGACGCGGTTGCCGCCGTCCTTGCCGAGAGGGTGCGTGCAGACGTTTTTGTCAACGTGACTTCAGTGAATGGCATCTATGATAAGGACCCCAACAGGTTCACCGGTGCGAAGCATTTCAAAACGCTCACGCCGTCAGAACTGATCGGGATCGTGGGAAAAGGCGGGCTTGGGGCCGGATCGCACAATGTCCTTGATATTATCGCCGCCCGGGTGGTGGAGCGCAGTCACATCCCGCTCGTGGTTCTCGATGGAACAACACCAAAAAATCTTTCCGACGCCATTCTTCAGGGGAAGTGCGACTGTTCGATCGTCAGCGAGACAAGAAAAAAAATTCTCCCGCTCTAAATTTTTTTTATGGGCCGGCAAACGGCAGGTATTTTTAGCGTCCACGGACAATACTGTAAAGCGCGTGGGGTAGTAGGGTAGCCTGGTCCATCCTAGAGCGTTTGGGACGCTTTGACGGCGGTTCGAATCCGCCCTACCCCATACATTATGAAAAAACAGGATGCGGCCCGGATCTATTCTTTGCTTTCCGTACAGTACCCGCATGCCCGTGAATCCCCGACAACGGTCTGCCGGGGTACGCCGTTTGAAGTGCTCATCCTGACCATCCTTTCCGCACAGACCACCGACCGGGCCGTGCTCATGGTAAAGGAGCCGCTCTTTTCAGCCTACCCGACTCCCGAAGCCCTTTCCCGGGCTGATATCCTTAAACTGGAGCCCATCATCCACAGCCTCGGCTTCTACCATGCAAAGGCCCGGCACATCATCGCAGCCGCGCAGACCCTGATGTCTGATTTTGGCGGAAACGTGCCGGATACCATGGAAGCGCTGCTCTCTATTCCCGGCGTCGGCAGGAAGACCGCAAATATCGTACTCTACCATGGCTTTGGGAAGAATCACGGGATCGCCGTGGATACCCATGTGCGCCGGCTCGCGCAGAGGATCGGGTTCTCGGATACCGATGACGTTACGGTGATCGAACGCGATCTCATGGCCCTGTTCCCCAAAACGGAGTGGGGCGACCTCACGGATGTGTTTATCGCCCACGGCAGGACATGCTGCACGGCAAAAAAGCCGCAGTGCCCGTCATGCGTGATCCGCACGTTCTGCCGGTATTATCAGACAAAACCGGAAAACTAAAAAAAAATCAGAAATTACAAAAATTGTTTTTTTCGTTTATTCTTTTAGATCCCATTCTAACCAGAGAAGTTAGTACCCGATGAAGATCCGGATCAGCTGGAATGAGGCAAAACCGATCAGCGCACTGATGGGGATGGTAAGGATCCATGCGATCATGATGCTTCGCGCAACACCCCATTTTACCGTACTCGTGCCCATCGTGGAACCAACGCCCATAATGGATGAACAGATCACGTGCGTCGTGCTCACCGGGATACCGGCCGCAGATGCACCGAGGATCGTTGCAGCCCCGGCAGTCTCTGCGGCAAAACCGTTCACCGGGCGGAGCTTCGTGATCTTGTACCCCATGGTCCTGACAATCCGCCACCCGCCGGAGAGGGTCCCAAGAGCAATCGTCGTATAACAGATGATGATCACCCAGAACGGCACTGGAAGGTGGCTGGTATTGACACCCGCGCTGAAGTACCCGATAGAAAAGAGGAGCGGGACGATGATCCCCATCGTCTTCTGTGCATCGTTTGTCCCGTGGCTGAAACTGTATGCGGCAGCAGAACAGAGCTGAAGCCTCCTGAAATGCACTTCTGCCGTCGGTTTGTTGGATTTGCGGGTGAGCCAGAGGATCGCAGCCATAAATAAAAAGCCACAGGTAAGGCCAATCATCGGTGAGAGCACCATAAAGAGCGCGACCTGACCAACGGTCGACCATTTGATGGCGGCTAGTCCCGCCGCAGAGATACCGGCACCGGCGAGACCCCCGATAAGCGCGTGGGACGACGATGTCGGGAGGCCAAAGAACCAGGTGATCAGGTTCCAGCTGATGGCGCCGGTCAATGCACCAAGGATGATATAGGGGATAACCGCGGTCGCAACGACGTTGAGTTCCACGATATTGCTGATGGTGTCTGCCACCGCCACCCCGAAACCGAACGCCGCGAGGAAATTAAAAAACGCCGCAAACACCACGGCATTCCGGGGCGAGAGCACTTTTGTGGATACCACAGTCGAGATCGAATTGGCCGAATCATGGAACCCGTTCGTGAAATCGAAAACGAGCGCTATGATAATGATCGCGATAATGAGGATCAGCGGCGCCGCAATCATGGGTATCCTTCTCCACTACACCTCTGCTTCAAAAGAATCGCCTCAGGAGTGCCGGATGGCGATGTCTGAGAGAATGTTTGCCACATCCTCGCAGTAATCGGTCGCCGTTTCGAGATTTTCATAGATGTCCTTGAGCTTGATGATCGAGATTGCGTCAGTGGTCTTGAAGAGATCGGTCACCGCATGGGCAAGCACATCGTCTGCAAGGTTCTCCAGCCGGTTGACCTCGATACAGCGCTCCTCGATGTACCGCGGATCCTTGATCGAACGGATGCCTTTTACTGCCCCTTCGATCTCGATGGTGGAGAGGTGGATCAGCTTTGAGAGTTCCACCATGTGTGAATCCGTGTTGTCGATGCCGTAATAGAACATCTTCTCTGCCGAGCTGTCGATGTAGTCCAGTACATCGTCGAGTGCCGATGCGAGACGGGAGATCTCTTCCGGGTCAAGGGGTGTAATAAAGGTACGGTTGAGCTGCTCATAGATGCCATGGGTGATCTGGTCGCCCTGGTGTTCGAGCAGCTCGATCGCATGCCTCTTGTCCCTGACATTAGTGAAGTCCTCGCTCAATGCCACCAGCTGGTACGCCGCTTCCCGTACTGTTGCAGCCTGGCGTTCGAACATCTCGAAGAATATCTTGTCCTGTGGTATCAGCAATTCACGGAGTCCCATACACTAAACCTACTGGTAATCAGTCGAGCAACCTGAAAAATATAGCGAAATACAGTACTCACAGGAGAACTGTAGATACTGTTGCAAAGAGAAGGTACCCGACAAATGCAGAGAGCGCCGCGAGCGGGATCGTGATAACCCAGGCGGTCATCATCTCCTGTACGACCTTCCACCGGACTGCATTTTTGCCCCGGGTCGCGCCAACGCCGACGATCGCGCCGCTGATCACGTGGTTGGACGAGACCGGGATACCCTGCATCGTGACGAGGGCAAGGGTAGTACTGCCGGCCGTCCCTGCGCAGAACCCCTGGTAGGGGCGGATCTTCGTAATGCCTTTTGCCATCCGGTCCACGACCTTCCAGCCGCCAAAACAGGTGCCAAGCCCGATGGCGATGGCGGAGAGCAGGAGCACCCATGTCGGGACCGCAAAAACGGTAAGGATGCCGCCCGCGACAAGAAGTGCGGTAATCACACCCACCGCGTGCATCCCGTCGTTTGCGCCGTGGCTGGTGGCCTGGAAGAGGCAGGCAACGATCTGGAGCGGCGAAAAGATCCGCTTCATCCGGTTCTGGCGGGAGTTCTTGAACAGGTGCGAGATGAGCACATCAAAAAGAAATGCGGTGACCGCGCCAAGGACGGGCGAGATAAAGATGAAGAGGATAACTACAAGCAGCCCGGTAATCTTGAGCACGCCAATGACCATCATGACCGGAATGGCAAATGCAGCCCCGCCGATGGCCCCGATAATGAGAGCAAGCCGTATGTCACCTTCAAATGCAGCGGCAACAGCCCCGACCGCAGCGGCCCCGATCACGGCTCCGAGCAGTCCCCAGACAACGATCTGCCCGATCACGCTCCAGGTGGGGTAAATGACCGCAGCAAGCCCGAATGCGGCGATACTTGACCCGACAAGGCCGCCGATGAGCGCATGGCTGCTTGAAACCGGGAAGCCGAGTTTTGTTGCACAGAACACGAGCGTCGTTGACGCAAGCATGGCAACAATGATGGTCTCCGGGGTCAGCGCATCGGCATGGACGATGGCGGTCCCGATCGTTGCGGCAACCGCGGTCGTAAAGATAAAGGGCCCGGCCATATTACAGACCCCGGTCAGGAAAACAGCTTTTGCGGGGGAGAGGGCCCGTGTTGCGACAACCGTTGCGACACCCTGTGCGGCGTCGGCAAGCCCGTTAAAAAAATTCAGGGCGAGCGCAAGGACGATGCCGAACAGGATGACAGGATCATAGCCGGTCATGCGTGACTCATCGAAATATCAGAGAGGGCATGGCCCACATCGTTGCATTTTTCCATTACCTTTGCCATGCTCTCGTAGATATCCTTGAGTTTGATGATCAGCAGCAGGTCCTCGGTCTTGAAGAGGTCGAGCACGGCCCGTGAGAGCAGTTCTCCTGACAGGTTGTAGAGCCGGCTGATCTCGACCACGTGGCTGCTGACATCGGCCGGATGGCTTAAGGTCGCAAGGGCATCCAGCGCATCGCCGATCTCATTTGAGGTCATGACAATCAGATATGAATATTCTTTTAAGACGTCGTTTGACTTCGGGAGCTCGTAGGTGGCGATCTGGTGGGTCACCCAGTCGAGTTTGTCCAGCACGTCGTCAAATGCGGGGGCAAGCCGGGCGATCTCGTCCGGTTCAAGTGGCGTGATAAGCGACTCGTTGAGGCGCTCGTAAATATGGCGGGTCGTCTCGTCCCCGAGGTGCTCGATCTGGCGCACCTTGTGGGATTTTTCCGTTCCTTCGGGAAGCTCGTGAGTGATCTCGTTTAAGGTCGTCGCGGCTTCTTTGATCTTACCGGCCATGTCCTTAAAGAGGGTAAAGAAGATCTGGTCTTCGGGCAGGATCAGGTCGCGGATGCGCATGGTATCAGGACTTAATCGTCTGTCCGGGAATATAAAAACATGTGCAAAAACGGGAATGAACGAATGGACCGGGCGGGAATTGAACCCGCGGCCTCTTCCATGCCAAGGAAGCGATCTACCACTGATCTACCGGCCCGCTCTAACATTGTTGCACGGCATAGGTTAAAAGAATTGGGTGCTCCTGCCCATACCCCCGGGCATGGGGAAGGTCCGGAGCATAAAAACGAAAAACACGTGAGGGCCTCATCAGGCTTTCGGAACGGCGGTTGGCTTCTTCTGCGAGCCGTTTTTCCCATTCTTTTTTCCCGGCTCCTTTTTCTCCTCGGTTGTTTCGGTTGATCTGCGGATCCATTTGAGCACCCGCTCACGTGCCTCCTGCATATCCGATTGCTTCACGATCCTTCCATCCACGATATACTGGCGGATCAGCGGAGCGGCATTTGCGGGCGGGGTCTGCCCCACGGGCAGGGTCCGGTGTTTTTCACACACGAGCTGGTAGACCTGCTTGATCCCGCTCCGCTTTCCCCTTTTCGCCTTGGGTTTTCCTTCGATCTCCACAATATCCAGCGCAAAGTCGACCACGGGGGCGTTTGCGATTGCCCCCCCGATCCCGAATGCATCGACGCAGTCCCGGTAGGCGATCACATCCTCCTTTGTCACCCCGCCCGAGAGGAAAATCTTTACCCGGGAATACCCGTGTGAGTCCAGTTCCCACCGTACCTCCTCGATGATCGCACGCATATTTCCGCGCCGGGAGCGGGGCGTATCGAGCCGGACCGCCGTCGCGCCACACTCGGCCGCATTCAGTGACTCCGTCTTCTCATCGCAGTAGGTATCGCAGAGCATGATGCGGGGGACTGCGGTCGGGGCATCGCGGTCAAAGGCGCGCCAGGCATCTTCCGGTTTTTTAAAGCACATCACCATCGCGTGCGGCATCGTGCCGACGACCGGCATGCCCTTTGGGGCGCAGGTGTTCGATACCCCGTCAGCACCACCAATCCACGCGGCCCGCTCGATCATCATAGCAATCGACGGGTGCTGCCGACGGGAACCAAAGGAATACACGGGCCTGCCCTTTGCCTCGCACATAATGTGGGCGGTCGCCGATGCGATCCCGGAGGCATGGCAGAGGAAACCGAGGATAGCGGTCTCGTACCGGCAGAAGTCCCGGTATCGGCCGGTGATGCGGAGGACCGGTTCACCCGGGTAAAAAAGCGTCCCCTCCGGCATTGCATCGACCGTCACGGGCACACCTTCGAGAAGCGCGAGCACATCAGATAAACCGCAGACGATCCCCCACGAATCCGGGAGCGCCACCGCGGTCACCTCCATGGATACGACCGGGTTGACCTGCTCTTTTTCCAGGATCTCCTCGGTGCGGACAAAATAGATGTCGGTACACTCTCCCTTTTTTATCATCTCGTCGCTGACGGTATCGAACATGCCCATAGGATGTTATTGGTGCCGGGACAAATTTACGTTTAATGGTGGTCGTATGAAAATACCAGGCCCCGCAACGTCTCCTGTGCGCTAGGTATTAGTGCCGGTGCACACAACCTTTGTTTCGAAGATCCATGGAGTGGCATTCATTTTCCCGCAGGATTTCCTGCGAAGATGCAGGGGGCATTGCCTGATGCTTGGTATCATCGGCGGGACAAGCCTGCTCTTTTCGACCCTGCCGGACTTAAAAAAAGAGAGTGTCGCCACGCCTTTTGGGAGCGCCGACCTCCTCTGCGGTGATATCGTGATGCTGATGCGTCACCAGCACGGCCGGCCGCCGCACCGGATCAATTACCGGGCAAACCTCGCGGCGATGGCGATCGCCGGTGTCGACCATATTATCGCGTTCGGTTCCTCGGGCTCGCTTAAAACGGAGATCGCGCCGGGGATGCTCCTTATCCCGACCGATTATATCAGCGTGACCGATATCCCCTCCATCCACGACCACAAGATCGAGCATGTCAGGCCGGAACTCCCGCGGGCACTTGCAGAGAAACTTTCCTCGGTGGTGCCAGAAGCCCGGCTTGGGGGCGTCTACGTTCAGACCCGGGGGCCCCGGATCGAGACCGTCGCCGAAGTGGCGGCGCTTGCAAAGGTTGCCGATGTCGTGGGGATGACGGTCGCCTCGGAAGCGACGCTTGCCTGCGAACTCGGTATGGACTTTGCTGCGCTCTGCACGATCGATAATTACGCAAACGGTCTGGGAAAAGATGTGCTCACGTACGACCACATTCTCTCGACCTCGAAAGCCTACAGCCACCGGACCGAGGAGATTGTCAGCGCGATTATTCAGCAGATGGGATAACACGGGGAATACCACCATGACAGAACAAAAACACGAGACAGCAGACATATTCGGGAAGAAAAAATCGGTGCTCATCACCAATGTTCTCGCCGACAACAAGCCGGTGGATATCTTCATCGACGCGGCGGAGACCATCACTGATATCGGCCGGGATATCCGCAAACGGCACCGGGGCGAGGCCGAATTCATCATCGATGGCGACGGCGCACTCGCTCTCGCGGGCCTCTCAAACACACATACGCATGCGGCAATGTCGCTCCTGCGGGGCTACGCGGACGATATGGTCCTGCAGGACTGGCTCAGTCAGAAGATCTGGCCGCTCGAAGCCCACCTGACCGCTGATGACGTCTACTGGGGCACGAAACTTGCCTGCCTTGAGATGATCCGGACCGGGACAACGGCCTTTAACGACATGTACTTCCAGATGGAGTCCGCCGCAAAGGCCGTGGACGAGGCCGGCATCCGTGCCCTGCTCTGCTACGGGTTCATCGATCTTGGCGATGCAGAAAAACGGGAGCACGAGTGCAAAGCGACCGAAACGCTTGCCGCCCACATAAAAAAGATGGACAACCCGAGGATACGCGCCGCGGCCGGCCCACATGCCCCCTACACGGTCTCACCAGAAGGGCTGAAATGGTGCGCCGAATTTGCCCGCGACCAGCAGATCCCAATTCATATCCATCTCTCGGAGACTGAAAAAGAAGTGAACGATTGCGTCTCGCTGCACGGGAAACGTCCGGCCGCCCTGCTGGATGAATGCGGTATCCTGACCCCCCGGACCATCGCGGCACACGGGTGCTGGCTGGACGATGCGGAATGTGCGCTTCTCGGCAAAAGGGGTGCACATGTCGCCCACAACCCGGCAAGCAACATGAAACTTGCCACCCACCGGGCGATGCCGTACCCGCAGCTTGCGGCAGCCGGGGCAAACATCTGCCTCGGGACGGACGGGTGTGCATCGAACAACAACCTCGACATGTTCGAAGAGATGAAGATCGCCGCCCTCCTCCAGAAGTTCTTCTGGAACGATCCGACCGTGCTCCCGGCGCCGGCTGCGCTTGCGATGGCGACCACAAACGGTGCAAAGGCACTGGGCTTTGGCACCGGCACCCTTACTGCCGGGGCGCCTGCCGATATTATCCTTGTCTCAACCAGGACGCCATGCAACACGCCGCTCCATAACGCCGCCTCCAATCTTGTGTATGCCTGTAACGGGGCTGCTGTGGAGACCACGATCTGCAACGGCCGGGTGCTGATGCTCGACCATGAGATCCCGGGTGAGGCTGATATCCTCAAAAATGCCGCACACGCAGCCACCGGCCTTGTCAGACGGGCACAGACCCCCGTGTGAACGGATCAGTTGTCCATGAAGGCCGTTATCGATCGTATCGGGGAGACTTTCGCCGTTATTGTCATCCCGGAAAAGGAAAATCTCCGGCTCAATATCCCCTCTGCGCTCCTTCCGGCAGGGTCCGGCGAGGGTGACATCCTCACCATCTCCATCGAACGGGATGAGGCTGCGACTAACGAAGCGCAGGCCCGGGTCTCCCGTCTCATCGCGGACCTGATCCGGAAGTAGACCGCCCCTGAACGGGCCATCCCTCATCCGACACTTCTTTAGCGTTTCGCGCCGAACAATTGAATTATGACTACTTGCGAGAACCACGCAGATCATACCCACAATACGACATGTAAGGTCTGCAAATCCGAGTACTGCCACGACTGCCACCCCTCGTATCTTGGTATCTGCGACAAGTGCGGGTATAAGATCCTGATCGTACTTGTTGTCGTGATGGTGGTCATGTCATATATCGCATGGTTCGGCGTGTTATAACGGAACAGGTCCGGCTGGTGCGGACGAACAGCCCGCCGCCGGATACCTCCGGAACAACGGGTGCCGGTGCCCTGCCGGTCCACCTGTTCACGTCATAATTTCTAAAAAAACTTACTTGTTCCCTGATTTCACCGGGAGTATATCATGCCTGTGGAAGTCCCTGCCACTATTGACGCCGGCCGTCAGGATCCGGCGATCTGCCGTGTACCTGCCCTGCCGGTCACCGCAACGGAAAAACGCATTGTCCTCCTGATCGCGATCCTTGCCGGTTTTCTTACACCGTTTGACGGATCAGCAGTAAATATCGCGCTGCCCACGATCGGCACCGCGTTCCACATGGATGCGATCGCCCTTTCCTGGGTCGCGACCGCGTATATCCTTGCTTCTGCCCTGTTCCTTGTCCCGTTCGGGAAACTTGCTGACATTTACGGGAGGAAAAAGATCTTCCTCTCCGGCATCTGCCTGTTTGGCGCTGCATCGCTCGTTATGACCCTTGTTGCGACCGAACAGCAGATGATCAGCGTCCGGGTAATACAGGGAATAGGCGCTGCGATGATCTTCGGTACGTCGCTTGCGATCCTGACAGCGGTGTATCCCCCGGGTGAGCGGGGTAAAGCGCTCGGGTTGTATATCTCGGCCGTGTACCTGGGGCTCACTCTCGGGCCGTTTTTCGGCGGTATCCTCACCGATGTCTTCGGGTGGCGGAGCATCTTCTACATCAACGTGCCCATCGCGATCGCCGCTGCGATCCTCATCCTCTGGAAACTCAAAGGCGAGTGGGCGGAATGCACCGGCGAGAAATTTGATATCCCGGGATCGCTCCTCTACAGCGTTGCGCTTGTCGCGATCATGTACGGGTTCTCCGTACTCCCTGACATCACGGGGGGCATCCTTCTGGTTACCGGGGTCGTTCTGATCGGCGTTTTTATCTGGTACGAGCAGCGGCTGACATATCCGGTCCTGAACATGCAGCTCTTCTTTAAGAGTCGTATCTTCGCTTTCTCGAATATCGCCGCGCTGATCAACTATTCCGCCACCTATGCGGTTGCCTTCCTGCTCAGCCTTGATCTCCAGTACACCAAGGGGTTCTCGGCGGAATATGCAGGATTTATCATCGTTGCGGCCCCGTTTGTCCAGATGATTGTATCCCCGTTTGCCGGCCGGCTCTCGGACCGGTACGACTCGCAGATCATATCGTCGGTCGGCATGGGATTTACCGCACTCGGGCTCTTTTTGTTGATCTTCCTGACTGAAACGACCCCGCTCTGGTACATCATCATGGTGCTCATGATCCTCGGCCTCGGCTTTGGGCTCTTCTCGTCCCCGAACACGAACGCGATCATGAGCGCCGTGGAGAAAAAGTATTACGGCGTCGCGTCCGGCCTTAACGGGACGATGCGCTTGCTGGGGCAGATGCTCTCCATGGGCATTGCGATGATGCTCTTTGCCATCATCATCGGCCAGGTGGAGATCACGCCCGCGTATTACCCGCAGTTCACAGAGAGCCTGCACTGGGCGTTTATCCTCTTCACGATCATGTGCGTGATCGGGATTTTCGCATCCCTTGCCCGGGGGAAGCGGGGCGGGCAGAAGCCTGTTGAGGGATAACGGCTCCATTTTTAATTAAGATCGCAATGTAACAAGAGCGTCCATTAAATTTGAAATCTAGAGTGGCAATTCATCCTGATTGCGATGCCTCCCCGCCTCAGGGCCCCTCCGGGGCACGGCGGGGCAAGTGCTTATCAGCGCAAAATGAAATCGTCATTAATCTGCCGCGGGGGCGTCCCTTCGGAGGCGGCGGGCTCATCGCAACGAATAGTGCATGAGTAACTTCCCTTTCGCCCTTTTGTAATTATCCGGTTTTTGTGCGGAAGTACGGTAAGATTTGTTACCGTGAACAGAGGCCAAAAAAAGATTCCGATGCCGGGTAAAAAACCCGCCCGGTCTATTACGCAGTCTTGATATTTTCCGCCGCTTCAAGCCCGAGCTTCTTTATCGATTCCTCCCGCATCAGGTACTTCTGGATCTTGCCGGAGATATTGATGGGGAACTCGTTCACGAACATGACATACCGGGGGATCTTGAAGTGGGCGATCTTTCCTTTGCAGAAATTCTTTACCTCGTCCTCGGTGAGCGTCTGGCCATCCTTTACCTTCACCCATGCGCAGAGCTCCTCGCCGTACTTGATGTCCGGCACGCCGACCACGTACACATCGGATATCTTCTCGTGGTGGTGCAGGAACTCCTCGATTTCACGGGGGTAGATGTTTTCGCCGCCCCGGATCACCATGTCCTTTAACCGGCCCACGACCCTGAAATAGCCCTCCTCGTCCATCGTGGCGAGGTCGCCGGTGTGGTTCCAGTGGTCCTTGTCAAGCGTTGCATGAGTGGCCGACGGGTTGTTGTAATAGCACTTCATCACGCAGTAACCGCGGGCACAGATCTCCCCGATCTCTCCCATCGGGACGATCTTGCCGGTTTTCGGGTCGACAATCTTGAGTTCGGTGTGGGGAAACGCCTTTCCGATGGTGGTGACACGCCGCTCAAGCGGGTCTTTTGTCGTGGTCATCGTGACGCCGGGCGAAGTCTCGGTCTGGCCGTACACGATCACGATGTCCCGCATGTTCATCTTCTGGTTGACCTGTTTCATCACTTCAATCGGGCAGGGCGAGCCGGCCATGATGCCGGTCCGCAGGGACGTGAGGTTGTATCTGGGGAAGCTGGGGAGGGAGAGTTCGGCGATAAACATCGTGGGGACGCCGTGGACCGCGGTGCAGCGTTCCTTCTCGATGGTCTTTAAGACTTCCTCGGCATCGAACGTGGGACAGGGCAAAACCATGGTCGTCCCGTGGGTGGCGGAGGCCATGTTGGAGAGGACCATGCCGAAGCAGTGGTAGAACGGGACAGGGATACAGAGCCGGTCTTTCTCGGTAAAGCCCATGCCCTCGCCGATGATATACCCGTTATTGAGCACGCTATGGTGGGTGAGGACAACACCCTTCGGGAACCCCGTCGTGCCGCTCGTGTACTGGATGTTGATGGGGTCGTCAAAGGAGAGGGCTTCTCCCCGTTCGATGAGCTCGTCCATCGTGATGTCTTCAGCCTTTTCCAGAAATTCATCCCATGTGTACATGCCGTTGTACGGGATGTTGCCAATGAAGACGACGTTTTTTAGGAAAGGGAACTTTTCGCTTGAAATTTTTCCCGGCTTCTGCTCGTAGGCCTCGGGACAGGCTTCGTAGAACATGCCGACATAATCCGAGGTCTTGAACCGCCCCTGCAGGAGAAGGGTCTGGATCTCAGCCTGCTTGAGGACATACTCGAGCTCGTACGTGCGGTAGGCGGGGTTGATGTTGACCATGATCGCCCCGATCTTGGCGGTCGCAAACTGCACCACGATCCACTCGGCGTGGTTCATCGCCCAGATGCCGACCCGGTCGCCTTTTTCCACGCCAAGGCCCATGAGCGCCCGGGCGACCTCGTTAACCTTTGCCTGGAACTCCCGGTACGTCCAGCGGATGTTCTGGTGGACGGAGACTATCGCCTCGTTCTCAGGGTACTTTGCCGCGATGTGGTCGATCATCTCACCCATCGTCATTCCCAGCAGGGGGAATTCCGAAGTCCCGCACGTATAACTGCCCTTGTCCATCGTAAAGTATGGAGTAATCACAGGATATATGACTACTGATGATATGACCGGGAGTCCGGGCGGATTTTTGTACGCGAAAGGGCGGGATGCCCTGTGCACCGGAGGAGTCCCGGCCGCCGGCGTGCGGAACATGGGGAAAAACGACCGGTAAAGGAAAACAATTAAATTTCGTCAGCACGATCTTGTACAGTCAGCTGTGGCATATTCACAGTTAGCATGACGAGCGGGGTTGTGGCCAAGCCCGGAATGGCGACGGGCTCCAGCGGTCTTTGCGTTCTTCGTGCTCGCAGATGATGACAATGGGTCTACTGACTGAAATTGGATGATGACCCGTTGGAGCACTGATGCGCATGTCGGAGAGACCCGTCGATCGTGAGTTCAAATCTCACCAACCCCACGTTTTCTCATAAGAATTTTCCCTCCGCAGCGGAGCGTCCCGGCAAGACCTTAACTTTTGAGTAGTTTTCTGAAAAATTGTCTGGGATATGATGAATATGCGTGCATCTCCCTCACAGGAACGATGGATTCCGCCGCCCCCGAAGGGACGCCCCCGCGGCGGGCAAGGGACAAAAAATACTTTGAAACGGATCTGATGCCGGCCAACAGGAACACCGTTGGATTCATCAAAAAAACCTTCCTGCCCCGCCGTGCCCCGTGTGGGGCCCTGAGGCTCACGAGCCCTCATAAAAAATTTCCTGTCACATAATTTTTAGAGTCTCGGCGTTGCCCGATTGATCTATGTCGGTCCCGGTTCTCCCGTATGTTTTATCGACCGGCATACCAATCCACTCTTATGGGTCACGAACTGCACGTTGTCGATGCCTTCACCGGCCATCCCTTCCGGGGGAACCCTGCCGGGGTCTGCGTTATGGATGGCCCGGCCGATCCCGGGTGGATGCAGCAGGTCGCTGCTGAACTGAACCATTCGGAAACTGCGTTTCTCCATCCCGGTTCCGCAGGGGTCTGGAACCTGCGCTGGTTTACCCCGGCAAAAGAAGTGGAACTCTGCGGCCACGCGACACTTGCCGCGGCATTTGTGCTCTGGATGACTGCGAGAGTCCCCCAGGGTTTGCCCGTATCGTTTGAGACGCTCTCGGGGACGCTTGTCGCCCGCGAGCACGGGGACTTGATCACCCTTGATTTTCCTGCCGAGCCTGCCCATGCCATCCCACCGGTCCCCGGCCTCGACCGGGCGCTCGGGGCGACGCCCGTTTTTACCGGGAAGAACCGGTTCGACCTGCTCGTGGAACTTCCCGCCGCGTCCGATGTCTGCGACTGCGAACCCGATATGATCGCCCTCGCGGATATTCCTGCACGGGGAATCATCGTGACTGCGGCTTCCGATCTTCCTGATTTTGATTTTGTCTCCCGGTTCTTTGCCCCGTCCGTGGGAGTCCCGGAGGATCCGGTGACCGGTTCCGCGCACTGCTGCCTCGGGCCGTTCTGGGGGGAGAAACTCCACAAGACCGAACTCTCCGGGTTCCAGTGTTCTTTACGGGGCGGGACGGTCAGGGTCACGCTCAAAGGCAACCGGGTGCACATCGGCGGGCACGCGGTGCATGTCTTCTCGGGACAACTGCTTGTGTGAACGGCGGGCGGCCGGGGCGCCCCGCGTAATCTTATCATGGTTGACGGTCACATATCTAACAGGAGATAAAAGATTAGAATGTATCTTGTCGGAGAAGCACTCATAGGCGATGGCGCGGAACTGGCGCATATCGACCTGTTGATGGGAGATAAGGAAGGTCCTGTCGGTTCAGCATTTGCAAACTCAATCTCGCAGCTGTCCATGGGGCACACGCCCCTTCTTGCGGTTGTCCGCCCGAACCTGCTCACGAAGCCGGCCACGATCGTTATCCCGAAGGTCACGTTAAAGGACATGACCCAGGTCAACGAGATGTTCGGCCCCGTGCAGGCCGCGGTCGCAAAGGCGGTCGCAGACTGTGTTGAGGAGGATGCGTTCAAGGGGCTCGACATCGAGAGCGTGGTCATCATGGTGTCCGCGTTCGTCCACCCTGACGCAAAGGACTACAACAAGATCTACCGGTACAACTACGGCGCGACGAAGCTTGCCATCCACCGGGCGCTCGACAAGTTCCCGGACCAAAAGACTCTCGTGTACGAGAAAGACCGTGCAGCCCACGGCATCATGGGATTCAAGGTCACCCGGCTCTGGGACCCACCGTACCTGCAGGTCGCGATGGACCTCGTGGACATGGGCAAGGTCGCCCAGGTCTTAAAGGAAGTGCCGCAGAACGACCACGTGATCATCGAGGCGGGAACCCCGCTCATCAAGAAGTTCGGCCTCGGTGTCATCGGCGAGATCCGCAAGCTTCGCCCGAATGCGTTCATCATCGCGGACATGAAGATTCTCGACACCGGCAACCTCGAAGCCCGGATGGCAGCCGATGCGACCGCCGATGCGGTCGTTGTATCGGGACTCGCCCCGACCTCCACGATCGAGAAGGCGGTTGCGGAAGCCCGCAAAGTCGGCATCTACTCGATCATCGATATGCTCAACGTGCAGAACCCGGCAAAGCTCATCGAGAAGCTTAAAGTGAAGCCTGACATCGTCGAGCTCCACCGTGCAATCGACACCGAAGAAACCGCCCACGCATGGGGAGACATCGCGGCGATGAAGAAGGCAGCAGGCGGGAAACTGCTGGTTGCAACTGCCGGTGGTATCCGTGTTGAAGTCGTGAAAGACGCTCTCAAGGCAGGCGCAGATATCCTCGTGGTCGGCCGCGGTATCACCGCGAGCAAGGACATCGAGCACGCAACCGACGAGTTCCTTGACCAGCTCAACCGCGAAGAGATTGACCAGT
>NZ_JBAVMX010000138.1:0-1559 GCF_049690535.1 Methanoregula sp. | reverse complement strand
CGTCTTCTTCGGTAAAGAGGTTGTCGAGGATCCGGTCGAGTTCCTTCTCGTTCTGGATCCTGAGCATCGTCATGAGATAGATGAGAATAAAGACGAGCACCGGCATCGGGTTTCGCACCGCGATCTCACCGGTCGCCTCGAAACCCTCTGCGAGCTCCACTTTCTCGCCGATGTCAAGTGTCCCGCTCACGACCAGTTTCCCGGCAATTTTGACGCCCTCGCCGATGTACGCGTCCTGCTTTGCGATCACATCGCTCCCGATTTCGCAGAGGTTTCCGATCCGTGCATCGCCGCTTGCCCAGACATACTCACGAATCGTTGTCGACTCACCCACGTAGACATCCTTACCCCGCAGCCCGTAATCGATCTGGCAGAACTCGCCGACCATGATATCCCGGTCGGTCTTGATGCTGTGCTCCTGGAGTTCCGTCCCGTCGGGAAGGAGACAGTGCCTGTGCCAGTTTTTTACCGATTCCCCGCTCATCGATCCCCCGCAGGCGCCCTCATCGTTGTCATGCCCCGTACTTGTGCGCCTGGTTTATCAGGTCGATGGCAGTCGGCAGGAGGCCGGCGCCCGTGATCCGGCAGAGCCCTCCTTTAGCGCAGGAGCGTTCCCCGTACTCGGTGACATCGTCCACCCGGACACCGTCTCCATAAATCAGCACCGGCACCGGGTCGGCGCTGTGGTCCTTGATGCAGCAGGGTGTGGAGTGGTCGGCGCAGATGACGATGATGCAGTCCTTGAGTACCAGGAGCGGCGGGAGCACGGCATCGACTTTCTCGATAAAGAGCTTCTTCTGGGCCGCAAGCCCGTCGTGGCCCGATTCGTCTGCTCCCTTGATGTTCACGAGGACGAAATCCTTTGTCTCCAGCTCTTTGACCGCTGCGGTGATCTTCCCTTTGATATTGCTGTCCTGCGAGCCGGTGATCCCTTCGACCGGTACCTTGGCAAGACCGACTGCGTTCCCGATGCCGGTGATGAGACTTGCAGCGGCAATCACACTCCCTGACAACCCGTATTTCTTTTCGAACGGTTCGAAGTGGCCCATCTCACCGGCGCCCCGCATCAGCACGATGTTTGCCGGGTTCTGGCCCTGTGCGAGGCGTTCCTTATTCAGGGGGTGCTCAAAGAGGATCTTCTTTGACTGCCGCACAAATTCGTTGCAGACCTCCGCGGTCTTTTTGTCTTTTTCGAGTGTCCTGACCGGGGTGACAGTGAGGGGTGCCACGTGATCCTTCTTCGGGTCGTTCGAGGAGACGCAGTGCCCGAGCCCCTCGCCTTTGAGGGCGAGTGCCGCCCGGTGCCCGGCCCCGGACCGGAATACGAACTCCACGCCGAACTTCGAGAGGTCGACCCCGTTCTGGATAGCCTGCGAGAGGGCAGCCGTGTCATGGATTCGCCCGGCCCTTCGGTCGGTTACGAGTCCTTCGGGTGAAAGTGTCGCGTAGTTGCACCGGAAGCCGATCATGCCCGGTTCCATGTGGATGCCCGAGCCTTCACATTCGAGCGGGCCCCGTCCGGTGTAATACGTGTGGGGATCGTAACCCAGCAGGGCGAG
>NZ_JBAVMX010000137.1:0-4357 GCF_049690535.1 Methanoregula sp. | reverse complement strand
TCTGCACTATACCGGCCCAAAAGACCCCTCTGATGGGTGTAGGGGGGGTGGGTAATATCTTATGATCTAAAGTAAACCGCCGTCCTCACTCCCCCTGCATCGGCCCACGGTTGCACCGTCATCTCGAACCGGGGCCATTTTCCCGGGTCTCCGGTCTCACGGATGGTGATACCGGTGAATGAACGGGAGATCTGAAAAAAGGCAGATGGGTTTTGACTTAAAAATTTTCTGATTGGAGAGGCTCATCAGGGAGGTATTTATCCTCGCCAAAACTGATTTAGTATATCAATACCTGTGGAATGTGTAACCCGGTTAGACATCATCAGGGTTTTTTTACCCCGACAAAAACCCGGGCCCCGCCGATGCGGTCCTCATGAATCACCACAGGAACACAAAGTCGGTTGGGAAATGGTTGCAAAAGCACCGTGGCACCGATGATTGCACGCGTGAGCAAAACCTAACGTATGAATGGTGTAATTATGGGCGAAGATCGAGAACAAAGTGAGGAAAGGACGCCCGGCTGCCAAGTGCCCGGTCTGCGTGATTTTACCGGTGAATCCGGTCGATCCCCGACAAAGAGAGAAGTTGCCGGCACCATGGAAGATGTGGTCTTCCTTGAGTCGGGTGACGAGAAAACGCAGGATATCTTACGAGCGATCTCCCACCAGACTGCAGGGGGCATAGTTCAGATCCTGTCCTCAGGAGGACCGCTCAACCTGTCGGATATTGCCGACCGGCTGGAAATTTCCCTGAATGCTGCCAAGTATCATATCGCGAATCTTATGAAAGCCGGAATTCTGGAGATCTCCAGGACCCGGTACAGCGTTAAAGGGAAAAAAGTCAAGATCTACTGCTTGAAAAACCAGGTCTTTATCGTTTCCCCTACGGTAACCAGTACCTATCAGCTCAGGCAAGCCGTAGTGAAACACCGGGCTGAACTCGGAGTCACCGTCCGGATAATTCTGAAATGTGATAAAGCCGGGAAAATTACCTTCTTCAATGAATCCGGCCACCGGTTTTTCGGCTTCGCTCACGATGAAATTATCGGAAAACCCCTGATAGGAACCATTGTCCCGGACAGGGAATCGAGCTCAGACCGCGATCTCGAATACATGATTAAAGAGATCCTCACTCATCCCGAAAACTACACAGCCAATGAGAATGAGAATATCACCAAAGACGGGACCCGGGTCTGGATCCGGTGGAGTAACAAACCAATCTACGATGAAAAAGGTGAATTGATCGGGATGTTCAGCATCGGCACGGACATGACCGAGAACAAAGCGGAAGAAGAATCGATCTTCCAGGCAGACAAAGATATTCTGACCTGAAATTCGCCCTACAAGCAAGATATGGTTTAAGGGGACCCAATAACTCGTTTCCTACAAGAATTTTCCTTGTGCCTCCCGGTTCCGGAGAAGCACGGATCCGGTACCGTTCCGGCCCGGAGGGGGGCACCCCCTCCTCCTTTAGCGCCCGGAACAGCACAAGCCTCTTGAAAAACAACACCCGAAATAATGAAAGATACCATGCCATCTGGACGCGGGACCCGGTCGAAGGGCACAAAAGGCACAACGAAATCCGGAATAACCTATACGCCGTCTTTAGCGGACACCGGCTCCGGGACACCCGCCGTTCACCGTTCCGGTATTCTATAAATTCACCATCTGGTACAGCTGCGCAATTGCTGTCAGCGTTTTGAATCCCTTGTCCGTGATGATGTAATCCCCCCGCTCGTGCCGCTGGAGGATCATGCCGGCATCGGTAAGTTTCCGGATATGAAAAAGGAGGTTTCCGCCACGGAGACCGGTCAGCTGGGAAATGTCCGAAAACGTCCTCGTGCCGGTGGCAAGCGACCTGAGGATCTGGAACCGGGGCGGGCTCGATATGGGTTCGAGAAGATCTTTTACAACCTCATCATCGGGTATACGGGTAAGATCAGCGGCAGTCCCGTTTACCTCGTGGTAGATACCTAGCGTCTGCATCAGGCCCACCTGGTTCTCGAAGAGCCGGCCGAGCTCATCAAAGCAGATACCGCACTCATCTTTCTTTCCTTTACTCCGAAGCGTTGTCATCTTTTCCCGATACGACCGGATCAGGTCTTCTGAAACCGTACCCTCAGCGATATGACGAGCTGAGTTCTCAAGGAACTGGGTAAAGACACCAAAGCAGGTTGTCTTCATGGGACAGTCGGCCACCATCCTGGCGGAGAGATCGGTCTTTGCCGCACCGATCTGCTGGTCCGCACATGCACCACCGTACTCTTTTCTGATCCCGCCAAGGACTGCATCCACATGCTGCTGATTCGCCCTCTCGACAAACCGTTTCAGATCCGTCCGGAGCCCCGAGATCTCAGTCTTTAATTCGCGGATCTCTGTCAGTGTTCCTGCTGTGGTCCCCATGATCTTCCTCTCCGTATCGGTCCTGACGGGTAATGACCGTATGGGTCATTATTCTGTATCAGAATCCGTTTGTATATTTTTATGACGCTCAAGTATATATAAATAACTTAACAATCGTTATCCGGTGAAAAAAATGCCTACATGGAAACACACAGGAAAAGAAGTATCGAAGGCAAAGGCTGAAGAATCCCTCAAGGCGATAAAGGGCGCATGTTTCGGATGCGGAACTCACAATGCAGATTGCTCGATCGCAAAGGCAGCCGGCGAGATCTCCGGCATGATGCGTGGTGAGCCGTCAGTAAAGGAACAGATCCATGCACAGATTGCCGGCGCACTCAAAGGCGCGAAGTTCCCGGTCAAGACCCCTAAAGACCTGATCGCAGCATTCCCGAATGGTGCAAACACGACCTGCCAGGTTGGCGATCTGAAGATGACTGCCGGTGAGGCAGGAAAACTCCTCAAGGCAACTGATTTCCCCTTTAAGAGTGCGAAGGCTGTCGCTGACGTCATTGTCGAGCGGGCAGGACTGTAATCCTATAAAAAAATCGTTCAGGGTGAACTTACCATGGTGAAACTCACTGCAGACATGAAAGAAGCATTCGGTAAAATGAAGATCTTCCCGGTTGCGACCGCATCAAAAGACGGGACGCCAAACGTAGTACCTATCGGTGTTGTCGAGCTTGTCAGCGATGACACGATCTGGATCACGGACAACTTCATGCACAAGTCGCTCGAAAACCTTACGGCAAACCCGAAGATCGCGCTCTACGTCTGGGGCCCGGAGATCAAGGGATGCTTCCAGATCAAGGGCCATGCAGCAGTAAAGACCAGTGGCAAAGACTTCGATGCGATGAAGGCAAAGATCAACGCAAAGAACCCGGCCATGCCTGCACGTTCCCTTGTTATCGTGAAGATCACCGAGGTCTTCGAATGCCAGCCGGGCCCGAAAGCCGGCAGCAAAATCCTTTAATTTTTTTCACATTCCGTTTAATGAAGAACAGCCGTTTTTTGGGCGGTTTGACCGCAAAGAGGCTCAACTTAATCTTTTTCACATTCCGTTTAATGAAGAACAGCCGGCACCGGATCACGATAAGGGTAAATTTCTGCCGGGACTTATGAAGAATTCCAGAGTACCCTGCGCACAATCTTCCGGTCACCGGGGAATACCCGGCCCACAAATACCCTTGAGGATCCCGGAAAACGTCTGGTCGTGAATGGAAAATTTCCTCTCCCTTTTTTCCATCTTCCCGCTGTTTATATCCCGGCTTGGTCAATGACCGTGTAAGGCCCAAAAATATGGACAGGAGAAATTCCCTTATGACCACACAGATGCAAGCACGACCAGCCCAGAACGGATTTGAATCCCTTCCAAAATCGGAGAAGCAATGGTTCCTGATCCGGTTACAATCGCTCCCGCGTACATTCGCAAAGGAGCGACCGGCCACAAACCGAATGTCGATTGCGCGAGCGGGGTAACCGGTTCTATCCCATCGGCACCGCTCATGGAGCCGGTGCGGGAAGGCCGGCGTTACAGGTATCCGTCCAGTTCGTGCAGCCGGGGCAGCCGGAGAGAGGCAGCCGCAGCCGGGATAACGTTAACGGCAAGGAGAATCAAAATGGCAGGGGTGACCCGGGCACAGATTGTCGTGTTGGTCAGGCAGTGCCTTTTTGGGGAACTGACTGCAGGATTCATGCTGCATCTGTATTCACATGTAAGGCCATAAGTGATTCTCTTCGTTAATTCCGTCAGGAATGCGCTATCCTGCACTACGGGATCCCGTGTCGCGTCAGGAGATATCAATTATCCGGGAAGGTTGCCCCCCACCCGTGTGCCGGCCTGTCAGGACTCCGGGCTCCTGCAGGGTACAACGCCAAAGTTGATATTGCGGGAATCTGAAATACCGAGTACCTGAAAGCACCGCCGGGGATATATCCAGACCAGCGGTGGGAGATGA
>NZ_JBAVMX010000136.1:0-2356 GCF_049690535.1 Methanoregula sp. | reverse complement strand
GTTCTCCGATAATCCTGTCCAGCACCGCGTTGTCCTGTTCGGTTTTTGTTGCCATTATACTCAAGTCCTACATCCCGTTGGCGTGCCGGGATATTTTAAAGTATTTTCACAGGATGTGCTCTCGATCCAGTTGAAGCGGCCGGCTCCCGGAACAAACTACCGCAGGGCCCGGGCAGAGGATCGATGAGGCATACTGCAAACTGGTCGGGTCATCAATGCGGTCGTGATAATACCTGGTCAGTTATAGTACGCGGTATGTGAGATTTTCACCGAGATCTATCAAGAAAATCATCAGATTGTATTACAGACTAAAAAAATATAACAAGAATTAGATAAAAAAATAAATCTTCACGGGATTGGGCTTCCCAGATCCTGGCTGTCCGGCACCATCGTTGTTGACTGGCTGGTGCTGTTGTAAGGATCGATTGCGGCATCAGCAGCGACTGTGTTTGCATCAGTTGCAGCGTCGTCACTGGCACTGACCGCCTGTGTTCCCTGATCAGATACCGATGCCGCTGAAACGGTGGTCGTCTGGGTGACCTGCGGAGATGCTCCCGTACCGGTCGCCGGTATGTTTGATGATGAAGTGCAACCAGCAGCAAAGATTGTTGCGATCAACAGGATTGCACAGATTCCCATGGCAATGGTAACATGTTTCATAGTTTTTTCCCTCCCTGTATCCTATCCGCTGAAAACATGTTTCAGCTGGTATTGCCCCCCGTCGCGGCAGTTCTCGCGTTATAGCGGACTTGTGCCTGGCGGAACGAAGCGTTCCTTGTTGTGTTCCCTGCATTCTCCTCTTTTCTGGTGGTAATGGCAGCCTGGCGGTAACCCTGGACGGTTGTTCTGAACTGTTGATATAACGCTGTGAGCTGGGAATCTACCGTATTTAACACCTGTTGATCATGATTATCAAACGCGGCTTTGAGCGGAGCGCGTTCAGCCACAATCTGGGTGAGAATTGCCTGTGCTTGGGTGACATCTATCCCTCTCGCAGTCAGGTTGGTGAGCTGGTCCTGGAGGTTTGTCGTGCGGTTATCGAACTCGGCAAGACGGGTCGTCTCCCGTGCCTGCCACATGTCGCCACTTATAGCCTCCCAGAACTGTTTACCGAATGTGCCAAGCTGGTCGTTTACGCTGCTGAGCGCATTTTCGTCCCGGGCATCAAGGGCAGACTTCAGGGAAGGCTGTAAGCCGCTGATCTGGGTTTCGATACCCTGTGCCTGCGAAACATCAATGTTTTTTGCGGTCAGGTTGGAAAGCGCCCCATTGCGGATTGCGTCGTTGTGAGTGAATTCATCAAGACGCGAGGTCTCGCGTGCAGTCCACCAGGCAGTATCGAGATTGTCAATTGTTGCCTGATCTGCGGTGACAGATGCGTTCACACTTGTATGAAGTGCAGATTCACTGCCGTTGTACGTCTTCAGGTCGTTTGAAGCGTCGGTATGAAATGTTGCAACCTCTCCTTTCATCTGGGAAAGGGCGGCTTCGATCGCATCGCTGGTCGTCATGGACCCAACAGAAGTTGCAGTCGCAGTGAACTGCTGCTCTGCCCCGGTGAGATCGCCAGTACCGGCAGATCCGCTGATCGTACCGACATAGCTGATCGCGCCGTTCATCATTGCCTGGTAATCTTCACCCACATAAGCGACATATGCCTTCATGGCAGTAATGTGCTCCGGGTTGTCGTTCCATGACTGACCGGAATTCGCAGCACTTACAGCAGATACGCAGAGCACAATCATGCAGAGTATGATAGTTCCGATAAGAATGGTTCCTTGGTTTTTCATGTTATCCCTCCTTTCAGGTGGTTGCACGTGAGTATTCATTCCATCGAATGCATATTTTCACGGATATGGATTTGATGCCAAAATGGATAGTGCCCGGTGCTGGCTCGCCGAACCAGGACATTTCCCAATTGGAAAAATTTCTTTACATTTTGTTAGATATAAATTTATTGCATTTTGTCGTCATTTTTGCCTTTGAAAGCACACCCTGCATTTCCCCATATGGGCTGAAGGTGCTTTTGCCCCCGACGACAAACGACCGTTATAGTCACCACGTTTCTCCATCCGGGTGCTATTACTCCTCTTCTCCATGTCCATCCTCCCACATTTTGAGGATATCAAAATCACGTTTCCGTGTCGCCCTGCTTTGTGCCTGTGACCGGGAGAGCATCCTCTCCTGGACAAAATCATATTCGCACAGGATCCTGGAATTTTTGAGCAGTGTCGCCCGGATCGGGTGGTGCCGGTACGTGACCTGTTCCTGATTCCGGAAATACCATTTTATTCTCTGGAACGTGAACCAGTCAAGTTTCATGGCGAGCGTTGCGTGGAACCTGAATGCATCGGCA
>NZ_JBAVMX010000135.1:0-45642 GCF_049690535.1 Methanoregula sp. | reverse complement strand
GGGCGTTATATTTTCCCTTTAGCGGTGTTCTGTAAGGAGTGTTTTTTGATCGGACTTTGTATTGTCTGGTACCCGATCGGGTTCCCGGAGGCCATTATGGGCCAGAATCCGGATTGGGGGTGTGCAGCAAACTTTGGGGTTATTGATCCATTCTGAAATTAATGAAGTACTGGGAAAGGGGGATGCAGTCGTGCAAACCCCCCCACCCATGCCCGCTCCGTTCCCTCTATTACCCGGGACACCGATCACTTTCATAAGCACCATGAATCTCCGAGCGCTCATCCCGGAAAACGCCCAGTCATTCAAAACCAAGACCATTAAAAAACTCACGGAGTGTACCGGTGGCGAGCACGCGCTCAAAAAAGTCCTCTCCCCGCTCGACCTCACGCTCATGGGCATCGGCGCTATCATCGGCACGGGTATCTTCGTGATAACAGGGGTCGTCGCAGCGAACTATTCCGGGCCGGCACTTGTCGTTTCATTTGTCATCGCTGGCATCGTCTGCACCTTTGCCGCCCTCTCATATGCGGAGTTTGCCGCGATGGTGCCTGTCGCCGGGAGTGCATATACCTACAGTTACGCGTCGCTTGGCGAGATCTGGGCTTGGATCATCGGCTGGGATCTGATCCTCGAATATGCGGTTTCGATTGCAGCAGTTGCGGTCGGCTGGTCGGGATACATAACAAGCCTCGCAGCAGGTGTCGGGATTACGATCCCCGCCGCACTCGCAAACCCACCCGGGACGGGCGGGGGACTGGTCAATATCCCAGCAATGACCATTATCCTGCTCGTAACCATTCTGCTCGTTATCGGGGTCAAGGAAAGTGTCCGAGTCAACACTGTAATCGTCTGCATCAAGATCGGCGTTATCCTGCTTTTCCTGTATCTTGCATTCGGGCACATCAGGCCGGCCAACTGGGTGCCGTTCATGCCGTTTGGCTGGAGCGGGGTTATTACCGGGGCCGCAATCGTCTTTTTTGCGTATATTGGTTTTGACGCGGTTTCGACTGCGGCAGAAGAAGTGAATAATCCGCAGAGGAACGTGCCCATCGGAATCCTCTCCTCGCTTGCGATCGCGACCGTGCTCTACATCGCAGTTTCCGCAGTCCTTACCGGGATTGTGCCGTATTCGCTCTTTGCCGGGACAAGCGCACCGGTTGCCTTCGCTCTGGGACAGATCGGGATCTCGTGGGGTTCGGCGCTTATCTCTGTCGGGGCGATCTGCGGGATCACTTCTGTCATTATCGTCCTCATGTACGGGCAGACCCGTATTTTCTTTGCAATGTCACGCGACGGCCTGCTTCCCGGTCTTTTCCGGCAGGTCCACCCGGTGTACAGGACACCGGTCAAGGTCACCATCCTTGTCGGGGCCGTCACTGCAGTCCTTGCCGGGTTTCTCCCGCTCACGACAATCGCAGAACTCGTCAACATCGGGACGCTTGCCGCATTCATCATCGTTTCGCTGGGCGTGATCGTGCTCCGTATCACGCAGCCATCCCTTCCACGGCCCTTCCGGTGTCCGCTCGTCCCCCTTGTGCCGAGTCTCTGCATCCTCTCCTGCGGGTACCTGATCCTCGCGCTCCCGCTTGTCACCCATCTGCGCTTTGTACTCTGGCTCGCCGTCGGGCTTGTGATCTATATTCTCTACAGCCGGCACCACAGCAGGATTAATGAAGATACGAGCGCACTCGATTGCTGGAAGGCATAAGAACCGGGCGATGATAATTACTAGGTATTCCTATCAGAATCAGCATCTCTGGAGTATCTGCACCTGAATAAAAAAACATGAAATAAATTATTTCTGCAGTTTTTTCATCACCCATGCCATATTTTCGCCCAGCACTTTCATAGTGGTAAGGCCCTCCTCATCCTTCTCCACATCCCCGGGATCAAGCCCGATCCCGACATTCCAGTAGCATGAGCCCGGCACCACCATCTGGCTGATAAAAAAGAAATGGTTGATCGTGTCGAATGTGTGGATCGCCCCGCCCCGGCGCACAGCAACAACTGCCGCGCCAACCTTGCGCCGGAACATGTGATCGTTTGCCATGGCAACAAAACCCGACCGGTCGATCAGGGCCTTCATCTCTGCTGTAACATCCGAGAAGTATGTCGGCGAAGCAAGGATGATCCCGTCCGCCTCGTCCATCTTTTTAATGCACTCGTTCGCAAAATCATCGATCACGCACCGGCGGTCTTTCTTTTCCCAGCACTTTCCACATCCCGTGCACCCATGCACCTTCTTTCCTGCGAGCTGCACCAGTTCGGTCTTGATCCCTTCTTTTTCCAGTTCTGTAAAGAGCGTCCGCACGAGGATCGCGGTGTTTCCGTCCTTGCGTGCGCTTCCGTTGATTGCGACAACTTTCATGCTCATTTTCTCCCTGATAATTCCCTATGGCATCGCCACGCACATAATCCTGTCAGTAGGCCGGGAGATACCGTAACAAATGGCATCAGACAACAGGTATCTCCCTTCATGTATGGCTGCTTAAGTGTTGAGCGCACCGGATGGATCCTGATGTGTCGGGTTTAGGGTACCATCTTATGAACCCACGCGCCAAATAGTCGTGCGATATGAACTCAAGGTTGCAGTTTTCGGATCTCTCACTATCAAAAGAGATCACGAAAGCCATAGAAAATATGGGCTTTGAAGAGCCCACCCCTATTCAGGCACTTGCCATCCCCCTCATCCAGTCCGGCAGGGACGTGACCGCACAGGCACAGACCGGCACCGGTAAGACATCCGCATTTGGCATCCCCGTCATTGAAAAGATTGATGCATCGCAACGGGTCGTACAGGCCATCGTCTTGTGCCCCACCCGGGAACTCGCCATCCAGATAGCCGAAGAATTCTCCCACCTCCTCGCCAACACCTCAAGAATTTCAGTTCTCCCGGTCTATGGCGGCCAGCCGATCGAACGCCAGCTCAAGGCGCTTGCCCACGGAGTCCACATCGTGATCGGTACCCCCGGTCGTGTTATGGACCACCTCAAGCGCCGCACCCTCCTGCTTGACAACGTCTCGATGGTAGTGCTCGACGAGGCCGACCAGATGCTCGACATGGGTTTCCGGGACGACATCGAGCGCATCTTAAAACGCGTCCCGCAGAACAGGCAGACACTCCTTTTCTCGGCGACGATGCCCCAGCCTATCATAGAAATATCGAAACGGTTCCAGAACAAACCCGAGTTTGTCCGTGTCGAGTATCAGGAACTCACCGTCCCTGCCACAGAACAGTCCTATGTAGAAGTCAGGGATCGTGACAAGCTCGAATCCCTCTGCAGGGTGATCGATGTTGTCGACCCGCACCTTGCGATCATCTTCTGCAACACGAAGAGAGGCGCGGAAGATCTCGCTGGTCGTGTCCGGGCACGGGGCTACCGCGCAGAAGAACTTCATGGCGACATGAAACAGACACAGCGTGATAGGGTTATGGGCGGATTCAGGAAAGGCTCCATCGATATCCTGATCGCAACCGACGTAGCGGCACGCGGGATCGACGTCGATGATGTGGACCTTGTGATCAACTACGATGTTCCACAGGACGTCGAATACTATGTCCACCGGATCGGGCGGACGGGACGGGCAGGGAAAAGCGGCAGGGCGATCACTCTTGTCACGCCACGAGACCTCACCAAACTCCGCGAGATCCAGAAATATATAAAAGTCCAGATCCCAAAAATTCCCCTCCCGACTGCAATCGATGTGGTCGAATCAAAGACGAAAATGATCCTCGAAGAAGTGCGCGAGTCAATCAGGCAGGGCGGCATCGAGCCATACTCCCGTATGGTCGAGCGGGAAAGCGAAGGAGATCTCACCACACTGGAAATCGCAGCCGCGCTCCTGAAAATGCGCATGGAGCCGGGCACGGACGCTAAAAAGGAGCATGCAAAACCGACAGATTTCGGCGACACCGGGGCAGAGGCCGGTATGGTGAGGTTCTTCTTGGGCCTTGGCCGCGACCATAATGTCGCACCAAAGGACATCGTAGGTGCCATCGCAAATGAGACCGGGATCGCCGGAAAATCCATAGGGGCAATACGGATTCTCGACACCTATTCCTTTGTCGAGATCCCGCGCGACTGTGCAGATGAGGTCTACACGATTATGAAGGAGCGCACGATCCGCGGGCAGCCTACCGGCATAGAACCGGCGCAGGGCCGACGTGAATAAGACTGCACCGGCAGATACAAATAAAAAACCCTATTTATCATCCCAAAAAGATCGCTTACCATGAGCGGGCATACAGTACTGCCGGCCCGCAAACAGCGGCTTGTTCTTGTCATTATCGCGTTTGCGGTCTTCATGGCGTCCCTCGACTCGACGATCGTAAACATCTCACTTCCGAGCATTGCAAAATCGTTTGACGCCGACATCAGCATGATCTCGTGGGTGTCCCTTTCCTACATTCTGGCGCTGGCCGGTTTCCTGCTGATCCTCGGTCGGCTTGCCGACCTCAAAGGGTTCAGGAAGGTGTTCATCGCCGGGTTTGTCATGTTTACCATCGGATCGCTCGCATGCGGACTCTCCGCGACGCTGAACCAGCTCATCGCATTCCGGGCCATGCAGGGAATCGGAGGAGCGGCCCTTGACGCACTCGCCCCGGCAATGATCGTTCTCTACCTCCCCGAGGAGACCCGGGGCAGGGTACTCGGGGTGCTTGCCACCGTCGTATCGATCGGTATTGCGGCGGGGCCGATCCTCGGTGGATTTATTACGGAATATTCAAGCTGGCACTGGATCTTCTTTATCAATGTCCCCATCGGTATCGTGGCCATCATCGGTGCATTCCGGCTCCTGCCGGGGGATCCTGAAATTCAAAAGAGCGCCGGATTTGACTATGCCGGATCGGTGCTCATCATTGCGGCACTCTCCTCACTGATCTACACGCTCAACCGGGGCCTTGAACTCGGCTGGACATCGCCGGTCATTATCGGCACGCTTCTCCTTACACTTGTCTGCGGGACACTCTTCTTTGTGCACGAACGGCGCACTAACGGTCCACTCATCGATATGCATCTGTTGGCTTCCAAGAATTTTGCTCTTGGAAACGCTGCCGGTATGATCCTTATGCTGGTCGATTGCGGCACGCTCTTTCTCATGCCATTTTATCTTGAGAACGCGAAAAACCTGCCGGTGGATAGTGCCGGGCTGCTCCTTGCCGTCCCTGCCCTCACACTCATGGTCTTCGGGGTTATTGCCGGTATGCTCAGCGACCGGTACGGCCCCCGCATCCTTACAACGGGAGCGGCCCTCCTTGCCGCAGGTGCGCTCTTTTTGTTTTCCGGGTTTGACGTTGATACCGGGGTCCCTTGTATCATCGCCACACTTGCCCTTTTTGGCGTGGCACTGGGACTTTTCTTCCCGCCCAACATGAGCCAGATCCTCGGGACCAGCTGCGGAGCGGGCAGTGAAGGTGTGGCATCCAGCATGATGATGACCATCCGTAATGTCGGGGCTGCCTTTGGTGTTGCCCTGTTCGGGACGATCGCAGTCTTTGTGATCATCAGCACCATGACCGTACGTGCTACCATGGACATCTCCCCGACTATTCTTGCTACAGGGTTCAGGGCCGCGTTCCTGTGGGGTGCAGTACTCTGTCTTGCCTGCGCCATCATTTCAGCGACAATTATTATTAGGGCCGATACTTCCAAAACTGCCTGAACCGGGCATACAATTTTTCTGGACCGGCCTCACGCAATCCTCAATATCTCACAGGGCGAAATATTCTCCATGAATATGAAAGTTATATTTGGCGGTATCGCTCTTCTGGTGCTCCTGCTCGTCGTCGCCGGATGCACGCAATCTGCGACCCAGCAGGCGACCCCGGCCCCTACGGCCGCTACAACCATGGAAATACCGGTAACCACTTCCGCGGCTACGGCAGTACCGACAACATTTGTTCCAGCCACCCCAGGCCCCACTGAAACACTGCCAAGCGCACAGTCAGTTGATGTCCAAGTCGCGAGCAACGGCGAGTCGATCAACCCTCAGGTGATCCTCACATTCCGGGGCGGCAAGGGTATGAATGTAATCCCTGAAATCGACATTACCCTCACGCGTTCCGATGGTACGGTGGAAAGCGACAAGATGGTACAGCCACTCTATGTCGGTAAAACCGTCAGCCTCGCAGGATCGACCGGCAACAATGACCGGGCCGAAGTCTGGGTGTACACCACGCAGGGTGACAAGGTCAAAATTATTGACGAGTACGTTCCCTTCCGGTCCTACAATTAACCTTTTTTTACTTCAGGAGTTCTTGGCGACATATAATCTGCATCTCATACAGGTGCCGTTCAGCCCGTATTGCCGGACTACTATACCAACGATACGTAATGGTGGATCATGATAGCCAGATTTTTTAGTTCGCCGGCCGGCTTTTTGGGCTCATTCATCCGTAAGGTGGAGGGTCTGCCATGTAACAGTTCGGTCTTCCACGGCTTTTTTTATCACCCTCTGTGTCCGGGTGAGCGTAGCGCTGCCATGCTTCACATCCATGAACACAATCCTGATGGTGGACCCTTTATCGTCAGCAACCGCTGAAAGGCCATCAAAGATGATGTAATCGATCGGAGATCCGATAAACCGGGCATCTGCAGGGAGATACCCGAAAGCGGGAAGCAGGGGTGCCATCTGTTCGGCGATCTTTCCTTTCAGGGTCGAGCGGGACCGGTTCACCGAGTCTTTCCGGATCTCCCCGGCAGCCTCAACTTTCCACCGCTCAAGTTCCGCCCGGTACCGTGCCTCAATTGCAGTGATCTGCGCTTTTACAAAAAACCAGCCGAGCGCAAACCCGATCACAAGAGCGATGACAACATACACGAGCACCTCTTCAAACGCCATATAGTGTAGTGCGGCGTCGGCCTTTTATTCACACCGGCATGCAGGGTGAAAATGAGCGATACCGGAAGACTCCGTAAAATAACCGGTAGGCGGTCTGGCACAGGCTGATCCTGGTGGATACTTCAGAAGTAAGTTGAAAATGAAGAGGACAGCGGAGCCAGATCCCCCAGAACCACGGCATGTAGCACACACATCCCTTGGGCAATCTCAGGATACATGATACTGATGGGCCGGACAACGGAAACTTTTCATTTTTGATACATGCCAGTTTCTGTCGCCGTTGTTCAGGAGAGCCACTATGGAAAAAGAACCACAATTCTTTTTTCCCACAGGGGTGACTTAGGAGGGTGTAGTTATGCAGAAACCTCAAGGCCGTAAATACCAGGTAGTCGAGGAGGCAGAGATCGACCTCGTCCTCAAGTGCAGGGATAGCCACGAATTTTACGAGCAGTATCTCAAGGTCTTCCCGGATACAAAGAAAGGTCTCGATAGTATCAGCAAGATCTGGAAACGCCGAAGCGAGTTTGCAAAGAAACGGCCACAGACCCTGCCGCAGGCAGAAACCGGCACAGCAGCTTCCCGCGAGATCCAGGCACTGATAACCGAGCAGACAAAGATCATGAGCGAGATGGCGGCACTCACCAAGGAGAACCTTGAAGTGAGCCGTCAGATCCTTGCGGCACTTGCACACCAGAACCATATCCTGACCGGGCATGAGGAAAAACCAAAAGAACCCGCGCATCCCGCCCAGCCCCAAAAACCGCCGGTGCAAAAGAAGGCCCCGGAAAAACAGACCCCGATCATGGTTGGATCCTAGCTGTGCACCGGATTTTTTTTGTTTTTTATAATCCCCCGCGCATATTTTTTTTAACAGGGTAGTCCCGGATTAATTCCCCTGTTTTTCCATCAATTTAAGAGATAACGTGTATAATTGCCATGGAAAGAGATGTTCGTTCCCGGATATTTGGTAAAATTTTGTGCAGAATGCTGATTTTACACCTCATATAACCCTATTCCTATATATACATCCAGACAAAACTTTTTGTATATGCCACGAGGACGACCAAAAGGCTCACGGAACCTGAGCGCGTATGAACGCGGAAAAGTAAAACGAATACGTGAGATCCTGTCACAAAAAGGGATCACGGATTTTGACAACCTGCGTGATCAGCAGATCCTCAATAATATTTATCTCAGCACAGAGGGAGAGATTTTTGTGAAATACGGGATGGGGAAAAATTTCAGCCCGGAAACCACGGCCCCGCGGAACCGGGCCGGGGAGAAGATCCTCGCGAAACTGGAAAAGAACATCGCCACTTTGCGCACCATTATCTGAAAACACCAGTAAAAAATTTTTAACGGAAATATTTTCAGACATACTGGGATAACTTACACACCTAGGGTTGTGCCGTTTTCCGGTAATGCTTTTTCCCGGAATCCCTGTTCTTTTTCAGTTATATTCCACAAGGATAGAATCAAACACTGAACGGTAACTACCATACAATACCAGAAGAGCGATGGGAGGACGTAAAAATCATATCCTGCGCCATCCTACCCATTCGTACGCACCGGTGGTTATTGTTTCTCTCATCCCCATTCCCTACCGCATCGCCGCCCTCACGCAGGAAGAGCATGCCCTTTTTGAGTATCCCATAACCCGGCTCTCTGGTGTGATCAGGAAGATTGGGTTCCGATGCACCGCCTGCGCGAAGTGCTGCACCCGGGCGTTCAACGGCCATGTCTTCCTGCTCGACCGGGATGTGACCGCAGTACGGGAGATCGATCCCGCGGCACTCGAACCGGCACCGGATCCCGAATTCTGTGACCAGAACGGTACGTTCTATGTCTCCGGGTATGCACTACGGGTACATGATGATTCAGAGAGGTCGTGCTGGTTTCTTGAAAACGGCAGGTGCCGGATCTATGACCGAAGATTTGCCATCTGCCGCATCTACCCGTACATGCTCCACCGTGAACCAGATGAGAGAGGGAAGGTGGACTGGCGCCAGATATCCGGTCCTGATCAGCACGGCGAATACGATGCGGAGATTTCGGATGATGAATCCCTTGCCATCGCCCGTGAGACCATGGAATACGAGCATGCGTTCCTTGCCCACCAGATCGCGTTCCTGGAATGTATGCATGAATATTTTACCCGGCACCGGCTCCGGCACGTCCAGAAAATCTACGATGACCGGATGCGGCAGTACCACAAGGGAGCGCCAATCACCGTCATGGTCTACACCGACGGGCAACTGGAAAAACACGTTCTCACCTTGTAAAAAGTACCCGGACAAGAAGGACTGTTCGCGCTAATTAGAGGCATTGTCAATACCGTTGAAACAGCGGGTCAGGGTTGAGTATGTACCACCAGGTAGCGAGACCCCTATACAGCCCGGAGTACCATGAGCGTGATGTCATCGTGCTGGGGTCGGTCGCCGGCAAATGCGGTGATTGCAGCAAGAATTTTTTCGAGGATCTCATCGGCGGGAAGAGTCCGGTTCTCGGTGATCACACGAAGAAGCCGGTCTTCGCCGAACTCTTCTTCGCGGTCATTGATCGCTTCTGTAACTCCGTCGGTATAGAGCACAAGTACGTCACCGGGCCGCAGATCAACCCTGACCGACTGGAGATCAACATCGTCGGTCACCCCAAGCGCGATACCCTTTGCCTTGAGAAGGACAACCGCCGATGAAGTGCCCTTAAGGAGCAGCGGAGGGTTATGCCCGGCGTTCACATAGTCAAGGGTCATCGCATTTGAATCGAGGATCGCGTAGAAGAGCGTGACAAACATGCTCGTTTTTGAATCCTCGCAGATCAACTGGTTCGCGTGCCCGATTGCAACTGCCGGATCTGAATTTGCAAGAGTACTTGCCCGGATCAGCGTGCGTGAAAGTGCCATAAAAAGCGCTGCCGGTACCCCCTTACCAGAGACATCGGCAATCACCAAGCCCCACCGGTCTTTTCCGAGAGGGATGAAATCGTAGAAATCACCGCCGACCTCAAGCGCAGGAATGTTTTTTGCAACAATTTCGACGCCCGCAATTTTTGGGGCGGCATCGGGAAGGAAGCTCTGCTGGATCCCTTTTGCGATCTCGAGTTCCTTTGCATACCGTTCTTTCTCGGCAGTCGTCCGCTGGAGTTCATCGATATGATCCTTGAGATCGGCAGCCATTGTGTTAAATGAGTGCGCAAGGTCCTCGAACTCGTCGCCGGTGGCAATCTGTACCCGGTACCCAAGGTCACCGGCCCCGATCGCTACAGAGCCACGCCTGAGCTCCGCGACAGGGCGGGTGATCAGCTGCGCGAAGAGGATCGAGAGCACGGTCACCATGATGAAGAGCAGGATAAAGAGCGCAACAAAAAGGGTCTTTGCCGAGTCCATCTTCTGGTTTAACTGTATCCCGGTCTCACCGGTCGCATTCACGATCTGGGCCCGGGTGTTCTCGGCTGGTGCTATCACCTCGTCAACCGGCACAACAATGGCAACACTCCAGTTGACACTTTTTAAGGGGGCGTACGCGACATATTTTTCACCATCGCTAAATGGCACCCGGGCAGTCCCGCTTTTCCCGGCCACCATATCACGGGCTACGGCGGCAAGAGCGGAGTTGTTACTCATAAGAAGGTTCTCAGTCGCAAACGACTCGTCCCATCCTTTCTCACCGGCAGTGATACCGGGGCGGGAAACCACGTTGCCCTGGTTGTCGATGAGGAGCGCGTAACCCTGGTCGCCAATCTGGGTATTGATGATCTGGGCATTGATGGTCGAAAGGGTAACATCAGATGCAACGACCCAGTTCTTCCCGTCACTGCCCCCGGTAACCGGCCGCGAGCAGGTGACCATAAGCCCCTTGCCGGCGGCATCGATATACGGTTCAGACCAGGAGATGGTGCCGCTCTTTATGGCCCGGACATACCAGTCACGGGTACGGGGATCGTACGAGGACGATATCCCGGTGACCCAGGGATGGACGTACAGGATACCACTTCCCGTGCCAAGGTAGACCTGCGTGATACGGGGATCCGATGCCAGCATCGGACGCATTACATCATCCATGGATGCAAGGGAGAAAAGTTCGTCCTGGACGCTCGTCTTTGTGACACCGGGGGCGAGGATATACACCGAGGACATATTGGGATCCTGCGGAGGTTCAGACTGTGAATAGAGCGGGCGCGGGGACGAAGTACCGGGCAGGGCCTGCACTGTTGCGGCGTACCCGGCAAGCGTATCCATCTCGCTTTCGACCTGCTCAAAAACCACATCGCTGATGTCAGCCTGATCGGTGGCAAGCTGTAAGAGGGAGGCCTCGGCATTTGATTCGAGGGCCGTCGAACTTTCAGAAACCGCACGGTCTCCCAGCTGCCCGCTGCTGGTAAGGGCATACGCACCCATGTCACTCATGGTCGAGAACGCAGCGTACCCGACAACACCAAGCGCCACCATGGACAGCGACAAAAATACAATCAGGATCTTAGCCCTGACTGTCATCTTTTGCCACGGACGCGATGCGCTCATTATGACCGTATTTGTAAAGAATGAGGGAAAATAGTTGTTATTTTCATTGGGTTTGCCAGTCCCTGCACACTTTTGGGGCATATCTTTTCTGCAAACAATTCGAAGCTGCCGACCACAACACTACCTGTCAGTAACCGCATTGCAACATTTACCTGAAACTGTGAAGAAAAAAAGAGCGTGTTTGGTTCAGATATTGCCCGGGCCAAACTGTTGCTGATGGGAGGGAGCGAACGCACCCTCAACGACACCGGGGGCAAAGATGCCGGGTGCCGACCCGGTCTTTGCATAGGTGTACAGTGCCACCGTGAAAATTCCCTGCATGGCAGAGGCCAGGATGGCAAGGACAGCAACGAGCACGATGAAGAGCGCAAGCGCAACGAAAAAGAGCGTTGTGTTGCCGATAAAGAGCGTGCCGATTAAAAGGAGCAGACCGACAATACCGATCGCAGCAAAGATAAGGGTGATCGAGATCGTTCCGACAACACTCTCTCCCCAGGTCTTCTTAAAGAGGTCCAGCGATTCCTTCATCGCGGAAAACACACCTTTGTCCTCGAATGCAAGCACGGGTACGACGAACAGGGTAACCAGACTCCAGACCCCACCGACAATTGAGGCGGCAATCTGGCCCAGGAATCCGGCCCGGTCTTCTATCATGTGCAGGATCAGACCGACCGTCGCAGCAACAACTGCCCAAGCTACGATAGAGCCAATGTGGCGGCCGGCAGCGGAGAGTCCCTCACTGACAGTCATGTCTTTGCCGTTCAGTTTTGCATGTACACAGCTGATCAGACCCACGTTAAAGAAGATCACGACAAAGTAACTGACCAGGTAAAACAGGAACAAAAGAACGATCCCGGTGACGCTGTTGGTGGCAAGCGAGTACGCACCGTTTGAGAAGATCAGCGGTATGACAAAGGTTGCAATCACAAGCAGGGTGAAAAAACCGGACATGATCGGGAATGCGAGGAGTTTTTTGTCCTCCATCAGGATCCGCCAGCTCGCCTTCACCAGCTCGAGACTACGCATAATCCGTTCGAACATAGTTTTGTGTTGGAAGTACTACGGGATGAATGTTTTTCAAAAATGAGTGCCCGGCTAAATGTTCACCGACGGACGAGGGCATGTGGAAAAAAACAATACTGATCCCGGCATGCATATCGCGCACCGGTGCGCAGGAGGCTAAATCCGATAAAACAGAGAACAGAACCGGAACTTTATTGAGGTGCCAGAAAATGTTTGAGGCAGCTGCAGGCCATCTTTACCGGCCAAAGGTTTCCTGAATAAATGCACCCACATGGGCGATCGCTGTGCGGGCTTCGGGCACCTGTTTGCCAAATATCTGCCAGAAGTGGAACATATCTTCCCAGATCTCAAACCTGACCTGCACCCCGGCCCATTTTGCTTTTTTTGCAAATGCCGAGATATCATCGTACATGAGTTCGCCAGTTCCTGTCTGGATATAGAGACAGGGAAGCCCCGACAGGTTTGCATGAACCGGTGAGGCGAGAGGATCATCGGGTTCCCTGCCGCCGAGATACAGGGTACGGATTGCAGCAAGCCGGCCCGCGGTAAGCCAGTCGCTGTCCCGGTTTGTGATAACCGATTCCCCGCCAAAAGCCAAGTCTACAATAGGTGACATGCAGACAGCTGCGGGGGGCATCAGCAGGTGCTGATCACGAAGCGAAAGCAGCAGGTCGAGCACGAGAGTTCCCCCCGCAGATATACCCACCGGGATAATCCGGTGCGGAGGGTACCCGTGACTGGCAAGGTAACGGTACGCAGCGACCGCATCCTCCACCTGCGCCGGGAACGTATGCTCCGGTGCCAACCGGTAATCAACTGAAAAAACCCGGGACTGTGAGGCCCGTGCAAGCGCGGCGCAGAATCCAAGGTGGTCCGCCGTTGACCCAACAGAGAAACCGCCGCCGTGGAAAAAGAGGATGGTGTAATCCTGTTCCGACTCAGGCACCGAGCACCATACGCCCCGCAGATCATCCCGAATTGCTACCTGTTCCACTACCGGACGCTCATCAGGCTGGAATTCTGCAAAAAATTCCGAAAACTCCTGCCGGGCAGTCCCGACCGGCCTCTGCGGATCGGGGACATAGGATTTGAGGATATCCAGGAATTCCTGCGGCGTTTCACGGATCATATTGTGTGGTTATGATGCGGGGGGGAGATAAAATGTGGTGATGACACCGGTTCACTCGGCTCTTCCGGAGCAGGTACAACGGCCCGGTACGTTCCTTTCGGCACCAGTATCTCAAAACAGGCACCCTTGCCTGCCCGACCGGTCTCACGGATAGTCAGACCTGTGATTGCGAGGATCTCACGGGCGAGAAAGAGACTATGGCTGTAACCAGTGAATTTCCCGGACTCCTTTCTGAAGATCCGTTCCTTGTTTTCCTGCGCGATCCCAACCCCGTTATCTTCAACTGTGATCACAAGACCTTCAGGTGTCTCGTATGCACGGCGCCGGATCTCAGTGAGCGTCGTCGCATGTCTGATGGCATTATCTACCAGTGAGGAAAGCACACGTTCCACGAGAGGATCAGTAAAGATCTCCCACCCATCAGGTTCGGAATACACGGCACAGGGTGTTACGTTCGTCTGGGTGCATGCACGACTGAAGAGCCGGTCCACGTTGTACCAGCCCGGAGCTATTGTCCCGAGATTCTGGTAGACCCGGGTAAATTCGACCTGCACCGCAATGGCAGCGACCATCTCGTTAATCCGTTCTGTATACATCGAGAAATAGGGTTCAGCCGGGCATTTACGGAAGAGATCAAGATATCCGGTCAGCACGGTCAGTTTGTTCCTGATATCATGGCGCGTAAGATCCGAGAGAAGGTTAAGTGTCCGGTTCGCCTCCGCTAGGGCCTGCTCCACTTTTCTCTGTTCCGTTATATCCCGTGCAACAGCATAGATCCGCTTTTTACCCGACATGAACGCGCGCCATTCGAGCCATAAGCAAACCCCGTCAGGGCGTTTGACCCTGTTGACAAATGTTGCAGCCTCTCCGCCCCGGTTCATATGCTGGAAGAGGGTACGGGTGGCAGCGCAATCATCAGGATGTACGACGTCAAAGAGCGACTGTACCTGCCGATCCTGAGTCGGGCAGCCGAGCAGGGCTTCACCGGCCGGGTTAAGCCGTAACAACCTACCCTCGGTATCGATGATGCAGAGCAGGTCAGGACCTGTCGTGAAGAACCGGTCCAATTCCCATGTTTTCTCCTGCAGAGTATTCTGAATCGCTAGGAGATCCGATATGTCGTGGTATATCCCAATACGGATCTGACGTTCGCCCAGCTGGAGCATTTTTGTGCTTACGATCACCGGAATGCGGTTCCCGTCGCGGTCAACAACCACATCCTCAAAGACAGCCGAATTCTCCGGGCTCTGGTACCGGAACGGATCTAAATCCTGCCCGTCTTCACCTGCCGGGCGGAGCGCTAATGCAGGCATTGCCTGAATCTCGGGGAGTGTCCGGTTCACCAGCAGGAGTGCTTTCTGATTTGCATCAAGGAGCATACCGGTCTGAACATCGACAACAAAGATCGCATCACCAGCCTGATCAAGAACAGAGCGGTACCCGGGTACGCAGGCAGGATACGCATCCACAGGCAGATTTTCAGAGGGAACAAGACGGGCAAAACCATAGAACCCGGAAAAGATCCCGTCACGGGAAAAGACCGGGAAGCCGTTGACTACAATTGTTACCTTTTGGCCATCCCGGCGCACTTCGTGCAGCGTGAGAGATTGGAACGCTTCTTTTTTTGCGAGAATGTCGGCAAATGCAGACCCGCCCCGGGCAACATCTTCAGGGGCCATAAAATCCTCAAATGTTTTTCCTGCCATTTCCTTCTGAGTGTAACCAAGGATATCCTGTACCTGTGCACTTGAACCGGTGAAACGACCGTCAGGAGTACTCTCCCAGATCCAGTCTTCGGTCTCCTCTGAAAGCATCTGATATCTCTGCTGTATCTCCCGTATAGCGTAATCACTCTTTTTGAGTTCTTCAAACTGCTGACGCAACCCCTCCTCGGTGATCATCAGCTGACGAAATGCCTCTTTGAGTTCCTGTTCCGAATGCCGCCGTTCGCTTATATCACGGATGAATGCAAACATTAGCGATTCCGACCCTAGTTCGTTGTAGTTGAGCACCACTTCGACCGGGAGAAGCGTTCCATCCTTTTTTTTGAGGATCTCTTCTATCGTGGCACTGGTCCGGGCACTCACCCGGGTCCAGCCAGAAGCAAAAGAAGCAGCGGTAAATCCGGGCCTGATGATATCCAGGACAGATAGTCTGGTGAATTCATGCAAAGTGTACCCAAGCATGGAGCAGATGGCATCGTTGTAGTAGGCGATTTCGCCGTTCTCCCTCATCCAGATAATGCCTTCAGATGCATGATCAACAGAAAATTTCATCAGCCGCAGTTCATTCTCGGCTTTTCTCCGTCTCACGATCTGCCGGATCAGGTGGGAAAGCTCCTTGAACTGGGCACGGGGATCGCCACCTTTCTGAACATAGGAATCCGCGCCGCTGTTGATCGCTTCGATAACAACTTCCTCACGCCCCCTGCCGGTAAACAAAATAAAGGGAATTTCGGGATACTGCGAACGGACACTGCGGAGAAACGCGATGCCGTCAATTTCAGGCATCTGGTAGTCGGATATGATGGCATCGAATTTCTCCGAGACCATGCGGGTGAGCGCTTCACCAACCGATGACACCGTAACGACAGAAATGTCTCCTTCCTGCTCAAGAAAGAGCCGGCACACATCCAGCAATGCCGGCTCATCATCGACATAGAGCAGGGAAATCATTAACGATTGTTCTTTCCTGATCCCATTTAATATTATATCCTCCGGCACGCAGATTTGCGGTTTTTTCGTGATCAAAGGCTGAACAACCACTTTTATAAAATTTGATGCATAACTGACCCTTGCACCGGTTCTAAAAGATCCATTTCTGGAGACCGCCGCCATGCATTTGAGCCGGGACACCAAGATCTCTTCACGCATCCTGATACCTGCACCCGGGATCTGCCAGGGCCCGGTTTTCAGGATATGTCAGAAGGTACTAACACCAAAATGCGGAGCCAGCACATGAACAATTCTCCACTCTGCCGTATTCCCGCACCTCCGATGGACCAGTTTAACTACGCGCTCCAGGCGCTCGGCGATCAATCTATGCACATGGTGATCGCATTTGGAGGATTGATCGATGAACGGCGCCTTATGGAAGCGGCAGTATCCGTGCTCGCTGAAGTACCCGTTCTCGGCTCACGGTTTGTCGAATGCGATGCACCGTACTGGGAGGATATGCCTGAAATGAACCGCGCCGCGCTTATCCGTATCCACCTCTCATCTGATCCATACCGGGACCTTCCGAGGGTACTTGCCATACCGGTTGACTCTGCAGCCGGCCCGCAGATATGCCTTCACCTGCTCCGCACAAACTGCAGCGATACGCTCTGTGTCACCGTGCACCATGCGGCAATGGATGCCCACGGGTTACTTGCCTGCTCCCGCCTGCTGGCTGAGTGCTACCGGAACCCTGATCGCAAAGCGGCACAACAGACAGAACCAACGGATCGCTCCCTCACCACGGTGCTTGCCGGGTTCCCTCAAGCCAAAAATCTCTGCAATCAGACTGCACCGGAAGATCCACCACAGGGCTGGGCATTTCCTGCCATGCCCGGGGACGGCAGTACCCATGACTTTGCGATACGGACACTCCCTGCAGTCTGTCTCGATGCGGTAAAACGTGCCGGGAAACTGCAGGGGGCAACTGTAAACGACGTCCTGCTGGCGGCATATTTTCAAACACTCTGCACGACTATCGGGCCACCACCCGGCCAGCCGGTGCCGGTCATGGTCTCAATTGACCTCAGGAGGTATCTCAACAATCCCCACCCGGTTTCCCAAAACAACACGATCTGCAACCAGTCTGTCGCATTCCCGGTCCTGATGAAACCGGACACGCAGTCAGGAGATGAGATAATAGTATATGCCCACGACGCGATGCAGGCACACAAAGCCCATAACCCGGGCATTGCCTCTGCAGTTGACCTTGAATCATTCGGGTATGCCGGGTTCTCCCGCATCCGTGAGCGGGTAAAGACGATGAAAACAACCTACGCTGCCCGCCATGCAAACCCCCCGTTCCTAGGGAATATTGGCATTATCCCGGACGAGTGCGTGGCATTCTCCCAGGATCTTTCTGTGGCAAACGCGTTTGTGGCCGGTATTGTGATCGATCCACCGGGGATAGCGCTTGGGGTGACGACATTTAAGGGACGGCTCACACTTGTAACCGGCTATGGAACTCCTGCAATCACGCACGCAACCATGGAGCAGTTCATGGATACGCTCGTCAGTTATCTTCCTCGTGAATAGGTGTACCAGTGCGGGCATCGGGTCTTTCCTTATCATACGATCCCGCAAGATCTTCACCCCCCGGGGGTGCATCAACAGTGATCCCGTCCCAGAACCGGGTCAGCACCGACCAGATCCTGCTGCGTAACACCGGGATCCGTTCCTCGATCATCTCTGACGGATGCGCCAGAGTGCCGTGAGGCTCATACAGTGTCCGGTTTACCTCAATCTGGATCCAGGGGACACCTTTGCGCCAGTAATGGGCGTTCGAGATAAAACCACCGGAGAAAGGCGTGTTGATCGCCACATCGCCGGTTCCGGGAAACTCCTCCCTGAACGCATCTGCGAGACTGATGATCCAGTCTGCCGGACAGGTTGTGATGCTCCCGGGCTTTGCCCAGCCGTTCTGGTCGCCATAGTTTCCAAGGCAGATCAGCGGCCGGGGTTTCCCGGCGTCGTTCTGTTCCGCTGATCCGTACGGCTGCATCGAATGGCAGTCGAAGGCTATGCGTACGGGATACCGGTCGATGAGCTCATCGATGCGCTGGTGATAGGGAAAATACCACTTCATCATCAGCCGGTGGATAAGCGGCAGGTCAGGGAGTTGCCCGGGCAGGTAGACGTTCCGGCTGTCGACAGTCAGTACTTTGATAACACCATCCGGGTCTTTTGGAGGGAGAGGCAGAGGAGGGCGGTTGAGATCGATGACCATCCGGGATATGGAGGTATCTATGGTAGATTCGACAGAACTACCGAAATCAAAGAGCAGCCGGGTCGCGGGATCACAGTACCAGCGGATCTCCGGCTCTGAAAGAGCGATCCGGCCAGAGACCTCTGCCGGAACCTCAACGCCACCATGAGGAATAGAAATAAGAAATGGATATTTCATGGTTGTTGCTTTCCAGTAAAAGAGAATGAGCCGGGATTTTTTGTTAATGTTTGCATGGGAGCACACTGGAGCGCAGGAATCCGCGGATGGTATCATCACCGTGTGGCTCGCCGTTAAGAGCCCATTTTTTTACTTCAACCAAGGGCAGAAACCGTATGCAACCTAGTGTTATGCGCCTTGGATTCCCTTTAGAGTACTCACTACCACGGCCATCGTTCACGAGGCTTGAATTATTCTTTAGAAAGACAATGTTGTGAGCGACCACCGCTGCCTCTTGTCATAACACAAAACAATTTATAAGTACAACCGGATACGATCGCGCGAACCTGAAAACGCACATGACAAGGCACCGATCTTCAGGCAGATCCCCATTTAAACCCTATTTAAATAAACAAAAATCTGGTCTTTACAAACAAAATAAGGTAACCTTTGCCGTAATCTCCAGTGGAAGTAAAGGGGTATAAAAGGATGATCAATTTGCCGGATTGACATAATATTCAATATACAAATATAAAATGAAAAATACAGTCCGCATGAAGGAAATAATTTCCTGTATAGGATAGTGCATGGTAACGGATGCGTACTAGACCGGATCATTATCAGGAAGAGAACCCGGAGGATGGTGGATCTTTCAGATCCTATTGATCAGGTTTAGGGCAAAGGTGATCCTTTAAAGGGTACAGCCGGATCAACGACAATATTTCGATGCCCTGAACAGCAGATTGTTTATAGTACAAAATGTAATGCTTGATTTACAAAAAGGTACGAAGACCCCACATATCCCTGCAAGCCGACTCGTACCGCTGTTCTCCAGCGTGTCGATGGGTCATGAGAATGTGTCAGGTCTCCCACGTAAGGATGTAAAAAGTATGGTCTGCCCAATCAGGAAGCACAGGATACATGATGAAATAACTGGTGATGCCTCGTGACAAACCGTCTCATCCTTCTCATTGGATGCCTGATGCTGGTCTTCATCGCGGGCATTGTTATCCCGGTTGCCGCAGGTACTAACACAACAGTAACAGCAACCCCAACAGTTACTGCTTCTCCGACTGTAACTGTAACAGCAACCCCAACGGTTACTGCTACTACTGCAACCCCACCGGTTGCTACATTCACCGTTACGTGGGCTGCCGCAGAAAATACTGCACCACTCGCCGTTCAGTTTACTGATGGATCCACCAACACGCCTACATCATGGAACTGGACGTTCGGAGACGGTGGCACCAGCTCTCTCCAGGACCCATCGTACACGTACGCGACCGCAGGAACCTATACAGCATCACTCATAGCAACAAATCCGGCGGGCAGCAGTTCTGCCTACACCCAGACCATAACGGTGAGTGCGGCAGCAACCACTTCAGTTCCCGTTGTGACAGCCATCTCACCAGCATATGGCCCGGTTTCCACCAGCACCGCAATAACCATAACCGGGACGGGCTTTACCGGAGCGACTGCGGTAACCGTTGGCGGCACAGCAGTTACCAATCTCGTGGTTGTCAGCGATACAGAAATCACCGCAACAACCCCGGCAAGTTCAACGGTTGGTCAGGTTGATATCCTTGTTACGACACCCAGCGGCACATCCACCTCAGTAGCCGGTGACAAATACACCTTTGCCTCGGCAGCAACGACCGTCCCGTTACCAATATTTTCTGCCTCACCGACATCTGGATCTGCACCTCTTTCGGTAACGTTTGCAGATGCATCAACCGGTTCCCCGGCATCATGGATCTGGAACTTTGGGGATGGCAATACCAGCACTCTGGAAAATCCAACCAATACCTACGTAAACGACGGAACATACTCAGTGACCCTGACAGAAACAAACTCGATTGGTACGAACGCAACAACTATGACCGGGTATATCGTAGTTGGGGCTGCGGCACCGGTGGCAAGTTTTTCCGCGACTCCCATGTCCGGGGCAGCCCCGTTAATGGTCCAGTTCAGTGATTCCTCGACTAATACTCCGATATCGTGGACATGGAGTTTCGGCGATGGCAGTTCAAGTTCGGTACAGAATCCTGTGTATACCTACTCAACTGCCGGGACGTACACCGTCACCCTGACTGCTGCAAACGCAGAAGGCAGCAATGTCGCCACAGAAACGAATCTCATAACGGTGACCGGCGCACAGACCGTGACACAGTCAACACCGATTCCGACACCGTTGGCACCCACTTTCGCGATCACGGCTGCCGAAACAACTGATTCTTCCACAGCGGATTGGCTTGCCAAGCAAAACGCTGTGGTAGCCACCATGACAAAAAAGTCACCGGGTTATGACATGTTCTCTGCACTCATCGGCTGCGGAGTTATCGCCGGTATTGCCGTGTACAGAAAACGTTGACCGTTCCCTTTCGTTGGGCAGTCATATCAGTGAACATCCCCGGGACGTGCATTTGAAAAGATCGGCAATCCTTTTTTTATTCCCGAATAATCGGTTCAGATCCCCCGCTCAAAGACCGTGCTTTTCCCTGTGACGGTCGCTAATATACAGAGTGTATCATGGGGAATGACACAAAGACGGAGAAGAGTGGCCATGACACCGGTAGAAAAAGGAGGGATGATCCGGTAATGAAATATCAGGTGCCAGAAACCATGCTTACTGCACGATCACCGTCATCGCAAATGTGGTTTCATTCCCGGTGACCGGTTCCCATGATCGCATGTACACCGCGTTGATTGTCTGCGTACCGGTACCTGCTGCGTTCATCTCCCAGAGACGGGTGCCACCCGATCCCACCAGTTTGCCGGTCGTGTTCGAAGGATCAAAGGTATCATTGACTATCACAAGGCCGGGGGTTGCCGTCAGGTTCCACCGGTAGCCCGTGGTCGGGTTCTCGTTAAGTTTGAGCATGATATCTGAGGTCCGGTTTACATACACCGTCGCCCCGTTCTGGCTCTCATCGATAGTAACGTGCTCCCCCACAGCGGGAGTTTTTTGAGGTTCATTCGTCAGTCCTGATGGTGTCTGCGAGCCGGTGCCAAGACAACCGGCAACAACCAGTACGGCGAGGCAGAGGACGCCCAGGCCCATAAACGTAAGCGGGAAATTCATACTCGTTCACTCCAGACAATTCTCTGGTTCATGGTGCGATCCATAATTATTTATGGATTTATTTGACTGCAAAAATTCCCGTAGTCATCATGAACTTTGGTTCAAGATGAAAAGAGAAAATTTCCCCGGGTCGCCGTAAAGAAGTGATCCTTAACGTATCCAACAGTATAAGGCAGGGCAACTCACGCTCATACAAACCGTCCCAGTAATTAACTAAAGAAGCCTCAATGAACAGTGAATGATTATCCCTCAATAGGCGTAAAACCACCCTTCCCTCACACACAGTCTCTCTCCCTCGATCCGGGGCCGAAACGGGCTTATTTTCCCATCAGGGTCTGGTGGTGAACACAAAAATAGAGCCATTTTGTCCACCACGGGAATTATCCCCACGGTTTGAGGCGAAAATCATAAACCGGGCAAATTGCGGGGAGTTATATTTTCTCTTTAGCGGTGTTCTGGAAGGGGTATTTTTTTAGTCGACCTGATGATTATCTGGCGCCCGAACGGGCCCCGGGATGTCACTATGAGCCCGAATCCGGACTGGAGGTGTACAGGAAAATGATGAAAAATGGTGGGTGTTTCGGTGTTTACAGGACGAATACCAATTTTGGGAGTTGTTGATCCAAAATGAAATTTGTGAAGTACTGCACCCCGGGATACACAAATGCCTCAACAAAGATATACAGTTAATCGTTGATATGATCATTACACAAACTGGAGACACCAGATGAGCGACGACACCATGTTTGACCAGCAGCCGCTGGGGCCCGTTACCTTCGCAGAAAATCCCGAACCCCGTTGCCCCTGCCTCTTGCTGCTGGATACTTCCGGTTCCATGGCGGGAAAGCCAATCGCAGAACTCAATGCCGGCCTGCGATCATTTTACGAGGAACTCCAGGGAGATTCTCTTGCGGTAAAACGGGTCGAGGTGGCGTTGGTCTCCTTTGGCCCGGTCAGGGTCATTTCCGAGTTCAACACCGCAGATTTCTTCCTCGACCCAACGCTTGAAGCCGAAGGTGACACTCCCCTTGGCGATGCCATTCTTCAGGGTATAGATCTGGTGAGGAAGCGCAAAGAAGAGTACCGGGCAAACGGGATCTCCTTTTACCGGCCCTGGATCTTTTTAATTACCGACGGTTCACCAACAGACGAGTGGCAGCGTGCGGCCGCTGCAGTCCGTGAAGGTGAGAGTTCGAAATCCTTTGCTTTCTTTGCTGTCGGCGTCCAGAACGCGGACATGTCGGTACTCCGGCAGATCACAGTCCGGCAGCCGCTCAAGCTCCAGGGACTCAGGTTCCGCGAATTCTTCCAGTGGCTCTCCAATTCCATGAAATCTGCCTCCCGCAGCAATCCGGGAGACAGGATCCTGCTCTCTCCACCATCAGGGTGGAGCGAGATATGATCTGGAAACACCTCTCTTTATCGGTCACGGGAAAATCACACAGCGACAGGAACGAGCCGGGTCAGGATTATTGCCGCACAGGTGCCCTCAGGTTTTCAGACCGTGATTTTTTTGTTAGTCTTGCCGCAGATGGGGCGGGGAGCACGACCCACGGGGGAGTCGGTGCAGAGATTGCCTGTGAAACGCTGTACCTCCAGATCCTTTCCGTGATCCGCGAGGGAGAGAATATTTCATCCATCACAGATGACAACATCAGGACCTGGGTCTCCGCTTCCCGGGAGGCCATTGCCGCCCGGGCACAGGGCAACGGACAGCGGATAAAAGATTATGCCTGCACCCTGATCGGCGTTGTTGCCACAAACGATCAGGCGCTCTATTTCCAGATCGGCGATGGTTGCATCGTGACCGGCGACGGTACCGGATACCGCACTATCTTCTGGCCGGAGCAGGGCGAATACGCGAACACGACCTATTTTGTTTCCGATGACACATTCTTGGAGCACATAAAGATTGAACGCCAAGGCGCCGCACCAGACGAAATCGCACTTTTCACCGATGGCCTCCAGAACCTAGTACTCTCGTTTTCCACACGGACAGTACACGAGGGATTTTTCCGGCCCCTTTTTGCCGCACTCAGGAAAAAACCCGACAGCGATTTTGCGGATCTCACCACGCACCTGATCGCGCTGCTCTCCCGGGACGACGTGAATGCGCGAAGCGATGACGACAAGACCCTGGTTCTCGCCGTAAATATTCCAGTGAGCTGAAAAAACATGAGCCAGCCGCCGCACTACAACCTCTTTGACAGCCGAGGGAATCACGTTCCTCTCGGAAAAAAAGTGGGAAGCGGGGGTGAAGGCGACGTCTACGAGATTGCACCCCACCGCATGGATGTGCTCGCCAAGATCTACCACCGACCACTTACCGAAGAGAGGCAGGAAAAACTCCGGCTGATGGTGAGTGGCTGCAACGATGACTTGAAGGAGTTTGCCGCATGGCCTCTCGACCTGCTCCACGCCGGAAATAACGGCCCTGTCTGCGGGTTTGTAATGCCGAGGATCATCGATTGCGAACCGATCCACAAGGTGTACGGCCCCTCACACCGGAAGGAATCCTTCCCGAACGCCGATTGGAAATTCCTTGTACGAACCGCCAAAAACCTCGCCGCTGCGTTCTACATCATCCACAAGTACGGGTACGTGGTCGGGGACGTCAACGAGGGAAACATTCTCGTCACAAAAAAGGCATGCGTACGGCTGATCGACTGCGACTCGTTCCAGGTACAGACTCATGACAAAATCTTCCACTGCGAAGTAGGGGTCGCCCAGTTCACGCCGCCAGAACTCCAGAAGTCAAAGGATTTCAAGATGCTGCGCACGCAGAACCACGACAACTTCGGGCTTGCGATCCTGATCTTTCTGCTGCTCTTTATGGGGAGGCATCCCTTCTCGGGAGTCTACAAGGGAACTGACGATATGCCGATCGAACGGGCAATAGCCGAGCACCGGTTTGCATTTGGCAGGAGTGCAGCACTCAAGGCGATGTCACCGCCGCCAAATTCTGTCGGGCTCTCCGTTGTACCGGGAGAGGTCTCCAGCCTCTTTGAGCAGGCATTTGCCGAATCCGGTATCCAGTCCTGGGGACGCCCGAGCGCAAACGACTGGTGGAATGTACTCGACGCACTGGAAAAACGGCTTAAAAAATGCCCCACGGAATCGATGCACACCTATTACACCGGCATTGCCACCTGCCCATGGTGTACTCTCGAGAACAGCTCCGGCATCCTGCTATTCTTGAGTTCTGATACCATTTCCAGGATCGATGTTGCCGCAGAATGGCAGAAAGTCCTTGTGATAAAACCGCCGGGGCCTATTCCCGAGATCAACCCACAGAAGTACCGGTGCCTGCCGGCACCGCTCTCCCCGGATATAGCACGGGCGCTTAAGTTCAGGAAGGTACTGCAGGTAGCTGCGGCCCTGCTTCTGATCATAAGTGCCGGTCTCATGGTAGGGCCATTATGGACCGGAACATATAGTACGAAAGACCTTGCGGGTCTTGTCCCGGCTGTGATTGCCGGTTTTCTCCTGATGTACCCGGGACGGGACACGGCGGAGAAGAAACGCCGGAAAAAGGAATTCGAAGATGCCCGGTACAGCTGGCGGCTCTGGGAGAAAAAATGGAAAGCCGAGGCCGGCGACGCGGAATTTACCGCCCAGCTTGGGGCACTCACCGCTCTTAAAGGCAGGTACGAGACGATTGAACAGGAATACAAAAACGCGCTTGTTACCCTCCAGCACACGTCACGGGAGCGGCAGGAAAAGAAATTCCTGGAGAACTGCTTTATCGATACCTGTACCTCCTCAAAACTTGGCGAAAACCGGAAGGCCACACTCCGGTCATTTGGTATCGAGACCGCAGCGGACATCGCTCCCTATAAGGTCATGAGCATCCCGGGTTTTGATACCGCAATGACAACTGAGCTGATGAACTGGCGAAAGCAGCAGGAAAACCGATTTGTATTTGACGAGGGAAAAGGCATCTCCACATCTGATGTTCAGGGCCTGATCCACACGTTCCAGCCAAAGATCCGACCGGTGGAGCGTGAACTTTTAATCGGTATCGAAAAACTGCACGCGATCCAGCAGAAGATCTTCAAGAACCGTGTCAAGTTCCAGCCCGTCATCGAGAAGAGTGCACGGGATCTTGCTCAGGCACACGCGAGTCTCTCGGCATTCAGGCTTACCGGAAAAATATTTTGAATTTCTGCATCGGGAACCGGTAAAAACCAAAAAAGCCGGATGTCCTTACCCTCCCCGCATCGGTACCGCAAAGTCGGACAATAATAACAGACAAACCTTGATTCCGCCATCCGGTTTTTGAGATACTGATAAAATACCCCTGAGACAATAAGTACGAACCATGAAGTATACGCCACGGCACATAAAAAAATTCCTCGAAGAGGGGAAGATAGATCCCAACCTCTGGCAGATCCACTTCCCCCATCTTCTCCCTTCCCATGTTCCCGGGTGCAGCGAATGTGAGGACAAAAAGAATGATCTTTGTCAGGGTGGGAAAAACCCGGTGGACTGCTTCCTTGGCATTCATGCAGAAGAGGAAGCCGCAAAGCGTGACGATCCCAACCGGAAATCCCATAAGGAAAAATCCAAAGATTTCTTCCCGGACGCCAAGGGACGGAAACGGAATGTTCCCGCCGGGGCAAACATTACCTTTGACCAGTCAAAGATGTAAGGGCATTCCCCGTCTTTTTTGCGTTTTACAATCCCTACATATACCTGACCGGGAAGCCCTCATGGTTCTCGTGCTCCCCCATCCATGTTTTGCTATACCGGTAATTTGCCATTTTCAGGATAGGCTTTTTCCATCACCAGTCTCGTGCGCGGGCAGCAGGATATCCCGCCGCACTTAAATTACCCTTTTGTCTATCAGGCCTACGGTCTCGGAAAAACGATAAAAAAATTCAGGGTGTGATTGACCCGGTTTCTCTGTAGTTCTGTAGAGATCCTGACTATTCATTAAATTTTTTATAAAGACGGTTAGCCGCGAACTGGAAGATCAGAATAAAGATCAGCAGCGCCACAATATCCAGCAGCGGAGAGAAGAGAGACGTGCCGGTATACGCGTATGCGATCATGTCGTTCCCATACGTTAGAGGGGAGAAAAGTGCAATATCCTGGCCGATCTGCGGCATAGCCGATAGCGGGATAAAGACACCGGAGATAAAGATGAGCGGCAGCCGGACCGTGTTAAGCATCGACATAACTTCCCCGACATTCTCGGTGGGGTACGCGGCAAACAGGGTTCCGAGTGTCGCAAAGCAGAACGCGGTCAGCACCATTGCAATCACGAGAACCGGCGCATGTTCAATCGGTGTGGCAAACAGTATGATCCCAACTATGAGTGGGAGACATGCAATGCCGAGACTATAGAGAAAACCGCTGAGACTCTCACCGAAAACCAGTGAATGAAGCGAAATTGGTGCCGAGAGCAGCCGGTCAAATGTTTTAACCCGCCGCTCAATGGGGATCGACACCGGCTCGATCGATGAAGCTGAGAAGAGCAGCGTGATCGCGATGAGGCCCGGGATAAGAGTGCCGGGTGGTGCGTTCTTCCCGATAGCAAACGCAAGAAACATGAAGAGCGGGAAGAGTATCCCCATCATGATGATATTGGGTTTGATGTAGTAGGTGATCATGTCCTTGCGCGAGATCGCCCACGCTGCGGAGATCTCGTGACTGAACCGCGCAAACCATGCGCTGGTTTTCCATTCCTCAGTCGATGGCATGGATCGCCCCCCCTGTTCTCTGCAAACCGGTCAACTTTATGAACACATCCTCAAGGCTTGGTCCCAAGGTGGAGATGCTGATCACCCGAAGATTTCTTGAGTGGGCATACTCCATCACCGATTCAATGACCGTTGCAGGATCTTCCGTATAGAGCCGGAACTTATCTCCTTCCTTTATGGCATCATTGACCATCGGAAGGCTGCAAACCTCTTCGAGTTGGCCGACAGACCCATGGTCAAAGGAGACCACAATTGACTGCGCGCTCTGGATCGTTTTCTTGAGCCGTTCCGGGGCATCGATGGCGGCGACATTCCCCCGGTTCACGATTGCCACCCGGTCGCACATCAGGTTTGCCTCCTCAATATTATGGGTCGTCAAAAATACGGTTACCCCCTCATGGATAAGACCCGTAATCACATTACGGATAATGAGATTGCTCTGGACGTCGAGACCTGATGTCGGTTCGTCAAGGAAAAGCAGGCGCGGGCTGTTGACAAGCCCCATGGCTATCGTCAGCCGCCGTTTCATACCTTTGGAAAAACCATGAACCTTGTCGTTGCGCCGCTCGTACAGGTCAAAGGTGGTAAGCAATTTGGCCGCTTTTTTCTCCCGCTCGACCCGGCCCACATGATAAAGTTCTGCTGAAAAGATCATGTTCTGCCACGCGGTCAGGTCGTCGTAGACATTTGAGGTCTCGGAAACAATCCCCATGGACAGCCGCGCCGCAATCGTGTCACGCCCAATATCGTGGCCGAAGATAGTCGCGATCCCTGAGGTAGGATAAGAAATACCAGTGAGGATCCTGATCGTGGTGGTCTTTCCCGCACCGTTGGGGCCCAGAAAACCAAACGTTTCTCCCACATCTACCGAGAAGTTCACATCGTTTAACGCGGTCAGGGCGCCGAACTTCTTGGTCAGATGTGAAACCTCTATTGCGTGCATATGATCCCGGATAGGAGCGGGGGACGTTTAAAGCTCATTATATTGGTACGGCAGGAAAAACCTGCGATCACGTGTTTGGAGGAGAGAACCCTTTTAAAAAAAATCACAACGCATATGTTTATCCCGCACGGGGTAGACTGTCATCTCACCGGAAAAAATCCACCTCGGGGTAATAGTATGTCGGTCAAATCTACTGTTGTTATCCTTATCCTGTCTGCCTGCTGTATCTGCCTCCTTGCGGCGCCCGCGCTTGCTATCTCTACTACTTCAGGCATCGGGGGCACACTGATAAGGGGTCACCAGTTCACCATCGATATAACGGGAAATCCAAATACGGCATATTACGTCTGGCTGCCAGGCACCTGGTCGCTGTCGGGAGGGGCTGGAGACCAGCCACCGATAGTTGTCCCAAACCAGGAGAATGTGGAGCAGGATCCGGAGAACGGGCCCTACACCATCGGCTCTTACCGGTATTACAACGGGGGTGGACGTACGATCCTTGATGATGTAGCGCCTTCCTCGTCACTCATGCCTAATACCAGTTATTACGCGCTGGTCACGACCGATGAGTCAGGACAGGCAGTCGTGGCATTCGGGACTTCCATGAACACCGCCATGATTTCATATTCTGTCCGGGTCGAGAACCCCACATCGGTAAACAACGAGACGCTTCTCGTGCAGCGCGGGGATACGACAGTGACCGGAGGTTCGGTGTCGATTGAGGGCGTGGCCGCCCGACCGACAAAACCGATCCTGACAACCACAACCATCGCAACGCTGGAACAGAGTCCGGTTCCATCCCTGCCAGAAACGACCGCAGGCACCACGCCGGTCACCGCACCTGCGACGACCCCCACGGCACCGGTAGGCACTCTCCTTGCCATAATCGCGGTCGGGACTGCGCTCTGTGCAGTACGGTTCCGGTAAGTTTCCTCTTTTCGACGCACTTAACCGGGCAGGACTATTTCCGGCACTCTGCCGTATATGGTAACAGGCAGACTAAGTAATCGGTTCAAAAGCAGTCCTTATTGCCGAAAAGAAACCCGGCAGGGGTAATCATAATGGTATGAAATTACCGGTTTGTTTTTTTGGATCTGTCGGGGTCACCTTTCTTTGCAATCTTACCGGGCCGTGGTCGATCCTCATGCGTTCCGTGATCCTGATTCAGAGCCTTGTTCTCTGGCCCGGTGTGAGGATTGTGTCGGGGCGGGAGCGGGGCCTTGTTCTGCGGGTGATGTGGAGGGTGTACGGCAGGACCAGATTCAGGGTGGTGATCGCGGAGCTCGGCATGACGGGTCTTATCCGGACTTCCAAGCACATTTTCATGGGCGTCGTGATCATGCATCTGGTGATCGTGGGGCGTGGGTACCGGTTCGCGTCTTGGTGACATAGGCAAGCGTTCATCGCTGCGGAATAATAAAACCATGCCTCGTACCCGGCTGTAGCCATTGCACCGGGATGGCCACGCGTAACCAGTTCGCTATTCCCCGTACCAAAATCCTTCATATTCTTCCCCGCCCTAATGCTCACCGGAGTATCATAGGCGATCGCCCGAATCTAGAACTGAAACCTGACAGGCCACGGAAAATTCAATAAAACGGATACTGCTAATTCCATTGTCCCATACCAATGCCACCAGTACAGATCCAGAAACAGGAATGTGGGGAAACCTGCCCCGGTATGCATCCAGCGGATCGCATCCAGAAATTCTTTATCCGGCCGTTCTTTCTTACGCTGACAATTGGTATCCCGTTCTGTATCTTCAAGGGGCTCTTTGGTCTTGCCGCCATTAAGGCAGGAACACCATCAAATCCTATAATTGCAGGTTTTGGGTGGATTGTAGTACTATGGGCAGCCACCGATCTTACTATGAACGCTATTCGTGCAGCAAGTGATCTTCTGCATATTCCCACTCGGCTGGAATACTGCACGCTTGCCGAGCTCGGACGGTTTCTGCACCGTCCGATGCTTTTTCTCGCGGTGGACACCCTGATCTCATTTTCGATTATCTGTCTCATGCTCTGGTCAGGCTGGATCATGCAGCTGACGCAAACGGAAGCCTACCTGTGGTACAGTGCAACCACGCTCAACCTGATCAGCATCTCGCTCGTGTCACTCTACAACGAGGCAAAGAGAGCTGCCTGAACATCGGGTCCCGAAAATACCTATAGGCGATCAATAACCCGGTATGAGACCGACCCGTTATCCCGGAGTGGTGAGACTCTGGCGAAGGTAACCCAGAACTCTTTCCACAACCTCGGGGGCCCGGGGGAGCCTGATGTGGCAGTACTGGGCTGCATCGCCGTCAAGCGCTGCGGGATCGGCAGGCAGGATCTCAATGGCCGCACCAGGAAGAACCGAATCTGAATGAGGCACGATGCCGTCACCGGAATACGTCATGTGCCAGTTTCCGTCAGGCTGTAATTCACAGGTCTTTCCTTCAAAACAGGGAAAAAATGAAGGAGTACACGTAGTATTTTCTGCGCAGAGGAGTCGGTACGCGATATCGGGGCGGATGCCGGCCTTACGCAGAGCGGTCATTGTCGTGCTCCCCGGCCGGCAGGCCTGGACGATGATATCGGCGGTCGGATCAAAATGTTCGGGAACGAAGGTGCCAACAAGTCTTTTGGTGATCTCCGGCCCAATTACCGGGTCACAAAAGAGTTCGGCAAGGGAAGACCCATTGTTGGGCGGGCCGATAGCGATGAGCTGGCGCACCTGCTCGTGTCGGTCGCTGCCATCCATTATCTCAAGCAGGTAGCGGGTGATGCAGGAGCCGATGGAATGGCACACCATGTCGATGCTGCCGATATATTCCTGCTCCTCCCGCTGCGTAGAGATGTAGTCCCGAAGGGCTCGCGCAATCTCTTCCATGGATGCACCGTTCAAGGATGTGTAATCGAAGATCCAGAAGGGGATACCCGCCTCGTTCAGCTGCGGGGTGAGCCGGTTCCAGATGCCAGGATGACTCTTCCAGCCATGAACGAGGACAACGGGGATTGATTGAGAGAGCATTGTCAGGAAAACATGGGATGTGGGGGAGCATAGTTTTTGTGGGATATGGGCCCCTCTATAGGTTTATATGATACCATGCACCAGTGTTTTCCATGAGAACGCTTTTTCTCCTGCCGACACTCATTGCCTTGATCATCGTGGCAGGATGCGCCTCAACGGTTCCGTCTCTCCCCGGCTCACAACAGACACTGAACCTCAACCAGCAGGCGAATTTTGAGAACAACGATTACGCATTTACTGCGGCCATCAATCACATCGAAATAAAGAACAACCAGACAATAATCGTGACGTTTACCATAGACAATACCGGGCAGCAGGCGATGACCCTCTCCGCTATGTCCTCACTCAATGATCCGATCGGCCAGTCATATGTCGGGCAGACGGTCTTTTTCAGCCAGATCGCACCGGGTCACAAAGTCACCCAGACAGGAACAATCTCCCTTCCCGAAGGTGTCCTTAACCAGCTCAGTCAGGGATCGACCCTCAAATACAGGTTCCAGGGAACATCCCCGGTTCCCTACGAGGCAACGTGGAACATCGATCTCACCAACCTGCCAGAATAAACCTACGCGAGTGCCATCTAGGAACAGATACCGGACCGGCGCCGCATAGCTGCAGAAGGGATTATAACGGGGAATCTTCCCCAAGCGATTCCCGGCTTCGCATCTGGTAGAGCACCATCGGGTCCATCTCCTTGCACTCGTCCGGGGTCGTCCGCATGATAACATTCGTAATTCCACTATTGACGATCATTTTCGAGCACAGGAAGCACGGCCAGATCTGCGTGAGTTCCCCGGTGGCGACATCGAATCCCGCAAGGTAGAGCGTACAGCCCCGGGCGAGTTTTCCTGCCTGGAGCATCGCGTTCATCTCGGCATGCACGCTCCGGCACCGCTCGTAGTTCGAGCCCGAGGGGATATTGTGCTCTTTTCTCCAGCACCGGTTGAGTTCCGTGCAGTCCATCTGCTTGCGCGGGGCGCCGGTGTAGCCGGTCGAGACGATGGTATTGTATTCATCCACAATGATCGCACCGAAGTTGCGCCGAAGGCAGGTGCCCTGGTTGGCGCACCGTTGTGCAAGGTCAAGGAAGTACTGGTGCCTGTTGGTCCGCATCAAAGAAGTATGGCAAATCCCGGTATTAAAGGAGCAGGGTTCTGGTATGCCGGGACATTCACTGGGAGATATGAAGGAGGAGAACTGCCACATATAGCATTCCGGCGATGTGAAGGATCATAAAAACCGGTACCAGGTAGAATTTTATTTTTTTTGTCTTGTGCCGGAAGATGCGCATTGCCCCGTATGCGCCAAACGGCCCGATCAGTGCCGCCACAAGAAGAATACGTTCGGGAATCCGCCACCCATCGTTGCGGGCCATGTGTTTATCGTACGTGTACAGGCAGAACACGGAGATATTCGCGAGGATGTAAAGTGCAAAGACAACCAGGCCGTAAAGAATCGGGATCATTCCGGTATCTTCTTTATTTTGTCTGGATTTATGGTTTAATAGAGGAATCACTCCTGCCAGTGCAAAAGAGAGATGTTGCATCCAGCATAATATATGGATATGAGCAGCCGGCCGGGTTTCCGATTGAGTCTCTGTGCACTGTTACTTGCACTGGCTTTTGTCGGGGTTTCCGGCTGCATCCTGTCCCAGCCACGACCCTCGGGGATGCCGCAGGGAGACCAGTACGCTTTTCTCGACCACCATACGTACTATGGCGGCACGCTGGTGGGGGGGAAATGCCCCATGGCGCCGATCAATTTTTCCACGTACCACTTCGACACTGACACAGGGATTCTCGAAGGAGTAGTACCTTTTGAGGTTAACGACTCCCTTACCCTCATCTATGGGGAAAGCACAAGCCTGTCAGGAGACTACGGCACCGGCAGTTCGGGAATGGTCTCAGGAGGATATGCCCTTCCCTATACTTCAGGAAATATGACGATCAACGGGTTTACATCTGACGGTACGCTGTATATTACGTACAGTAACCAGACAATTGCCCTTGAATCAGGAAAACAGTGGACGGATATCACGACCGGCACCGATAGGACTGATGCCTGCACCATCAACTGGACGGCAGCGGACACCATCACCTATTATGGGAATTACCAGAAATCCTCCATTAAAAAAGCGGCAATATACGAATAATGGACTATATGGCTGAAAACCACCCTGAACATAGGTTATGTCGTCAGGAACTTCTCACAGTAGGATAAGAATTCCGATCAAAACGAATTCCGCGATACCAATCGCCACCCAAGGGTTCATGTTCAGAAGTTCGGGCAGCGTCTGTGCAGGAAAAGGGCCACGGTTCAGGAACCGGGTCTTTATTTTGGGGTAGAGCGCTGCAAAAAGCCCGGAGCCAAGAATCATCCCGATTATCCCTCCGCAAAGGGCATCAAGCGCCCCGGTGCCGGCCGCCCCTGCTACGGTCTCCGGGCCGTACCCGAGAAGGGCAAAGCCGGTACCGAAGATGAGCCCACCAACCACAACCGATCCGAGTGTTCCGGGTTTGACGTGCATCTGTGCACAGCCGAAGTGCACCAGAAGGTAAACACCGGGCATCGCAACAATGATCGCAGAAACCATAAGTTTTGAAAAGGTCATGTCCTGAAGCAGCAACTGACCGAGTATCACGTTGTAATCGGTGACCCCGCTCTTCTGGAGCAGGAAACCAAAAGCAATTCCGATAAGAAGGCCCATGACGAGCTGGAGCCGGGCATTCGTGTGAAGACGTGTCAGCAGGGTCATGGGTTACTTACACCCCGATAAAACGGGAGAGCACAAACGCCGTTGCGATTCCCGAAAGAAAAAAACAGGCAGTAAACAGGATGCCCGAGAGCGAGAGCTGGCTGGTACCGCTGATACCGTGACCGGTCGTACAGCCATTTGCCCACCGTGCACCGAAGGCAAGGATGATCCCCCCGATAAGCGCAGTAAGGAGACGGAGCGCTGCATTTGTACCAAATGCTGTCTCCCACAGACCAGGTACCCAGACGAGATGGAACTGCCCTGACAGAATCGCAGAGAGGAATGCCCCGATAATTACACCGGGCAGGATCATCAGGATCCAGTCAACACGGGGCACAGTCTCCCGGTAGAACTCATTTTCTGCCCTTTTATGAGATAGTGCTTTTTCCAGAAGTCCGCTCACCTTCGCATATGCCGTTGATATCCCAAGGGGACGATCGGAGAGCAAAAATGAGATGCAGACCAGAATTCCAATACCGGCGCCGGCCGCGTACGGCGACCACGTTTGCTGTGCAAGGAGTTCAAGCATGACAAAAGACTCCTGCTTTAATGGCATGTTCCCTGCCGGATTTCCTGTCCCAAAATACCATGACAATGGATCTGTCTGGCGCTCATGGGGTATGAATCATTTTCTCACTATGGCCCCTGTGGGAAAAGGCCGGTCACTTTCCCCCCGCACCCCCAAGGAATTTAATATCCCGTTACGGATCTTTCCATGAACCATGATCCTCGGGAAAGGGGCATACTTAAAACAGCTGACCGCGGCTACGATGCAGATGAAATCGGTGGACGTGGGAAAGGAGATGACCGGGAGTTCCCCACCCTCAGTTTTTATCGGCAGTTGGAATTACCCGGACATCTACGCCGGGCCGATGATCGCACCTGTCCACGGCGATACCGGCATCATGGACCGGCCGGAGGACTGGATAGCAGGCCACCACTCGCAGGAGGAGATCATCGGGTACCGGATGAACCTTGTGCGGGGGAAAATGCTCAATAACGCCTACGATATTGACAACCGGTTTGTCAATAAACTCCAGGAGATTGTCCTTTCCGCAACTTCCATCGAAAGCGAGGCCGCGTTTGAGACCGCGCCCGCCGGCCTTTCATTCTCCGAGGAGCACACACCTTTTGGGCCCAGCGCCCCTCTCGGACGCTTCGATATTACGGCACAGCGCTGGGATCGCTCGCTTGAGAAGGTGTACTACGATACCGATCTCCTCTCCCGGGATGCGGTCCTCGGCCTCCACCAGACGGGGACGCCATTCTCTACGATCCAGAAGGCGTTCTCGGCTGGGACGATGGGGAGAGACGCGAATCGGCATCTCGTTCCAACCCGGTGGTCCATTACTGCCTGCGACACGATGATCGGCGACAACCTGCTCACCCGGGTAAAGACCTGCCCGGTGATCGATACCGTGCGCCTGTACGAGTATGCAAGCCTGCACAACCGGTATGCTGTGATCCTGCTGCCAACCGCGTGGCAGTACGAGTGGACCGAGGCATTCCTCCACGTGCTCGGGAACGAGGAGTACGTCTTCTCCGATCACGAGGGGTTCAGAAAAAAGACCGGCTACTCGCCGCTCGGCGGCTGCTATTACTCCTGCAAGATGGCGGTGCTCGAAGCCCTCGCGCAGGAACAACGGCAGGCCGGTGCCATCATCCTCCGGGAGGCGCTGCCCGGGTATGTGCCGATGGGGGTCTTTAACGTGCGGGAGAACGTCAGGAACGCGATGCGGGAACGGCCAGCCGAGTTCGAGGATCTCAAATCGGCACTAAACAACATCTCGGAACGCTTCACCCTGCCCATGCAGCGGTTCATCACCGAGACCACGCTCTTAAAGGAGAGCCTCCGCCAGCGCCAGTGCACCTTAAGCGATTTTTCCATGCCCCATCATCCGCAGGAGAGAGTTGGTGGTGCCGCAGGGACAGCCTGACCACGGATCGGTGCCGGGCAATGATGACAAACGCAATCGGGAGGAGACGGTGAGCGAAAACCCGGGAGCCACAAGTCCGCGGATCATCCTGCACGCCGATATGGACTGCTTCTATGCGGCAGTCGAGATGCACGACCATCCCGAGATAGCCGGGAAGCCGGTCATCGTCGGCGCCGACCCGCAGGGAGGATCAGGAAGGGGCGTGGTCTCCACCTGCTCGTACGAGGCCCGGGCGTTCGGGGTGCGGTCCGCTATGCCGATCTCGCAGGCGTACCGGCTCTGCCCGGATGCAGTCTACCTCCGGCCCGACATGGCCCGGTACGCAGTGGCGTCCGGGGAGATCATGGGCATCTTCCGGGGGACCGGGTACCGGGTCCAGCAGGTCAGCATTGACGAGGCATTTCTCGATATCAGCCCGGTCGGGAGTTTTGATGCGGCACGGGACCTTGCTGCACAGCTGAAACAGGAGATCCGGGCCCGGGCCGGGATCAACTGCTCGCTCGGCGTTGCCCCGACAAAGATCGTCGCAAAGATCGCCTCGGATTTCCACAAACCCGACAGCCTGACGGTCGTGGAGCCCAACGATGTCCCGGCATTCCTTGCCCCGATGCCGGTCCGGAAGATCCCGGGGATCGGCGGGAAAACCGGCGCACTCCTCGAAGATCTCGGAATAAAAACCATCGACGACCTCGCCTCATGCAATATCCAGCGTCTCATCGGGGCATTCGGGCGTTCTGCGGCCCTGCTGCACGAAGCGGCGCTCGGGCATGACGAGAGTGAAGTCGTGGAGCGCGACGGGGTAAAGTCCATCTCGAAAGAGACTACCTTTGCCTGTGACACGGACGACGCTGACGAGATCGCCGCCACCATAGAATGGCTCGTCCGCGAAGTGACGCAGTCGCTTGCCGATGAAGGCCTGCATTTTAAGACCGTCACAGTCCGGGTCAGGTACGAAGGGTTTGTGTCAAAAACCAAATCAAAGTCCCTGCTCCACCACCATAACGACGAGGCAACGCTTCGGTCCTCTGCCGGGGAACTGCTCCGCAGCCTGTGTGAAGGGCAGAAGATCCGGCGGCTCGGCCTCCGTGTCTCGGGGCTCTGGAAGCAGGACGCCGGGCAGCAGACCCTGTTTTAACGTGAGGGAGGCCCGGGTATCCCAAGGCAAAAAAAATGTGCCGTTTTTGAGGGGGGTTCGGGGTTTACAAATCCCGGGGAGCGGCTGCCGGTTGCTCCGGGGCAGGCTGGTGCGTTCCTTTACCTTTCTGAATGAGCCCGAGGACAATGAGCGAGAACCCGGCGGCGACACACGGACCAAGGATAGCAAGCACGGCGTTCCCGGCAAAGAAGGTCTCTCGTATCGGGTAGATCATGAACGAAATGGCAAAGAGGATCGTCCCGGCAAGCGCTGCCGGGTGCTCAGTAAACGAATGGTTCAGCGCTGTGATGATGAGCGACCCGCAGGCAAAGAAATAGAGCAGGATCATCAGGGTCTTGTCGGTTATTCCCCCCGTGGCAAGGATGGCAAGCGGCACGACAAGCATCAGGAACAGGAGCGCAAGAAGGACCGGCCCCCCTACCTGCTTTCTCGGGTAGAGCCGGTTATATGCCGATGAAAGGAGCAGGATCGCAGCGACAAAACCCATGTCGATCAGGCTCGGGAACGAAAAAGTTCCGGCCCCGAAAAAGACCGCGGCATACCAGGCGACGTTCACAATACCCCAGAGGGCAAACGCCCCGGCCGCCCAGAGCAGGCCCGGCCCGCCCTCATGCCGCAGGTAGCAATAACAGAATACGGCAGCCCCGGCGAACGCCGCGAGGATCTGGAGGTAATTGCTTAAAGAGACGTACTGTTTTGAGGGGAGGAGAAGGAGGGCGAGCGCAAGGGCTGCGGCTACGCCAAGAAATCCCCCGAAAAACCCGGAGATGACAGATAGTGGGGTGTCATGAGAAGCAGACGGGGGCGTAGCTTGTGCGGACATACCCGTTCTGTAGGGAGTATGACGGGAAAAATATACGGGACTTTCAGCAGGTGAACCTGCATCGGGTATCCGGCCTGAGGGAAAAGGACACAAGACCGGGACATGGGTCCCTGAGGGATATGTTAATGATTCCCGACGCCGTTAATATATGAGGAGTTGTTGGTATAACCGATAATAACCAGAGAAAAGGGAACAATGATTTCGATCCCAATGCAGTAAATCCTGACGGGACGCCACTTGTCCGGGTCAGGCTGCCCAAAAAATGGAATAACGAGATGTTTGGTTCCGCCGACCTGATGATGGGGGCAAACCATATCCGTGTGCGCTGTTTTGACGGGGTCACCCGTATGGGGAGGATCAAGGGGAAGATAAAAAAGCGCGTCTGGATCCGGGAAGGGGATACCCTGATTATTGTCCCGTGGAGTTTCCAGGATGATAAGTGCGATATCATCTACCGCTACCTGCCGCCCCAGGTAGACTGGCTGCGGAAGAACCGGTATCTCTGATCCGCCGCTTTTTTTAAGATTTGTGTATTCGCTGGCAAAGAGTGCCGGCAAACCATTGTTTCATGGTCCCGGACGGCTAACTATCTTCTCATATATGCTGACAAACGAGAAGAAGATCCGGTTGATCCGCGACCGGTTGACCCGCATCGGAATCGGGGAGCGGAGCATGAGCGATGATATGATTCTCGCATCGTACAGTATCAACAGTGTCGGCCAGCTCTGTAGTGTCCAGAAGCCCCGGCAGCCCCAGACCTAAAAGAGGGCACCCGTTTTTATCCCAAATCCCCGTCGGGGACTACGTATGCACACGCATACGCTTAAAAATCACCGTTTTTCCCGTGCGACCATACAGAAGTACTTAAGCAGGGACAGCATGTTAACTATCACAGTTTTTTGACTGTATGTGAAAGCTATGTATGGATCATCCAATTTTGGCGGTCGCGGTCCCAGAGACTCCGGCCCACGTGAAATGACAAAGGTCACCTGTTCCGATTGTGGAAAAGAGTGCGAAGTACCGTTTAAGCCAACCGAAGGTCGCCCAGTGTATTGCCAGGAATGCCTGCCAAAACACCGCAAGCCCCGGTTCTAATTACATAACCGTATAATTATTTTTTCTTTTTTAGAGCAATTTTCTCTTGGATTATGTGTAATCCGATGATGTCGTTTAGCATCCACGGCATACCACAGGATCTGTCCCGGGTTTAAGGAGTGAAGGGCTGCCATTACCAGAGTGTTGTCCCTGAACGTTATGCATTCACTCCGTTGAGTATCCAGATTTGCATATTGAGGACCGCAGCAAAACAGCACCAGGCGAGGTACGGGACGAGCAGCCATGCAGCCGGCAGTGAAATGCGCCCGAACGTGAGCATCGTGGCTGCAATCAGGACAATAAGTAAAAGGAGCACCACGAGAGCTGCCGCCATAGCGTGTCCCCCAAAGAAGACCAGCGACCAGAGGAGATTGAGTGCCAGTTGGGCTGCAAAGAAAAAAACGCTCCGCTGGATCAAGGCGCGTTCAGTACCATAGCGGAGGATAAGGTAGAGTGAGAGCCCCATCAGACTGTAAAGCACGGTCCAGACCGGACCAAAGACCCACGCTGGTGGATTGATCGCAGGTTTGTTAAGCCCGGCATACCAGCCCGGGATGCTCCCCACGGTAAAAAACGAACCGACTATCCCCACACTCAGGGGAATTGCGAGGCAGAACAAGGGCAGAAGCCAGGTACGCAAGGTATGGTGGGCCATAGGTTTTCCGGGGATTCCGGAAGATATAAAAAATATGGCCGGGGCAGAGATCAGATATTTTTAAGTAACGAATTTACAGGGCGCAGAAACGGGAGATAAAATGGGGGAAGTCACCGTGTTCTGCATCGAAAATAAAGTATGCGGGCGGGCATTTGCCCGCTTACCACACTCTCTCCAAGAGCATCACGGCAATCTCGAACGCGATGAGAATGATCACGACCCATTCGAGGAAGTTCGAGTGCTGGATCCTGACCTCGTCGGACAGCATCGAGTAATTCTCCCGGATCACCGCGATCTTCCGGCTCACACTCTCGCTCCACTGGCTGCTCCTTAAGATCTTCAGTGCCGTCGCATAGACACGGGCATAGTAAATATCCTCGGTCACCTTAATCAGATTGTCGACCTTCTCGATCGTCTCCGAGATCTCCGCAGACGTCTTCATCTGGTGTTTCATGATCGCATGGTACTGACGGTTCCGGCTGAACAGGGACAAGCGATCCGCATGCTCGATATCATCGTACATCCGCGCCATCTCACGGGTCAGTTCCCGGTCATAGTACCGGAGCTCAAGCACCTGCACATTTGCAAACTCGATCAGATCGATGAGATCAGTCGGGCTCTCGGGACCGCAGAGCAGGGCCGAGTCCCAGGAGATGACCGCAAGTTCCTCGTTTGAGTAACTGAGGGAATTTTTCAGGATGTCCTCGCGGATCTGGGGTGAGACACAGGTCCGGTCCCCAAGGAGCAACGGCACCGGGTCGATCGAGTCATCCCGCCTGTCGGTTACGTAGATCGTGTAATCCTCGTAAAAATCCGGGTCGAACGCAAAATTTTTGATGTGCGGCTTGATGATCTCCCCCAGCGTATTGAGATACTGGAGGAAGAAATCCGAAAGCCCCTCCTGGCCGGCAAACCGGAATGCAATATCCTCAAGTTCCCGGTGGTCTGCGTGCTCATCATCATAGATAAAACAGAGGCTGATTACACCGATATCGTAGACACGGGCGACCGCGGAAAACTCGTACGAGCGTCCCTCCCGTTCCACCGTCACCGGCAGCATTCGGATAAGAAGCGGTGACGACTCGAGCATGATGGACTTGGGTTTAACCCGGACAAAGCTCGTACGTGCAGTAAAATAATTCCTGGCAAGTGACTTTTCAAGCCAGTCGATATCGATCTCCCGGCCGATATCATAGATGCGGTAAAACCGCAGTGAGATCATAATATTTTCTCCATGTCCCGGGAAAACCCGGGATCGTATGATTATATTATTCCACCTTAAATCACCATAAACCCTCACACTTCCCGAGCAATACCCACCGTCCGCCGTTTTTTAGATCCACAGTTTCTCCTCCAACCCGGATGAATGCCCGCGACAGGAACGACATGAACACCCTCGCTGTGCTTTATATCCCTGCAGCGCAAATCTACGATTGATATATTCCATGAGTACTGATTTTCTATCTATTGCCATGGTCACCGTGATCGGGCTCATGGCGGGCACTGCAATCGGCCTTTTTATCGGGTACCTTGCAAAGATGCAGCGATCCCGTTGGGCTGATATGACCGGGCGCGAAAAAGCGATCACTATCGCACTTGTCGTTATCTGTTCGGTAATCTGCATAGCCGCCCTTACATGGCGCTTTCTCCTGAATTAACGTTCATTCACCCTGCCCCGCGGTCGGATTATCTAACTATGACAGAGTTAAACGGATACGTTTAAAGATCAAACCCAAGTGGCATATTGATGATGCGGGACACGCAACAGGTAACGGTACACAGGTCTGTGCAGGGACAAAAAATCCGGAGTCAGGATGTGTCCATCTCTCAGGGACGTCCTGCGTGCCGACCCTTATCTGTCGACATATCCGGCAACAGACAATCTGCAAGGTGAATGCAAGTGGAGACCGGACTGTTCATCCATGGTATTATCATCGGACTTCTGCTTGCTGCGCCGGTCGGTCCAATCGCAATTTTATGTATCCAGCGCACGCTTGCCCATGGACGCTTGCATGGTATCACGTCCGGTCTCGGCATTGCCACTGCCGATGCATTCTATGCGGCGGTGACTGCTTTCGGCTTTGCGCTCATATCTGACTTCCTGCTGGCGAACCAGTGGTTCTTCCGGTTGTTCGCAGGACTTGCCCTCATTGCAGTAGGTCTCCGTATCACGTTCGCAGCGCCCCCGGCGATATCCACAACTCCCGAGAATGAATCCTACGTTGCTGACTTTACCACGATGCTTGCCATAACGCTTGCAAACCCGCTTACCATCCTCTTCTTTACCATCGTCATCCCGGGCATCTGGGTGGTGAGCAGCGGAAGCACCTGGATCACCCCCGCGATCTTTGTTACCGGTGTATTACTTGGAGAGATCGGCTGGTGGGTTATTCTCTGCGGGACACTGGATTCCATGCGAAGTTACCTCACACGGGAGCGCCTGCACCTGATCAACCGGATTGCCGGTCTAGTAATAACTCTGTTCGGGGTTGTGCTGATCGCCGAACTGATCCTGATGCAATCCATCATCTGAAACGAGCGCCACGTTTCACCGATCCGCCGTCACTTTTCGGATACATTATTCTTCCGGGTTCTGAAGTGTCATGTGGGATCCTACAGATGACATTCACGATTAGGCAGATTTTCCAGATAGTTCACTAGAGAAATAGTTCACTTATTTAACTATTAAGCGGCTAAACTAGTTTCAGGATTTGAGAACGCATGGCTGAAGATATCAGGGACCGGGCTGCAGATGCACTGCTTGCCCTCATACCCCTCTACTACAAGAACGTGATGCGCAACAGGCATACGATCAACGGGGTACAGCTGGCTCAGATCCACACGCTCGGGGTGCTCATGAAATACAGATCGGTACCGATGTCTGAGATTGGAAGCCAGCTTTATATCTCCCGTCCGTACATGACCCGGCTCGCCGATCTGATGATCGCTGATGGGTTGGTGGAGCGCCAGCCGGATTCCCAGGATCGCCGGGTGATCAATCTCACAATAACAGAGAAAGGTAAAAAATACCTTAAAGAATCGATTTCGTGGTACAAAAAGGATCTCAAAGAAAACTTCACCAGTCTTGATGACCAGGATGTCCGAAAACTGTGTGCTGCGATCGAAGAAGCGAACCAGATCCTCGCAAAACTCCAGCAGGAGAGATAAACGTGCATCTTTTCAGTCACGAAAACTTACCCGCAACCGATGATGAAAAAAACGAAACCGGCACGTACGGATCCGACTACGTCCCGGACAGCAGTATACCCCTCTTTTCCGGGGACGGACGCGTAGATGATGGAACTGCCATCATACGGATCAACCACCTCTCCAAGGTCTTTGCCGGGAAGACGAAGACCGTAACTGCCGTAAATGACGTCTCGTTTGACGTAAATCGCGGAGAGATCTTCGGGCTTCTCGGGGCAAACGGTGCAGGAAAGAGCACCCTCATACGGATCCTCACGACCCTTCTCTCCCCGACATCGGGACAGGCATTTGTTAATAATTACGATATCACCAAAGACCCTGAAAAGATCCGGGAGATTATCGGAGTATGCGCACAGAACTACACCAGCGATTCCGAACTGACCGCATACGATAATCTCGAATTCTACGGGAAACTCGAAAACGTCCCGGATAACATCCTCCCGGACCGGATCTGGGAACTCTTAAAAATGGCCGGCCTTGCCGATAGGGCATATATGCCAGTTGGCACGTTTTCCGGGGGCATGAAGCGCAAGCTCGAGATCGTCCGGGCATTCATCCACCGGCCGCTTATCCTTTTCCTGGACGAACCCACGATCGGCCTTGATCCCGAGGCAAGAAGGGAGGTCTGGCAGCAGATCATGATGCTCAACGCAGAGCACACGACAATCATTCTCACGACACACTACATGGATGAGGCAGAAAAACTCTGCGGCCGGATCGCTTTTGTTGAACGCGGAAAGCTGATCGCTCTCGATACCATGGAAAATCTTAGGAAACTGATCCCGGCCGGGGACCTCATTGAGATCGGTGTGGACCACATGGACCCGCACGCCGAAGAAGCGATCCGTAACGTCACCCTGGTTAACGCAGTCTCGGTTGTCGAGCACACCGTTACCATATCAGCGACAAATGGCAGCCGGGTGATCCCCGCTATTCTTGCTGTATTCGAGCAGTACGCCATACCCATCATCTCTATCTCGATCCGCTCTCCCTCGCTTGAGGACATCTTCATCTACCTGACCGGGAAGGGGCTCAACAATGGCGACGAGCAGGAAACACCAGGTAAAGGAGGGAGGCGGCCCTTATGATGCGAAGCGCCATCGCCATCTTCAAACGGGATTTCAAGAAGTTCCTGAGCAACCCGTTCATCATCATGATGACACTTTTTATGCCCATCATGTACCTGGTGATCTTCGGGAATGCGTTCGGGGGAACCCTCAGCCACATTCCGGTCGGTGTCGTACAGGAAGTACCACCCTACAATGATACGCCGCTCTTTACAGAGGCAGTATACCAGCTCAACCATATCAGCCAGACTGATGCCGACAAACTGCTGGACGTTACGGTTTATGCAGATGAGGCGGCAGCCAAACAGGATCTGGCTAACGGAAAACTATCGGCCGTGATCGTCTTTCCTTCATCGGTCTCAAACGACAACGCTGTGAGACTGTATGTGGATAGTTCCGATTCCATAACGCCACCGCTTGTTGAAGCGGCGGTAAACCAGGTCCTTCTCGGTCTCGGGGCGCACAACCCGGTCACGGTCGACAAGATCTACGGGGACATTAAGTACCTCCAGTTCTTTGGCGTAGGTGTGATCATGATGGCTATCTTTACCGCCACCATGTTTGGGGGGGGTATTGCACTCATCAAGGACCGTGAGAACGGTATCCACGAAGGGTACCTGGTCACGCCGATCAAACGTTCCAGTATCATCATGGGGATCATCTCGAGTGGTACCGTGAGGGCATTTATCGCCGGATTTACCATTTTCTGGATCGATCTGCTGGTCACCGGTATCATCCTCCAGAGTTTCCAGGACTTTCTGCTGGTCCTGCTGGTGATCCTTATCGCCTGTGTCGGGGTGACGAGCCTCGTTGTCTCCTTTGCATCCCGGTTCGCGTCCCAGCAGGAGTACTCATCCGTCATCGCCTTCCTCAACCTCATCCTGTTCATGACCTCAGGTGCTTTTTATCCGGTCATCGGGATGCCGGGCTGGCTGCGCTGGATCACCGTCATCAACCCCGAATATTACGGGATCCATGCCCTGCGGAGCATCATCCTCAGGAATCAGGGGCTTAACGTAATCGGGATCGATCTTGTTGCCCTTTTGGTTTTCTCGACGGCAATGATTGTCCTTGGCATCGTCACCTTCAGACGCACACTTGAGTAGTGTTTAAAAAACAGGAGAGTTGTTCATGACAGGTAATATCGGGCGCTCTAAAAAATGTCCATTAACAACCGGACGTTAAAATCATGTCGGGCATCTTGTACAGGCGCAGCAAACGTATGATGAAATCGAAGTTTCAGGAGGAAGTTTTGAGGCCGGCGGGGAATGTGGGATCGGAATATATATGGTAAGAATTGCAAAATGGACTAAGATTTGTATAACATTTTCGAGGATCTGCATGAGTGAAATAAGTGGAAAAATATCACCTGTCAACAGGCATTCTGACGGGGCTTACAACCATTCTTCAGGACACCGCATCAGCGCACTGCGGTTTCTGTGCATCGCATCTGTTGTGCTTGCGCTGCTCGCCGTCTCGCCGGTGCTGGCCGGTACGAAATTCATGACCGGCAGCCCCGACCTGAGCGTGTATATCGCGGGGACCAACGAGTTTTCCCCGGGAGACGATGTCAACCTCCAGGTTGTCATCT
>NZ_JBAVMX010000134.1:0-2744 GCF_049690535.1 Methanoregula sp. | reverse complement strand
TCGGCGATGATGCCTGCAACACGCTCCCGGCCCAAAAGAAAACGTCCTGGTCCTATGGCCAGTTCCTCACCAGCACTTCAGTCAAGATCGCGAAAAACCCGGTCCCGATACTCCTTATTGCAGCGCTTATCGCCGTGATCGGGTTCCAGATCGACCCGCTTATCCCGATTGAGGCAAACGAGAACAATTTCGTCCCGAGCGATATGCCGGCAAAGATCCAGATGGATCAGGTCACACGGGTTCTCGGCTCCACCAGTACCGCTGATTTCTACGTCCAAGGCGGCCGGGTCACAGACCTCGATACGATACAATGGATGAAATCGTTCCAGGATTTCGAACTGTCCAGACATTCGGAACTGACCTCATCGACCAGTATCGTGACATACATTCTTGCCTATAACAACGGGGAGATGCCCCAGACCCAGAGCCAGCTCGACCGGGTGCTCGACAAAATACCCTCCGGCGTAAAAGACCAGTATATCAGCGGGTCAACGCGGGGCGTTATTCACTTCGGGATGATCAATCTCCAGATCCCTCAGGAAGAGGATCTCAAGAAAGTGATGGTCAGTGATATCGCCTTCCTCCAGCCTCCGCCGGGGATCACTGTCCAGCCCGTGGGAAGCTTCGATATCATGACCACCCTCATCGGAGGGATGTCCTCCTCCAAGGATGACATGACCTACCTTGGCTTCGGGCTGAGCTTTGTGTTCCTGGCCCTCGTGTACCGGCACGTCCACGCTATCTCACCGCTCATCCCGATCGTTCTGGTCGTCGGATGGAACTCGGTGACGATGTATTTGCTCGGTATTGCTTATTCCCCGATGACGGCAACCCTCGGGTCGATGACCATCGGGGTGGCTGCGGAATACACCATCCTCGTGATGGAACGGTACTCCGAAGAGGAGGAGCGCCTGCATGACCATATCGCCGCCATCCAGGAGAGCGTGAACAGGATCGGGACCGCGATTACGGTCTCGGGACTCGCCACATTCTTCGGGTTCTCGGCACTCTGCCTCGCCAGTTTCCCCATCATTAGCAACTTCGGGATATGTACCCTCATCGCCGTCGGGTTCTCGCTTATCGGCGCAATCTTCATTATGCCCGCCGTGCTCTCCCTCATGGGACAGTTCACCGAATGGATGGAGAAAAGAAAGATACCTCCACACGTCGACTCCGGGAGACTTGTGAAAACAGAGACTCCAGACTAATCAAAAAATGTATTGCAGAAGGTATATCTCATGAAATACTACTACACAGTTGCCCTCCTGATCCTCGCAGCAGTCGTCTGCTGCTGCATGCCCGCGCTGGGTGCGGACAAATATCTGGGGGGAACCCCGGAAATAACGGCATATCTCACCGGAGTAAACGAATTTTCCCCGGGACAGGATGCCACGATAACGGTTGTCATCCAGAACAGCGGAACAAATGCGGCGGTATTTATCGATCAGAGCACATTGACACGGGACGATCTCCCCACCACGGCAAAACTTGTCACGGCGGGCCTCTCATCCGGGGGCGCTCCGATCAACATCACGACCGACCCGCAGAACCTTGGGGATCTCCAGAGTCCAGGGATGTCCACCGCGAGTTTTACTGCGAAGATAACCTCGGACGCGACGCTCGGCGAATACACCATACCTCTGACGGTCCAGTACAAGTACCTCTCCAACAGCCTTGCCTACCAGCCGACAAGTGAAACGATCCAGGACCAGTACACCCCGGTTACCGTGACGATCCCTCTGACGATTAAAATTAAACCGGTTGTCCAGATTGCCGTGCTCAACGCTGACGCACCGGACCTTGTCGCGGGAATGGAAGGATATGTCAACCTGACGATCAAGAACATCGGCTACGAGGACGGGAAACAGGCCACGGTCACGATTAAAAGACACGGTAACAGCGCCGTGATCCCGACTGATGATAATGTCTATATCGGGGACTTCCCAAGAGACGGGATCGTCACCTGCCTGTACAAGGTCGCTGTTTCCAGCGATGCGCAGCAGCAGTCCTACCCCATCGATGTGGACGTGACCTATACAAACGCTGAGGGCGACACGGTGACCTCGGTGATCGATACCGTCGGTGTGCCGGTGGAAAACAAACTCAGTTTTGTTGTGGTTTCACCCCCGGCGGTCGTTACGCAGGGATCAACCAGCGTGATCACCGTAGTCTACCAGAATGCGGGATCGGTTACGGCGAACCAGGCGCAGGCCCGGCTCTCGGCGGTTGATCCGCTGTCAAGCTCGGACACCAATGCGTATCTCGGGGATATCCCGCCCGGCGGGAATGTGACTGCCCAGTACGCAATAACTGCCGCAAGCGGGGCTGCGCCCGGGACCTATGCCCTCGATACCGAGATCAGGTACCGCGACGCTCTCGATAACAGCCAGATCTCCGATACCTTCAAAGCACCGGTTACCGTTGTTGCGCAGCCGGCATCAGAGGGACCGTTGCAGCTCCCCGCTGCCCTTACCCTTATCGTGCTCGTCCTGATCGGCGCAGGGTACTACGTGCTTGTGATGCGAAAAAAACGATGAAGAGGAAAAATAATGGCACCTATGTTCACTGTAACAAAAATTTCTGACGGGATAATATCGATACGAATCCCCATAATAAGCCTGATAATCCTATCCGCCCTCCTCGTAGTGCCGGCGCTCGCCGGGACAAACTACCTGGACGGCACCCCGAACCTGACGGCGTATATCGCCGGGACGAACCAGTATCAGGCCGGCAGCGACGTCCAG
>NZ_JBAVMX010000133.1:0-4335 GCF_049690535.1 Methanoregula sp. | reverse complement strand
TTGACAAACTCACCAAGCAGATGAATGCGTTCGAGGAACTGAAAAACGGCAATGTCGCGGTCGCGCTTGAAGTCGCCGGCGTCATCATCGCTGTTGCCCTGATCATCCAGTCAGGTGTTGTCGGTATTACCGCAGCACTGGCCTGATGCATCACTCTTTATTTTCTTTTTTTGGATTCTTCCTCTTAAAAAATCGTGCATGAACCAGCACTGGTCATACCCTTGCCCTGAAACCCTATACAAAAATTTGTGCGGGACTAGGATCAGGGGCCGCTTATACTGCACAGCCAGGCGGAAATTGTTATAGTATGAATTTGGTTGTCAATCCTTCGGGAAGATACCCCGTCGTGAGCGGGGACATACATTTTTCATGAGGGAAGAAATAACGATCTCCACCCTGTATTCAAACGATCACTACGGGAAAAAGGATGATGAACCAATCTGGTTTTCCCGGAGGCATGGGCACTTTCGATGCAAGCGCACGCGGGAAGTCCGATTCATTATCCGGACTGGTTTCATTTTTTAGATTTCGACAGATGCGGGAATATCGCTGCAAATGCACCGATACTTGCGGTAACAATCCCGATGAGGGCAGCAAGAATTGTCGGGTTATCCAGAAGCCCTCCAGAAGATGTCGACGTGGGCTGCACGGTAACTCCCGAAGCAGTTGTAGCGGTTACCTGGGCTGTTGATCCCGATGATGCCCCAGAAGAGGATGCACTTAACGGCGGGAGCGTCCCGAATACACTTGTAACCGGACCGGGAACGACATAGATGGTTCCCTCATAATCGTAGTAACCGCTCATCGTTAATCTGATAATATGATTCCCTGCCGAAACGCCGGTAATATTCTGGGGGGTGTTCCCATAGAGAACTCCGTCAATCAGAATGCTTGCGCCTAGCGGAGAAGATGCAACGGTAATATTCCCGAGTGATGACGTGGCAGCCGAAGTGTCGTTGGGTACTATAGTTGGTAGAGTTGTATTTGACACCGTGGTATTCGTTGTCATCTGTTCGGGAGTTGCATTTGTCGGAATCACCGTTGTGATGTTATTTACCGGATACGTCGTTGCCGGTGTCTGGTTGGTTTCCGTAAGTGTTGGAACCGTCGTTGAGTTTGTCGTATTCTGGCTATCTGCAGCAACAGGGATTACGATCAGCGCAATCATAACGAGAAGGATGAACTGCGCACGTGTTTTCTTCACGGTAAAATCTCCTTTATAACAGTTTTAGGAATTTCATATTCCACCCCAGGGCCGGAAACCCGGTAAGGGATGTGATCTCATGTGCATTCCAGCCGGATCAAAGAAAGGGTTTCATCTCAAGGCCGGATTCGTTTTCAGGCCCAAACACGCTCCCATAGGATGAGTGCAATCCGCAGAAATTACGATCATGAAAAAGAGGATGGAGTATCCGGTAAGCAAAATGCCCCGGACACCCGCCCACGCTTCCCATGACCGTGTGTAGTTCTTTGACGGGAAATGATAATTTACTGCTCTTTCTTGGAGAACGAATCGATGACCTTGTCCATGATCGCTTCGCTGCGGTTCTTGAGTCCAAAGCCGACGATGATCGCAATTGCGGCGCCAAGACCGATACCGATACCCCATGCAATCGGTGTCACAAACGTGTAGATGATAGTGAGATCAAGTTCCAGCTGTGAGAGGGCGAGAATGGCCGTTACAAAATACAAAAAGACCCGAAGCAGGACCAGAACTGATGAGATGAACTGGACATTCTTCTGGGTGTAGTAACGGTTGAGGAAATCGATAAATGCGTCGATGAGGATGAAGCCCACGATGAAAATGATCACAAATGCTACAACATGCGGGATGTACTCGACAATCATCATCATCAGCTGGCTGAGATAGTCCATCTTCAGGATATCTACAGCGGCGAGAACAGCAATGAGGTACACAACAATACGGACAGCGATGTCACCGACATAACCAACCGTAAGCCCGGCGTTCTTAAACGAACCCCGGACCGAAACTACATCAGCACCTTCTTCCACGATATGCTGTTCACTGATCTTGTCCAGAACGATCCGGACGGCCCTGCCAAGCAGACGGCCGACGATCCATCCGATGATAAGAACAACAAGTGCACCCACGATACCGGGGACGTACGTCATAAGGGTTTCATACCACCGGTTTAACAAACTACCAAATAAGGGATCCATACATTTTCCTCCTTTTATCGATAAAAATTTACAAAATCACATTTGTCTTTTTTCTATATAGATATTATCCTTATTTATTGTACATGTTGGCGATTAACAATAATTATAAATGTCGATTTGGCCATATAATTCAGAGAAGGCCCCCAGTTTATATGATGCAGAATTACCCGCAGGAAATTGCCCACATAAAGAATCTTCTCAGGCAGAACCCGGAAGGGATGAGTGTCACAGACATAGCAAAAGCTCTCAAGAAGAACAAGAACACAACGGGTCGCTATCTCGATATTCTCCTGATCTCCGGCCAGGTGGACATGCGGACATACGGGATGGCAAAGGTTTTTACCCTATCACAGAGGGTCCCACTTTCGGCGGTGCTCAGTTATTCAAAAGACCTGATCATGGTTCTGGACAAGGAGTCCCGCATTGCAGATATCAATGACAATTTCCTTAACCTCCTGCACCTCGCACGGAAGGATGCGGTCGGAAAAAACCTCATGTACCTCAAATCACCCGGGGCCGATGTGCACGAACTTGTCAATTCGCTTATTACAACCCCATCCGAAGAAGGTGTAAGCACACTTTCATTGCAGGTAAAAGAGACCGGGGAACGCATTTTTAAACAAAAATCAATCCCCACAGTGTTTGACGATGGGGCAAGAGGAGTTACAATCATCCTTTCTGATGTCACCGAAGATATCCTGCGGGAGCGAGAACTTCGGGACCGGGAAGAACGATTCAGGATGATGGCAGAAAACATCCAAGACGGTCTGCTCATCCTTGAGAATGACAAAAACACTTTTGTGAACAACCGCTTTGCGGAAATTACCGGATATTCTTTTGAAGAACTGTGGGCGATGGACCCGTTTGCCCTTATCGCTCCGGAAGACCGGGCCGTGCTGAAACCGATTATGGAACTCCGTAATAACCCCCATCCAGGCCTTTTTGAGTTCCAAGCCAACGTCAGGAGAAAAGATGGCATACATCGTCACGTGTATGTACGGATCACCAGTCTCCAGCATGAGAACATCATGTACGCCTTTGTCATCATGACTGATGTTACCGAACTTGTGTCAAAAGATGCGGCCCTCTTTGAAAGCGAGCAGCGATTCAGGATGATGGCGGAGAACATTCAGGACGGCCTTATGATCATCGAGAATGAGCAGTTTGTTTATTCCAACAGGCGTCTATCGGAAATAAGCGGGTATTCCACAGAAGAACTGCACACGATGAACCCCCAAGATCTCATAACTCCAGAAGAACTTCATAAAATGATGAGTCTTTTAAAGAGATCCATGACGTGCACAGAACCCCCAGCCTCATTCAAGAGCTGGATACACTGCAAGAACGGCGAAAAGCAGTGTATATACGGACATATCAATTCGGTCCGGCATGGAGAGACCGTCAGCACCTACATCACGATGACCGATGTAACGGCATTCGCCCTCCGTGAACAGGAACTTTTGGATCAGATATCCAGACTTGAAAAACGTAAATAAATGATATCCGCCAGTATCCTGATATCAACAATCAGAAAAGCGTGAAAATGCGCAATCTGAATGTTTGCGAAACTATTCCCATTACTGTATTTTAGATTAAATCTGAAGAAAGTTCCCTGCTCGCCCCAATACTTTTTTGCTCCCCGGTTTTAAGTTTTGGTTTGTAAAAGGATCGGCGCTTCATTCAACATTCATACCATTTGGTAAAAATCCGCATCTTCTTCGGGGATTGACAGAAATTCGAGTCCTCAAAGTCATTTTCAATTTTTATTGTTTTTGTTTAGGGATAATGGATCTGCACAGTGTAGGAGGGATACATTTATAATAATCATGTATGACCAATAAAGAAAATTAATATATATTAAAAATTCCAATATGTACCAAGTTTTTGTAACAACATCGAGGATTTACATGAAAAACAGCACCCATTATGGATCTTTAAATGAACTGAAATTTACCCCGGCCTGCACGTGGCGGTGTGCGCACCACAATCACCTGCGGTCTGCAGGTCTGTTTTTTCTGGTGCTTGCACTGCTCGCCGTCTCGCCGGTGCTGGCCGGTACGAAATTCATGACCGGCAGCCCCGACCTGAGCGTGTATATCGCGGGGACCAACGAGTTTTCCCCGGGAGACGATGTCAACCTCCAGGTTGTCATCT
>NZ_JBAVMX010000132.1:0-2493 GCF_049690535.1 Methanoregula sp. | reverse complement strand
ACAATCCGGATGTCAAGATTGCACAGGCAAACAACGCTCTTGCGATGAATACCGTGATGGACGCGCTCGCGGCAGCGGGAGTTCCAAACGACCAGATGAAGACCACGGACTATACGATCACGCCGGTCTACCAGGACAACAACAACGGGATCCTCTCCAGCAATGTCAAGACGTACCAGGTGACAAATGCACTCCAGGTAACGCTCAAGGATACCAATATGACCGGCCAGATCATTGACACGGCCGTAACCGCAGGCGCAAACCAGGTGAACTCCATCCAGTTCATGCTCTCCGATGAACAGGCGCAGGTGCTCCGGAGCCAGGCGCTTGCCAAGGCGATCGCAAATGCGAGATCCGATGCAGATACGGCAGCCGCTGCCCTCAATGTCACCATCACCGGAACCCAGACTGCAGATATCAGCCAGGGATACACACCGGTCGTCTACAGTAATTACGACGCCCAGTCGTTCTCATCAACAAAAGCGGCAGCAGTTCCGACACCCATCCAGTCCGGGGACATTACCGTTTCCGCCCAGGTATCTGTCACTTACACGATCAGCTGATCGTACATCAGCATATCTCCAAATTTTTTTTACAAACTTTTTTACCCAAGCAGCGTGTGATTATTTCCTGAGCCAGCGTACACGTATCCGGCCCATCGGATCAGCATATATCCAAGTATCGAATATCAGGAAAATTTCGGATAGAATAGGATTGATTTTGAAATGGAGCGTAATATCGGCTTTAAAGAGCGAAGGTACATTGAAGAGCTGCGGATTCTTACCCGGTCAACAGCCCTTGACTGTGTGATCGATGACCGGTTCGACCGGGTGATCTACGTGATCCGGCAGGGTGACATGGGACTTGCGATAGGGAAGAAAGGCGACAATATAAAACGGCTCCAGAACGTTCTCGGCCGGCGCATTGAGATGGTGGAGTATGCCGAGCAGCCGGATGCATTCATTGCCAATATCTTCAAGCCGGCCGAAGTGAAGGGGATCGAGCGCGGTGCCGGGGACGGCCCGGTCAACGTATTCGTCAACAAGAAAAGTGATCTCGGCATCGCAATTGGAAAGGCCGGCTGCAATATCGAGAAAGCGCGCATCCTGTGCCGGCGCTTCTGCGGCCTTGAGATCGGGGAAGTCCTGCTCGGACAGGAGGAAGCATGAGTCCTGAAGGAAACGGCCCGGTCGATCCCCGGGTGATCCGGGAGCTCTGGGAGGTCATCTGTGAGCGGGCGGCCCACCCCACGGAAGGTTCGTACACAAGCCGGCTTTTAACGGACAAAAAAGGGATCGACAAGGTACTCGAGAAGGTCGGCGAGGAGTCCACCGAGTTTATCCTTGCCGTCAAGAACGGGGTGCCGGAGAGGACAGCCGAGGAAGCGGCGGATCTCTTCTTCCACATCCTTGTCGCGCTCCGCGCCGCAGACGTCGATTTACAGGACGTTATCGATGAGCTTGAGCGCCGGCGCAAATAAGTAAAAAGTTTTTTTTAGAGATCCCCGCGCCTCTTCTTATTTCTGCAGGAACTCGGAGAGATCGACCATTTCCGGGATGCCCTCTCCCTGTTCTGCGGCCGCAAGCAGTTCTTCATCGACAAAGATGGGGGCACCGGCACGCAGGGCGACCGCGATCCCGTCGCTCGGGCGGCAGTCGAGACACTCTTCGCGACCGTCCGCTGCAAGGACGAGTTGTGCAAAATACACGCCTTCGTCGGCACTGTCTATCTGGAGGTGATGGACACCAATCGAAAAACGCTCCATGAGATCCAGGAACAGGTCGTGCGTGAGCGGCCGGGGCGGTACCACGTTATTCTGTGCGTTGTTGATGGAGACCGCTTCCCAGAGCCCGACAAAGATTGGCATAAGGCGCCCGGTGCCATCGGTCAGCACCACTACCGGTACGGTGGCCGCATCGTTTATAGCCACAAACACACCCCTGACCTGGCACCTGACCTGCTGCATGTCCGTGCAGGAGACATTACCCTGCCGTATGATAAGAGTTGAGGTCTGCGTGGCAGGACCGTGTCGACCGGGCCATTACTGGTTACCGGACTCGCGCCTGACGATGATGAGGCTCGATATGATGCCGAGGGCGATATTGAAGTAGTAGAGTACGATCCGCCAGATGACAACGAAAATCCCGACGATGGAGGCCGGGATAAAGAGGGCGTACATGGAGGTTGCCCCGACCTCGGCGATACCGGAACTGCCCGGTGTCAGGGGTATCATCATTAAGATGGCAAGGATGAGCTGGATCACAAATGACTCAAAGAAGAGCGGCGGCTGTCCTAGGCCCATGAGGATCAGGGAGGCGGTCACGATCTCCGAGACCCAGTAGAGCAGGGTAAAGACCATCCCCCAGGCAAGGCCGGATTTTGCCGTCCTGACAAATTTGAGCACGGCGGCATGGAAATTTACGATCTCTTTTTCTATACGGTCGAGCAGTTCCGCGACCCGTGCCGGTTCCCATTTGCGGGTAAAGAAGCGCG
>NZ_JBAVMX010000131.1:0-33473 GCF_049690535.1 Methanoregula sp. | reverse complement strand
GAGTCCTGCTGGTCGTTCCAGATGGAGAGCGGTGCCCCGAGCGCACGGTTGGCGATCGTCATGATAATCGGCAGGCGCATGCCGGCAACGTTGAAGCAGACCTCGAACATCAGGGCAAGACCCTGTGACGTGGTCGCGGAATAGGTACGGGACCCGGCAGCGCTTGCCCCGAGGCAGGCGGAGAGCGCGGAAAACTCGCTTTCGACTGTCATGTAGTCCGCGTCGAGTTTCCCGTTTGCCACCATCTCGGCGAGCGCCTCGACAATATGTGTCTGGGGCGTGATCGGGTAGGCGGCAACAACCTGCGGCCGGCAGAGCCGGACTGCCTCGGCGACAGCCATTGAGCCTTCGGTAATTTCAAGCATCTACTTCTCCTCCTGTTTCATCGCGATCGCTTCCTTTGGGCACTCTTCTGCACACAGCCCGCATCCCTTGCAGTATGCATAATCAGGATCGAAGAAACCCTCTTTGTCCTCCGTGATGCAGCCTTCGGGACAGATGATCTGGCACGTCCCGCACTTGGAGCACTTTTCGTGATCGAAGATCGGTTTGAAGACACGCCACGACCCGGTTTTGTTGTCCCGGCCTTTTCCCGGGCGGGCACGGCACCCTACCGCGAGCGCCATTATGCCACCGCCCCCTTCACATGCTCGAATGCCTGTCGGGCTGCTTCGATATTCTTCTCTGCCAGTTCTTTTGGGAACCGGTGCATGAGCGCATTCTTGAGCGCATCGAACTTGATCTCACCGGTTGCCGCAGCGAACGCACCCATGAGCGAGGTGTTCGTGATAGGAAGGCCGATGACTTTCAGGGCAATCGAGGTCGCATCGATGGTAATCAGCTTAACGCCGTCGGGTACCTTGTAATCCGGTGCCTTTTCGGTATTGACGATAACGATCCCGCCCTTTTTTACTCCGGAAAAAACATTCACGTCTTTTATGAGCGTGCTGTCCTGGACGATGATATAGTCAGGCTCGTAGACCTGGCTGCGGAGCCGGACCTTGCGGTCGTCAAACCGTACGAATGCCTGGACCGGAGCGCCGCGCCGCTCGACACCGAATGCCGGAAACGCCTGTGAAAAAACGCCCCCTTCGAATGCGGCGACAGCAATAAGTTCCGCAGCGGTGACCGATCCCTGGCCGCCCCTGCCGTGGATGCGTAGTTCTCTCAAAGGAAAAATCTCCCAATAATCTTACATGATAAATCGATATAAATCTAGAGATCTACATCGATGCCGAGGATATCCTCCGCACCTGAAAAGACGTCGCGGGCGATGGCCGCAAGTCCGCGGGAAGCGCACCATTCGTCATATACGGCCACATCCTGCCCCAGAAGCGATTCGACCTCAGGGACAATAAGGGACGCAAGCGATCCGGCCAGCGCGACCCGCGCGCGGGCATTCAAAAGAAGGAGCGCGGCGCACTCCATTGCTGAGAACATGGCTACCGTCCGTATGCGGAGGTTATCTTCATCAGGAAGAGTATAATTCACCCCGGCCTGCTGGAAAGCCTCGTTTGCGGTGCACTCCCCTGCATCAATCCTGCGGATGGCGTCGACATCGAGTGCGCCGTGCCGGGTACCCGGTGCAAAGATACAGGCGTCAAATGCGCCAACAAGTTTTCCTGCGGTGACAAGGAGGGTGACCGTGTTGGAACTCGCGTCCGAGACCACGATGTCATCCCCAAGATCGCGGCTGACCGCATACGCGATCCCGATCTTCTCAGGGCTGGACTGGTGTGAATAGGCCTTGAACCGGGGATCGGTCGGTGAATCCCGGTGCAGGCCGGGGATCACAATCGTTGGTATCCCGCTTTTTTTAATCTCGTCAAAGACCTTTGTGCCCCCTCCGATGTGCTTGCCAGCCCCCTCGCGGCTGAAAACCCCGCGGTTTTTTATTTTGTTGATATTGGTGATCTTTGAAAAATTGTCGCCCATCGAATAACAGAGCGCGATCCCTTCGATCTCATCGGGAGGGCAGAGATGGGAAAGGTCGGCGATGGAAAAGCCCGTCGCCTCCTCGCGCGTCAGTTTGAACTGGCCGGTCTCTGATGCGAAGCGCATGGCGGTAGTACCGTGGTCTATCCCGATAAACATAGCAGTAATCCTATAGCATGGGTCACATAATAGGTATTGATGTTTGATGTGGTGACAGGCGGGGCCGGGTTCATCGGCTCCCATCTGGTTGACACGCTCGTTGCGCAGGGCAACGAAGTGCTTGTCATCGACTCCCTCTGTGCAGGGCGCCGCGAAACGATCGCCCGGCATATTGATGGCTGTAAGGTCCGGTTTGTTCAGACAGATCTGCTGGGAGATGGCTGGCAGGAACACATCGAAGGGGCAGACCGGCTTTTCCACCTTGCTGCGGACCCGGATGTTCGCCAGAGCGCTATCAATCCTGACCCGACGATGCAGAACAATATCATGGCCACGTACCGGGTGCTCGAGGCGATGCGCCTGCATAAGGTCCCGGAACTGGTCTTCACGTCTACCTCAACGGTCTATGGCGATGCAAAAGTTATCCCTACCCCTGAAGATTATGCCCCTCTCCTGCCGATTTCTGTGTATGGGGCAAGCAAGCTTGCATGCGAGGCGCTGATCTCCTCGTACTGCTATTCATTTGGCATGAAGGCATGGATCTACCGGTTTGCAAATATCGTGGGAGATCGCAGCGGCCACGGCGTTATTACGGATTTTATCCGGAAACTCAAGGCAAACCCGGCTGAGCTTGAGATCCTTGGCGACGGCAAACAGGTGAAGTCCTATCTCGAAGTACATGAATGCGTTGCCGCTATGCTTTTTGCCCTGCGGGCGCGGGAGATGGTCAACATCTTCAATATCGGCTCCGAGGACTGGATAGATGTACGGAGTATTGCCGAGATCGTGGCCGAGGAGATGCACCTGCCTGAGGTAAAATTCCGGTTCACCGGTGGCGAGCGGGGATGGGTTGGCGATGTGCCAAAGATGCAGCTATCCATTGAACGGATCAAGAGCCGCCGCTGGAAGCCCGAACTGGGTTCAAGGGAGAGCGTGAGAATGGCAACCCGTGACCTCCTCAAATCGTGAGAAGGGGATTTTTTATGAAGTGTATCCTGATTCTCGGTGACGGCATGGCTGACGAGCCGATCCCGCAGCTGGGAGATAAGACCCCTCTCGAATATGCGCAGACTCCGAACATGGACCGGATGGCGCGGGAAGGGGCCTGCGGCCTGCTGCACACGATCCCCGACGGATTCGAGCCGGGGAGCGATATCGCGAACATGTCCATTCTCGGGTACGCGCCGGAGAAGTACTATACCGGAAGGGGGCCGCTCGAAGCATTGAGCATGGGGATCGATCTGGCTCCCACGGATGTTGCATACCGGTGCAATATCGTAACGGTTAAAGATGAGACGATGGCGGATTTCTCGGCAGGCCACATTTCGAGCGCCGAAGGAGCCGCGCTTTTTGCTTCTCTTGCCCCGCACATCCCGGACGTTGTCGTCAGGGCCGGGGTCAGCTACCGTAACCTCCTCGTCGTCCCGCACGGGTCAGCAGCAGATTCGACAGCGCCCCATGACATCGTGGGTCAGCCGATCAAAGAGCACCTGCCCCGGAACGGTGACGCGCCGCTCCTCCTTTCCTGCATGGCAAAGAGCCGTGATGTATTCAGTAGTCACCCGGTGAATGTAGCACGGATAAAAGCCGGAAAACCAACGGCGACCCAGATCTGGCCGTGGAGCGGGGGCCGGTGTCCCGCGTTTCCCCGCTTCTCCGAAAAATACGCACGAAAGGGTGGGATGATCTCCGCGGTGGATCTCTTAAATGGCATCGCCCGCTGTGCCAGTATGGAAATCATCACCGTACCCGGTGCCACAGGATATTTCGACACGGATTACATGGCAAAAGCGCGATACGCGCTTGATGCGATCAGGCATCTGGATTTTGTCTACGTCCACATCGAGGCCCCGGATGAGGCCGGGCACGCAGGGAGCATCGACGAAAAGGTGCGGGCGATCGAGAACGTGGACCGCGTGGTGGGTACGATACGGGCAGAGTTTGACGGGATCGTAGCGGTTCTTCCGGACCACCCGACTCCGATCCGGATCAAAACGCATTCCCGCGACCCGGTACCGTTCGTGGTGACGGGGAAAGGTACTGATACAACCCTGCACTTCTCCGAGAAAGAAGCACGGTCGGGAATGTTCGGGACAAAAGAGGCAACCGGCTTCCTGTCGTTCTTATTTAACTGAATTTTTTTAGAAGAATAATGCGGCATCAGTCCCCTGCATCATCACCGTTTCAGTGGGGGTAACTTTCATCATCTGCCGCATCGCGTACACCCGTTTCTCTTACGGGGGAATATATGTTTGGCGCGGTGGGTCATCAGGAAAGGATCATACGCCGGTGTCATAAGAAAAGGTCACCCTGTCTTTTGGAAAAATTTTTGGCAGATCTATAATGCCCGGCAACCTGCAATTCTTCCATCAGAGCTGTTATCACTTGTAACGTAGATGGTGTACTATACGATGAAGAAAAACCTGCTGATGTGGGACGAGTCACTCTTCCGCGACCCCGAAGTGTTCGAGATCGATTATCTTCCCGAGCAGTTCGAGTTCCGCGATACGCAGATGCAGGAACTCGCGTTCCAGATCCGGCCCGGTCTCCGGGGCGGCCGGCCTCTCAATACAATCTGCAAGGGCCTGCCCGGCTCGGGGAAAACCACCAGTGTCAAAAAGCTCTTCCAAGAGGTCGAAGAAACAACAAAAAAACTGGTGCCGGTCCACATCAACTGCCAGATCGACAATACCAAGTTTGCGATCCTCTCCCAGATCTACCGGAAACTCTCCGGTCATCTCCCTCCCTCATCTGGAACCTCCTTCAAGCAGGTCTTCGATGCAGTTGCCCGTCTTCTTTTAAAAGAGGAGTGCGTGCTGCTCGTCGCACTCGACGATGCCAATTACCTCCTCTACGAAAACGAGCTCAACAAGGTACTCTACACGCTGTTGCGGGCACACGAGTCCTACGAGGGCGTCCGCATCGGTGTGATCGTGATCATCAGCGACCCGGATGTCGATCTCTCGCGGGCGGTGGACGCCCGGGTTTCTTCGGTCTTCAGGCCCACCGAGATCTATTTTCCCCCGTACGGGAACGGGGAAGTGCAGGAGATCATGAAGGCCCGGGTGATGCAGGGGTTCTTTAACGGCGTCATCAGTGATGCGATGCTCGACCTCGTCGTGGAGCAGACCCAGAAGAGCGGCGATTTGAGGGTTGGTATCGACCTCCTGAAACGGGCCGCCCTCAATGCAGAGCGTGCCGCACGGCGCAGTATCGACCAGGAGGATATCTGCGGGGCGTACGCGGTCTCGAAGTACCTGCATCTCGAATACACTATAAAGACACTCAAGGACGAGGAGCGTAAGATCCTCACGGGACTTGTCACGGCGAGTGCTGCAGGTGCAGAAATGAATGCCGGTGACGTATACAAAGCAATAAAGGAGCAGGTACCGGTCGGGTACACCCGTTTCTATGAGATTGTCAAAAAATTGGACGCGATGCGCCTCGTAAACCTCCAGTATCGTGAGGGGAAGGGCAGGACCCGGGTCATCACGCTCCGGTATGAACCGGCAAAGGTGCTGGAGTACCTTTCATAAGGCCGATGAAATATTTTCAAAAATCTTATCTATTTGAGAACCCTCTTCTTATGAGACAGGGGTTTTTCTATGTTAAGTGTTAACGAACTGGCACTTGAAATATTCGACAACCTCGCCGATCTGGCCGAGGAGTTTAACGCTGCCTACCATGAACTGGATAATGGCGCACGCATTGTTGATTGTGGTGTAAGTACACGGGGTGGGTATGCGGCAGGGAGGGCCTTTACCGAGATATGCATGGGTGGTCTTGGTGAGGTTAACTTCCGGATGGGACAGATAAAGGGGTTCCCGCAGCCGTTCATTGACGTCAATACCGATTTCCCGTCGATCGCATGCCTCGGGGCCCAGAAAGCCGGCTGGACGGTCAAGGTGGGAAACTACTTTGCGATGGGAAGTGGCCCGGCCCGGGCACTTTCGCTCAAGCCCAAGCATACCTACGAAGTGATCGACTACGAGGATGACTATGACTGCGCTGTGATGTGTCTTGAGTCAGATCATCTGCCAAACGGTGAGGTAATGGCGAAGATCGCCGAGGAATGCCATGTGGATGTGGCAAATACCTGTGCGGTGGTTGCACCAACCTCCTCGATTGTCGGATCGATCCAGGTATCCGGGCGCTGCGTGGAGACGGCGATCTACAAGTTAAACGAGCTTGGGTTTGACACCCGGAAGATCATATCCGCGATCGGCACGGCTCCTATCCCGCCGGTAAGGGGGGCGAAGCGTGCAATGGGCGTGACAAACGACGCAACCATCTACCACGGGCAGATCCAGCTCACGATGAACGCACCGGAGATCAAGGACTACCTCGAAAAGATCCCGAGCAGCAAGTCCAAGGGATACGGCAAGCCGTTCAACGACATCTTCAAGGAAGCAGGGTACGACTTCTACAAGATCGACACCTCGCTCTTCTCTCCTGCCGAAGTTGTCATCAACGAGCTCTCTGACGGGAGCGTCTACCATGTCGGCGCCGTTAACGACGATGTGACCCTGAAATCGTTCGGGTTACAGTAACTTTTTTTTTTATTTTGTAATTCAGATGTGGTTGAAAACCCTGTGAGATTCTCCTGTTGAAGTGGCCTCGTGGATGTCTGTTACCACTTCACCCAGAATCCCTTGAACTCACCGGTGGGTTCACCGTGCGTGACCTGAATCCCCTCTACATGGATTTCAGGTATCCCGTGTGCCCATAAGAGGCGGGTAAACTCTTCAAGTGCCGCAAGCGACCCCTCCGCTATTATGTGGACCGAACCGTCCGGCATATTCTGTACCGAGCCATGCAGACCGAGATGGTGGGCACAGAGAGAGACAAACTGCCGGTACCCGACACCCTGTACTTTTCCGGTTATCACCGCGGCAGCCCTCATCATTCATCCTGATCTGGGAAGGCATCGGTTTAAATCCTGTCGTTTTATGAAGGGTTACCGGAGCCATTTTTTGTTTCTTTTTAAGTGGAAGAAGTTCGGGATTTTCCCTATGCCCTGAGTGTTGGGATCTCACAATGAACCCCCACCGCTCCGGAAACGTGTTTCTCTCACCATTTTCCTGCAGCCGTTGCCGACAGAACGGTCGTGACAGTAAGATCCTCGAACCAAAAAAAAAAAAGAACCGGATCCAGGTTTACTCTGGATAAGTTATTCCTGCGGCGGTTTTCTCATCAGCAAAAATGGCATCAGCAGGATCGCCGCGAGGATGATCATGAACTCGGCGAACATGTAGAGCAGTTCTTCCCTGCCCTGATCGTAGAACCGGAGATTGAACGACGTCGTTTTGTTCCACGTTACCTGTGTGCTGTTGTCCGGAAACCGGGTCACATTTGCACCCTGGCTTATGCCGGCAAGGAGCGGGTTTCGTACATCATACATCCCGGGTAGGGTCACATTCACATTGTATGGTAAGAGGTATGTGCCCTGGAGCTGATTGTCGTGCAGAGGAGAGATATACGAAACCGTATAATTCCCTGAAGGGAAGGTAATCGCCGAAGGGGCACTCCACAGGAGAGTCCAGTTGAAGTCTACGGGAGTGCCGTTCTCGGAGACAAGCGTCACGTTTGTGACTGTAATAGGTATGTTTTCACCGAGCATACCGGTCTCGGCAAACATGTAATTTGATGCATCCTCGATGTCAACCGATGCGGCATACGAGGTACCGTTGGGCAGCACCTGATACGTGGCATTGAGCGCCCCCACTGAAGGGACCGCCAGCGCAATTATAAGTGCAGTGCAGAGAGCAGCGAGGGCAAGTCTGCGTCGATCTCGGTCGGGGGTTCGCATTGTTTGATCACTGTTTCCGGGTCTTTTAAGAGGTGACCGGTCACCACACAGACGATCTTTTCGTCGCGGTCGATCGCACCCATCTCTACGAGCTTGCGGATGCCGGCCACTGATGCGGCAGATGCAGGCTCGACACCAATGCCTTCTTTTCGTGCGAGATCGCGCTGCATCGCAAGGATCTCATCATCCGTCACCGATTCGGCCGTTCCTCCGGTCTTACGGATTGCAACAAGTGCCTTCTCCGCATTTACCGGCGCCCCGATCCGAATCGCCGATGCAAGGGTCTCGGGGTTCAGGTCAGGTACGACTTCGGGGAAGTTTCCTTTGATCGCCCGCACTACCGGGCTCGATCCGGCGGCCTGAATGCCGGTCATTTTCGGCAGCCGGTCAATAAAGTCGAGGGCTTCGAGTTCGAGGAGTCCTTTGTAAACGGCGGAGATATTTCCCGCATTGCCCACCGGCAGCACGAACCGATCGGGGACACAGCCCAGCTGGTCTACTGCTTCAAACCCGATGGTTTTCTGGCCTTCCAGCCGGTAAGGATTGATTGAGTTGAGGAGGTACAGTCCATGGGTGAGGCAGAGCTCGTGAACCATTTCGAGCGCACGGTCGAAGTTACCCCGGATTGAGATGACTTTTGCGCCATGCATCAGCGCCTGGGCGATCTTGCCGACTGCTACGTGTCCTGCCGGCAGGAGCACGATTGCCGGGATCCCGGCCTTTGCTGCGTACACCGCGAGACTTGCCGAGGTATTTCCTGTGCTTGCGCAGGCGACGCTCTTCTTTTTGAGCTGGAGCGCCATCGAAACGCCCACCGTCATTCCCCGGTCCTTAAACGAGCCCGAGGGGTTCATGCCTTCATGCTTGGCGTAGAGATATTTGAGGCCCATCTCGTCCCCGAGACGCTTTAAGTGGTAAAGTGGCGTGCCCCCTTCGTGGAGTGAGACCGGTTCGATGTTAACCGGCAGCAGTTCCTTATAGCGCCAGACCGAGAGCGGACGGGCGTCCCAGGTCTCCCGCTTTACGGTGATCTCATCGAGTGGGTATTTCACCGCCAGCAGGTGGCCGCATTTTTTACAGTTGTAAATGATCTCGTCAGCGGGATAGGTTGCTCCGCAATGAACGCACACGAGATGGTACATGGACACGTATTGGTTTTCCGGGTACATATAGACAAGCGTTAAAAAAACGGGGAGTTAATTTGCTTTTTCTCTCATGAGTGAAGCATACAACATGTCCTTCCGGTCGTTTTCTACGGGAAAGTCGTGGCGGGCAGCTTCCGCAACATGGGGATTAATCTCATAATACAATAGTTCGGTTCCCTTGCCTACCCTGGCAATGATATTCCCGCTGGGATCAGCAGTCATGGACGCACCGGCATATCGATCTACAGGATTCGTGCCTGTCGTATTCACACCGGCGATATACATCTGGTTCTCCGCTGCCCGGGACTGGATGAAAAGTTCCCAGTACCGGAGCCGGCTTTCCGGCCAGGCAGCGGGAACAATGACCGCGTGTACTCCTTTGCGCCGGTACAGCCCGAAGATCTCCGGGAAACGGAGGTCATAGCAGATTGCAAGACCGAAATGCACGCCCTCTAACGTGAAGGTTGCAAGCCCGGTTCCCGGTGTAAACGCACGATCTTCCCCGCCGGGCGTAAAAAGGTGGATCTTGGCGTACGTTGCAAGGATCTCGCCGTTGCTCCCTATAGCGATGGACGTGTTCCTCGGTTTTGGCGTGAACGCTTCGCGAAACGATCCGACAACGGCGATTGAGTATCTCTCTGCCAGTCTCCTGAGCCCGGTCACTGTCGTGCCGGTGAGATCCTCTCTGTTTTTATCCGATGCGGGGTCCCAGCAGGTTGCAAACTGCTCGGGAAAGGAGATCAATGCAGCCCCGGCCCGGGCTGCCTCGCAAAAAACCTGCTCAACTTTTTCAATCGTCAGTTTCGGGGATTCCCAGACCCCAGTGATCTGGGCGCTGCAGCATCGCATCAGCCGGCCTCTAAAAAAAATCCCAATCAGGTCTCATGCCTGCATTTCCGGTCAACGTAAAGGATTACAGCGGCACCCATTACGACGAGTACGATCGCCGTAAGCAGCAGGAACGGGATAAATGCCTGGAGAACCCCAAGGAGCATGGCAGCTATGATGAGCCCTACCGCAATGATACTGCACCCGACAAGAATCAGGCCAACTGTTGTAATATCCCATTCAGACATTATGATCCCCCCAGCAGCGGAAACGCTGTTTTTATTCCCGTGATCACAAATTGCACGGCAATGGCAATGAGCAGCATACCAAGCATTCGGGTGATCACCCGGTACTGCCGCTGGCCGACCTTGCGTATGATATAGTCTGCGTGCCGCATCATAAAATAGGTGATCCCGATCGCAATTCCGATCGACGCAAAGATCACAAGCCACGCAAGAGTGGACATACCTGTGGCTTCGTTTGTGAGAACAATGGTGGTGGTGATCGCCCCGGGCCCGGCGATCATGGGTATGGCAAGGGGCATCACAGCGACATCCTCATTGTCCCGTGATTCATATTTTTCAGTTGCCGTAAGCTTGGTCCGGGAGGTCTTTGCGTACACCATTTCCATGCCGATCCCAAAGAGCAGGATACCGCCGGCGATACGGAACGCCTCAAGAGAGATCCCAAAGACCTGGAGGATCACCGTCCCTGCGATGCCCACAAGGATGAGAATCAGAAGGGCAATCATACAGGAATCGCGGACGATCTGCATCTTGAGCGGCTTTTCGAGGTTTGCGGTCAGGGATACATAAGTCAGCGTCGCACCCAGCGGGTTGACGATAATGATAAGGGAAGAGAGGCACAGCAGGGTGAAGCTGAGCAGATCGCCGGCCATGAAGAAGAGACTGTGCTTATGGCTAATAGAGATTATGGTAAAAAAGATTAGTACTCGTATAACACGGATTCATCGATCCGGGTGTATGCGAATACTTCTGCGGTTTTGAAATGAATACTGATCTCGCGTGCGGCACTCTCGGGAGAATCGGAGGCGTGGATCACGTTCCTGCCGATATCGATCCCAAAATCGCCCCGGATAGTGCCGGGTGCCGCTTCCTGCGGGTTTGTCGCACCGATCACCTTACGGACGATAGCGACGACATTCCTGCCTTCCCATACCATGAGGAAGCACGGACCTCCCATGATATAGGTCTTTAAGGACGGGAAGAACGGTTTTGAGAGATGTTCCTTGTACTGCTCGGTGACCCGTGCCTCGGGCAGCTTCTCGAACCGGGCTGCCACGAGTTTGAGGCCTTTTGCCTCAAGCCGGGAGACGATCTCGCCGACAAGGGCACGCTGGACTCCGTCAGGCTTGACCATCACAAAGGTGCGATCCATATAAGATCACTCCTTCTTCGAACCTTTCTGTCCTGCCGCAGTCCATTCAACCCGGCGGGGAACCCTGCCCAGCTTGTGGTTGTTCTGGCACTTCGTGCTGCAGAAATAGAAGATAGTACCGTCTTTTTTAATGAACATCTTGCCGGTGCCCGGCTCAAGCTGTGTACCACAGAAACTGCAGATGTGCTGTTCGACCATGTGGTTCACCGCCTCGACAGTTTCTTTGCCTCGCGTTCGGTCTCGAGGAGCATGATAACGTCTCCTTCCCGGATTGGGCCGACCGTGTTGCGGGTAATTATGCGCCCCTTGTTGTTGCCATCAAGGATCCGGCATTTGACCTGCATCGCTTCCCCGTGCATACCGGTGGAACCGACGACCTCGATGACTTCAGCGGGCGTTGCGTCGTCTGCCATAATTACACCTTATGCCTTTATGGCAACCAACTGCTTGGAGAGATCCTCGATCACTTCTTTTGCCTTGCCGGGCTTGACGATCGCTGCGGCGGCAGAGCCGACATCAAGGCCGCTTGCGGCACCGATATCGTTCTGTTTGTTGATGAAGATATACGGGATCTTCTTTTCATCGCACAGTGGTGCGAGGTGCATGACGATCTCTGCGGGTTCGACGTCAGCGCCGATTAAAACAAGCAGTGCGGCACTGCGTTCTATGGCTTTTGTTGCCTCGTTTGAACCCTTCTTGATCTTTCCGGTGTCTCTTGCAACTTCAAGGGCTTCAAGCGCCTTGTTCTGGAGCTCCTCGGGAGCCTCGGTCTTAACGTAGCTTTTTACCATAACTCACCTCATTCAGGAGCCTGATTGCCCCTTCATTACTCATCAGTAGCAGTGATGCAGCCATATCATTTCATCAGGAGGAGAAATAAAGGTTTGTGAACGGCGACCGCACTCATGGCCCGGTACCTTGCACATCCGGACCGGTGCGCATCACCCGGAAAGACGGTAGATGTCAGTGCCGCTGTCAGAGTACACTCGTTCAAGCCCGGTGGCCGGCAGACTTACGTTATATGTCTCCCTCTCTAAATCCCCGACATAGAGAAGGGTTGCATTGTACTTTTTCATCAGGGAAACCGTCTGATCCGGATCTTCATAGATTGATCTGATATCGGCAGGCCGGGTGCTGTACCAGCCTGTGGTGTCCCCGCGCCACATAAACTCGTGGAAAGGCTGGCCGATGATCGTCGGGATACCGGTGAACGATGAGATTCTGGAATAATATGTATAGTCTCCATCTTCCGCCTCAACGAGGATTTCGTTTCCGGTCAGGTTCCTGAGGTATGCGACACCTCCCGCATCGCCCGGGTGCGTGGTATCGAGGTAAGCAAGCCCGTCAAGTGTACGGCCTCCGTAGTTAAGATCCAAGGGAACCGCGAAAGGCGTAATAAACAGGATGCCAATTACGAGCATGGCAAGGAATGCACTTTTCTTTGCAGGTATCACCGGTATGCGCCCGGGCCGGGCAATCCATGCTCCGACCATTGCAAACGTACTGATGCCAAGGATGATCCATGCGGGAAGGTAGCACTTAAAAACGGTGTTCATCCGGAAATACGTGTCCCCCATATTGTCCTTGAGATAGAACAATTCAACGACAATGAGGAGCAAAAGTCCTAAAATGGCAAGTATGTCCGGGAGGTCATGCTCCTTTTTTGCAATAAAGTAGATAAGGGGAATGGCCGCGATTGCTGCGGCAGTATACCCTGCAAGGATAAACGGCACTGCCATAAGCAAAAGGTACGGCCGCTGTCGTATGTCTTTTATGAGGAGCAGCAGGAATATGGCGATAAACCAGCCGTTCACGAGCAGGAACTGGAATGGATCTGAAGGCGTTTTTACGATTCCAATCCCTCCCGTGCTCGTCTGGAGCATGAGGTAAAAGGGGAGGTAAACGAGAATGGCAAGGGGGGGGATTGCAATCAGCTGGCCCCACGATGAGATCCCTTGTCCTTTTTTCCTGCAATTCAGGATAATCAGGGTGGCGAAGATGATTGTAATCGGTGCATATATGAGCACATCCCATGTGTTGATCAGCGGCGTGGAGCCGAGGCTGAGTGCGGCGAGGCCACATACTATCCATTTAGCCCTTGATTCGAGAGTGTTCCAGTATTTGTACAGGTATAGCAGGAGGAAGATCAAAAATACCTGGTTAAATATCGAGATGACGTGGGCGTGGAGATCCCCCCAGGTAAACGAGAAAAGGGGATACTCGTTGATGGTGTTGGTGATCGTGCGGGTGCTGTTCCAGAGCGCAGAACTGATACTGCTTCCTGTGAAGAGCTGGTAAAAAAGCGAAGGATTGGGAATGAAGAAGAGGAGCAACGGCAGCCAGCGGAACCGGTCGAGAAGAAGCGTGCCGATTGCGTACACGGTTACGGCAGCAACTCCAAGAACCGTCGGCAGGGAGAGATTGAACGCGATGTTCGAGGGAACCCCGCTCACGATACCGAGGCAGCCAAAAATCCAGTAACCCAGATAGTAATACACATTCAGCGTACCCCCGGAAAACCATGGATCGAGGGGTGGTACTACCGGATTTAACATCACGGATGCAAGAAATCCGTGGTCCATGAACTTCTCTGCGTAGGAAATTGTCGGATTAACAAACCTGACCGTGAGCATCAGGAAGAAAAAGATGAGAAATATAAGTTCCCAATGCCACTCTTTTTTGATCTCAGAAAAAATGTACTCGCGTCGGTAGATATTATACACAAAAAGCAGGATAAACGGTATGATGGCCAGCTGAACGGGGGTTTTGGCGAGGCCGCAGTACCATGTAAGAACCGTGAAAATAAGCAGTGAAGCTGCAAACGCAGCAGGAAATGCGTACTGCAGCAGGATCCTTTTGAGTGAAGGGTACAGCGAAAACTGCAGAAATGTAATAACCAGCAGCCAACTTGCCACTGACAGGATCTGGTATTCAGGTGTCAGGTGTCTTACCTCCATTAAGTTTTGAATTAATTGCCGATTTTATCGTTGGAATTACCCAGTCACCAAGATAATAAATGGAAATGACGCCCCCGGCAAGCGTGACCAGATTCTTGATAAGGTCATCAACAACAGCGATCAGGAATGCTACAGCATAAGCGACGCCAGCGATCTCAAAAAATGTTGTTGCTACGGCAATTTCGTAGGTTCCGATCCCGCCTGGTGTTATCGGGACTGCTTTTACGAGGTTCCCAATAACAATAGCGAGAACAATCACCGCAAAGGGGATCTGTTGCTCGAACATCCTGACGACAAAAAAACAGACAAGGATATCGATCATCCATATTATCAGGGAGGATACTCCGAGGATGATAATTGAGCGTAATGATAACGATGCACGCCTGATCTCTTCAAACATTGTGAGAATATACCTGACGTACCGGTTCTGTGTCGTCAGGTTCCCAACAACGATCAGGAAGATAAAAAATCCAAAGCCAAGTGCGAGTGGCACAATGATTACCAGCTTAAACCATGACGGCACATTGGGGATAAACCAAAGGGAAACTACCCCGAGAACAGAGATGGCGATAATATCAAAGATTCGTTCCACCACAATCGAGGAGATCCCTTCAGAGTATGTTGTCTTATAATCGTGTTTCAGAATGAATATCCTGACAAAATCGCCCAAACGGGCGGGAACGATCAGGTTGACGGTCTGGCTGATAAAAACGCAGGCCGTGGTCACGGCAACCTTGATCCGGTAATTGAGACCGAGGAGAATCCGTTGATACCGCCATCCCCGCATCCACCATGCGGCTAAGCAGACCACTATCGCTATTCCCAGATAGATGGGAACAATATGCTGGAGTGCGGTAAGCAACTCGTCCCAGACCTTATAGAGCATATATACGATGATCCCAACAGCAATCAGAGTTGGGATCAGGATTGCACTAATTTTTCGATACATGGATTTGCCACCAGAGACGCAGGATTGCCGATCCCATCCCAAAGACATCCTTTATTCGGACGGTTGTTCCTTTCCCTGCACGCCACTGAACGGGAAATTCATGTACCGTATAGCCAAGTCTTTGTGCCCTGACCAGAAGTTCTGTATCCCAGAACCAGTGGTTTGATCGTATGGATGGGAGCACAGGGATTATACGCGCCTTGTTGAATGCCTTGAATCCACACTGGTGATCGAACAGGCGACTGCCAAGGATGTGCCGTACCAGGAAATTATACGAACGGCTTGCAATCTCTCGTCCCCCGGTACGCCGGATGTCGCTTTCGGGAAGGAGGCGGGATCCGGTCGAGATATCGGCCCCCTTTCGTATTGCGTCGATGAGATCCGGGAGATGCTTCATACGGGTTGCGAGATCGACATCATAATAACAGACAATTGAACCCTGCGCATTCCTTATCGCCCGGTTAAGCGCCTTTCCCCGACCCTGACGTATATCGGAATGCAGTAGTTTCACATGAGTGGATTTTGTTTCATATTGTCGGACAAATTCTGCACTGCCATCAGAACTCCCATCCTCGGCCACAATCACTTCAAAATTTTCCGTGATCCTGGAAAGGGCTTTGAGAGATTCAGGAATTGCACGTTCGAGTGCAGGCCGGTCATTGAAGACCGGAATGATTGCAGTGATTTCAGGGGTAGCCATCAGTGGTCCTTCTTCTGAATGCATCCGGCAATCCGGCAGCCTGCTCTGACCGAGCCTTCCATACTTCGCTCGGGATAATTTTCCTCGGAAAACATCCCGGCGATATAGATACCATGTTTTTCATATGCAGGGATAAGGGACCGATAACCGGTCGTATAGACAGGGCCCGCCCACGGATCGACCGCCATCCGGCTCCAGTGGATCTCCTTTTCCATTATGCCAAACCGGGAACAGAAGTCTTCCCGCATTTTCTGGTCGAGCCGTGCGGGAATAGTACCGCTGAAATACGAAGCAAGATAAGCGATATGCTCGCCGTAACGCTCCTGTGGGACTAAATTAGTATGGGCCACCACCGCTCCGTACGGCCCCTCATCTTTCATGTTCAACCAGTATACCCCTTGGCTGACGTCACGTTCGATCCCAAGAGTCATGCAGGCAGCACCCTGGTACGGGATCTCCGGCATCATTAAACCCGTGATGTTCCCGAGTTCCTGCGGGGGTATCGTGGACAAAACTGCATCCACACTCTCCCCGTTGATCTCCCAACAGCCATCCTTTCTGGAGATTGATGTGACCGGGTTTTGCAGGTTGATTTTCCCCCCTTTACTCATAATCGATCTTTCGAGCCCGTCAATAATCTGGTGAAACCCCCCGTTCAGATATCCAAGGTGTTCGCCGGATACGCCGCGGTTTGACCGGATTGCTATACGGCTGATAAGCCAGGCTGCAGACACCTTGCTTCGGTTCTTTCCGAATTTACTCTTGAGCAGGGGTTCAAAGAATGATGAATAGATACGGGATCCGAGATGATCGAGGATATAAGTCTCGGCTGGTATGTCATCCAATGAAAGAAGATCTATTTTTTTTGCATGCAGGGTGAGCCATGCAAGTTTTGCCTTATCGATGAGCGAAAGTTCCGGCCAACGCAGGATCTGTGGTGGTGTTGTAAGGGGGTAAATCGTGTCCCGGGAAAAATAGCCGGTACTACCTGCATGCCACTCAAGTCGCTCCCACAATCCCAGATCCCGTATGAGGGAAAATAACTGGTTGTCATCAGAGAAACAATGATGATAATACCGCTCGATCCAATAATCATCAATGTGATATGATGAGAGGCAGCCCCCAAGAAATGGCATCTTCTCGAAAAGGACAATCTCGTCCTCACCGGACAATGCATGAGCCGCAACAAGCCCACACAACCCCCCCCCGAGTATTCCGATTTTCATGGTATGTTACTGGTATTATTTGTCCGGGATCATATGAAAAAGGCTCCGTAACCCACATAAAAAATTGTGACGGGCTAGGCGGGAATTTATAAGAAAGTTTTTGTATTGTCGAATTTAAAGTTCTTAAAACAAAGGACTTAAAAGAATTAAAAGAAATACTAATCCGTTAGCCCATTGGATGGTGTAACCAGATGCGGGTATTTTTTATTGGATTTGGTCAGGCAGGAGGCAAGATTGTCGACATGTTCATCGAACAGGACAAGAAGCTCGGGACCAACAGTTTCCGGGGCATTGCCGTTAATACCGCACGGACTGACCTGATGGGCCTCAAAAATATCGAGATGAAAGATCGCCTCCTCATCGGGCAGACTCTGGTAAAAGGCCATGGTGTAGGGACCGACAATGTGACCGGTGCTAGGGTTACTGCAGATGAAATCGACAGCATCATCAATGCGGTCGATACCCGTGGAACACACGACATCGATGCGTTTGTAATTGTTGCTGGACTTGGAGGGGGTACCGGCTCCGGGGGTTCTCCGGTCCTTGCACGCCACCTGAAAAGGATTTACCGGGAGCCGGTATACGCACTGGGTATTATTCCGGCCCCGGAAGAAGGGCGGCTCTATTCGTACAATGCAGCTCGCAGTCTTACGACGTTGGTAAACGAAGCTGACAACACATTCATTTTTGACAACAGTGCGTGGAAAAACGAAGGAGAGAGTGTCAAAAGTGCATTCCAGCGCCTCAACAATGAAGTAGTCCGGAGATTTGCCATCCTCTTCCGTGCTGGTGAAGTCAGCCGGATGGGTGTTGGTGAGATGGTGGTGGATTCAAGCGAGATTATCAACACCCTACGTGGGGGGGGCATCACCTCAGTTGGTTATGCGATCAGTGATGTGCTTAGTAAACGCACCAAGCAGCAGCGGGGAATCCTTGGGGGCCTCAAGGAGAACATTAAGGATACATTTGGTGGCAAGAAGGAGGCAAACGAGGAAGTACTCATGGGGGAAGACCGGTCAGCAAAGATTGTGGGCCTTGTCCGCCGGGCTATGCTGGGCCGTCTTACTCTGCCCTGTGATTATTCAACTGCCGAACGTGCGCTGGTCCTCATAGCCGGACCTCCTGACGAGATGGATCGAAAGGGGGTTGAAAAAGCCAAGAGCTGGGTGGAAGAGAATATCGCTGGTGTCGAGGTGAGAGGAGGAGACTACCCGGTAAACAGCGAGTATGTCGCAGCGGTTGTGATGCTTGCAACTGTTGGCAATGCACCCAGGATCAAGGAACTTCTTGATATTGCAAAGGAAACAAAAGAAGAGGTTATTAAATCCAAGGAGAAGAAATCCAATATGTTTGAGGAAGGTATCGAACCATTGTTCGAATGAGGTTGATGATGAAGAGATTGAAGCGATTGGTTTGGATTATTGCCCTGTTTTTAATTATAGTGCCTGCCGTTTCCGTGGCAAGTTATACAGTGAACTCGCTGACGGTAAGCCCGAGCGGTACCTTGGTACCTTCGACGACCGTTGATCTTTCATTTACGATACAAATGGCCAGCGGGTCGACAGAGTCCAATTCTCTCCAGATGTACACTCAGTTGAACAATCCAAAATGGTCTTATGTTATAAATGTGAACGGTGTTGCGAACGGACTTACCGGGGCATCGTCAAAGACCGTAACTATCAATAGTTTTTTACTGAACTATAAATCCGGTGACGATGTATCGGTTGGAGTAACCCTCGAAGGGACAGCACCGACGGTTACCCAGACCTCAAATCAGACCCTCGTCCAGATTAATGAAGTAGATTCAAATGGCAATCTGGGTAATACGCCGTATACACTGAGCACCTTGGTCGTCAATACCAATGATGTCACGACTGCTATTGCGAATGCGAATTCACAGCTCAGCCAGTTCAGGACAGATATTGATGAAAAAGCTGCAATGGACATCGATACCTCTGCAGCCGAAGCCAAATACAACGATGCCCAAACACAGATTACTCAGGCCCAGTCTCTGCCCACTACGCAGTACACTACTGCATTAAACGATCTCACTACCGCGGCCTCCACAATTTCTGATGGTGAGACTCTTCTTGACAAAGCTTGGGCAGAATCAGAGATCGCTACTGCACAGGGACCGGTAAATAACGTTGATGCGTTGATTGCGTATTTCCAGGGTAACTCAAGTACTGCGAATGATGCGCGTTTATCTACGGTTATAACCGAACGGGAAATCGCCGTGAGTTATATTTCGGCAGCAAACGATTTCGTGACCAACGGCAACTATGCGTCGGCACGCTCAAAAGCTGAACAGGCATATACCCAAGGAAATCAATCATACAATGATGCGCTTACGTTCCAAGCCGCAGTAGAGGCCACCTGGAATCCTTTTGCGGGCCTTGGTTCAGTTGGTTCAATCTTCAGTTCCAGTGTCCTTATTATTGTTGTTGGTGTGATAACTGTTGTGTTAATTATTGTCGGAATTATCATCTACCGTAAACGCTCCCGCTGGGATGAACTGGGCTGATTCCCCCCCTCTATTTTATACGAATTTTCAGTACTTTTATCAGAATGAGTGTCCGGCACGTGGTCTGGATCATTCCGCTTTCTGGTCTTATACTCTGTAACGGGACTGGTAGCATCATTCTCTTTCACGAGATGTGCCGCTCCAATCCGGCCATCCAAAAAAACAATTGCAGCTGCCATCAAAAGCGGCGCTGTTTGTTGAAAAGATCTCACGTCTCCCCATTTTTCCTACAGGGAACGTTACTACTGGTTTGCTGTACAGGATCGGGTTGTTGGCGGTCGGTATGTCTAGTGCCGAGGAACCGTTTTTAAAAAATGACAAATAATGGTGTTTATCTTAACCTGCATCAACAGATCCAACCTGTTTCACCGCAGTTTTTAATTAGATCCTTGGGCAGATCGTTTTCAAAATAATTCCATATACTAATTTTAATGGCCCATAAACTGCACAATCTCTCATAAAAATGTAATTTTTCACTGTTGCGGTGTGAAAACATCGAGGTTAATACTCCCCATCGTTCCATCGCGGTGAATATAATAATCAAGGAGCCGGTTATCATTATCATAGAATGAGAACCAGTAATCGAGTTTGTAGGTCTTTTTATCATATCCCGGCAGAGATGGATAACTTTCTGTATCGTGAAGGATGATCACGCCCGGATGGTTTTCGGTCAGGGTCTTTTCATCTTCTACCTGGCCGTAGAATACGATCTTATTCCACCGATCGCCCCGGTAATACCAGGGCAGCGGCCAGTAATCCTTTGATGCGAGGACCACCTGACTGGAATTATCCATTATATTCATGACGTCCCTGAGATCCTCTGAGTTCTGTACCTGAACAATCGGTTCGTTTATATCTGCAGGGACAAATGCGACGTGCCAGGTCATCAGGGCCAGAAACAGGCAGCCTATAAGGGCAAATACAATCTTCTGCCAGTTGAGTTTGTATACGGCAACAAAACTCATCGGGAGCAACTGGTGGATGATCAGCCATGGCACTTTCTCACCAACATACGCATAAAATGCCATGGTCAGGATCATCCAGTAAATACAGAACTGGAAAAAGAAGTCTGATCGCGCATTGACTGTTTTAGAGGATTTGAGTTGGGTCAGGCTTGTTGCAGCGAGATCTTTTGTTGACAGTTCAAAATGCCGGGTCAACAGCCCGTTTTTCAGGCGTTTGAAGGTTAGAATTAGGTTTATGTCTTTGAATATGAACAGCAGAGTTCCCAGTATCGCAAGAAGGAAGATCGGTAGTTCATACAGCAAATACAATGGGATGTAGAAGTAGAACGGGCCTCCCAGACGCTGTTCGTCAGACATGGCGACCCAGTGATCAACTGCCTGGTACCATCCGGTTGAATTTATCTGGAAATTTTGTCCGACCAATGTCTCCGGATGCATCCCAAATGCTGAATAGAGGGCAACCAGAATCCCGATAATGATCAACAATCCGATCAGGAGATCCTGTTTCCATTGGGGGGGCAGATGGATGCGTTTTTTCCATATTGAATATCCGAAAAACGAGATAAAGATCAACAGTATGATCGGCATCTCCTCTTTACAGCAAAGCGCTCCCCCGGTTGCTATCGCCGCGATAATAACATACCGCAGCTGCCCACGCTCAAAATAATAGAGCAGTGCGACAAGGAGGAGCATCGTGAAAAAAAGCATGAAGATATCATGACGGAGGAACCGGGAAAAATATACCATATCTGGAGAAATGGCAAGAAACAGTGCCACCAGAAGCGTCTGTATTTTCGTGATATACCCAAGCCGGTAAATAAAGTAGACCAGTGGTACGAGCAGCGTCCCGAATAATGCCGGCAGCAATCGTGCTACGAGGTCAGACGCGCCAAAAACCGAGAACATCCCGGCAGTGACATAATAGAGGAACGGACCATGATAACTCGGGTCATAAACCCATGTCCCTTTTGTCAGGAGTGTATAAGAAAACCATGAATGGATAGCTTCGTCATGATGGAATAATTTGAGATCCAGTTGCCAGAATCTCAGGATAATTGTAAGGAGTAAGATTAAGAGAAAAACCCGCTCAAACGTAAAAATGTGTTTTATGTTATCGGTAAAAGAGGCGGATTTCTCCACGTACCGCACCTTCAACTCTCTAATACGATCTCAATACCGATATCCTTTGGAACCTGAATCCGCATCAACTGGCGGAGTGCACGCTCATCTGCGTCAATATCAATAAGTCTCTTGTGGACACGCATTTGCCAGCGATCGAATGTTGCTGTTCCTTCCCCATCTGGACTTTTACGTATTGGTACAACGAGTCTTTTTGTCGGGAGTGGGATGGGTCCAGCCAGATTCACTCCTGTGCGTTCTGCAATCTCACGGATCCTGTCACAGACCATTTCAACTTTGTTGAAATCTGTACCTGTCAGGCGAATTCTGGCTTTTTGCATAATGATCACTCCAAAAAATTATTTAATCATCTGTTTCGGCTGGATTGCGATGCACATACCGGCGGCAATTGTTGCTCCCATATCACGGACGGCAAATCTGCCCAGCTGCGGGAGTTCCTTGACATTCTCTATAACCATGGGTTTTGTTGGCTTAATCTGGACGATAGCCGCGTCCCCGGTCTTGAGGAATGTGGGGTTCTCTTCCTTGGTCTGGCCAGAGCGCGGGTCGAGTTTCTTCTTGAGCTCGATGAATGTGCATGCTGTCTGGGTTGTATGACAGTGGAAGACCGGCGTGTAACCAACGGTGATTGCACTTGGGTGCTGGAGCACGACAACCTGTGCAGTGAATTCATCTGCAACGGTCGGGGGCTGTTCAGCGGGGCCACAGACATCGCCACGGCGGATGTCGCCCTTGGCGATACCACGGACGTTAAATCCGACGTTATCCCCGGGTACTGCCTGAGGGATTTCTTCGTGGTGCATCTCGATGGACTTGATTTCACCATCTTTGTTTGCCGGCATGAATGAAACCTTCATACCTTTCTTCATGACACCGGTTTCGACACGGCCTACCGGCACCGTTCCGATACCGCTGATGCTGTAGCAATCCTGAATTGGCAGGCGGAGCGGTTTGTCAGTTGGCTTTGACGGCTCTTTGAAGGTATCCAGCGCCGAAATCAACGGGAGCCCTTTGTACCACGGGGTTTCAGGGCTGTTTACCTTAATGTTGGTGCCCTGAAGCGAGCTGACCGGGATAAAAAGTGTCTCTTCGGGCTTGTACCCGACCATTTTGATGAGTTCCGAAAGATCCTTCTTGACTTCGTTGAAACGCTTCTCATCGTATTTTACAGCATCCATCTTGTTGATGGCGATGATGATCTGCGTAATGCCAAGGGTACGGGCAAGGAATACGTGTTCCTTGGTCTGCTCCATGACACCATCAGGAGCTGCCACGACAAGGATCGCAGCATCAGCCTGTGATGCGCCGGTGATCATGTTCTTGACAAAATCTCTGTGCCCGGGGCAGTCTACGACCGTGAAGTAATACTTTGCGGTATCGAATCTCTTGTGCGCAATATCGATGGTAATACCTCTTTCACGCTCTTCCTTGAGGTTATCCATGACCCATGCAAATTCAAAAGTCGCCTTACCCTTCGATTCAGCCTCCTTTCGGTAGGCCTCGATAATGTGTGCAGGTACTGCACCTGTCTCGAACATCATCCGGCCAACGGTGGTTGACTTTCCGTGGTCGATGTGTCCGATAACAGCCAGATTCATGTGGGGCTTATCAGCTGCCATTAAATGTTCCTCCCATGTAGTAATTGTCCGCATACCGTCTGTCTATGCGAGTATTACATATATGAGACGCATCTATTTAAAGTATTTCGATTCCCTCTACCGTTTTTTCAGGTGGAAATCCATATCGATATTCTCATATCTTATGTTTGAATATTCTCTCTGTATGAAGACACTACCATTCCAGCGGGACACAACAAAAAACCGGGTGACTGTTGATTGTGCCGGGCGCCCTGTATCGGTGTACAGTTCATGCGCGTACTGCAGGCATTGTCAGGGTATCCGGACAGGAACCCGTCTGTCTCCATCACCTCAATTAAAAGCGCTCAATGAGATACGCCAACGGGGCGCTGCTGATGAAACGCTCATGAATGCTGCAATGATGTTCAATACGCTGGTACGGGACGGCATATCTGTCGAATGTGACGATGATAAAAACGAGGGTTTTCAAAAATTATATTAGGCAGATCTATAGACGGTTGTTGCTGCATTTTGTTTATAAATTGGCATAATCCTTTCCAAACCTTTATGCAATGGCGGCTATTCCATGCATTTTCACTCATGTGATTAAACCGGCGACGGGTAGAGTATATTGACATTCCAATACATCCTGTGTATGCCGATCCGTGATGATCCCCCCTTTTGAGTGACCAATGATACGTAAACATCGATCATGAGTGAGTGCAGGTAGTTCTTGTTGACCGTACTGGGACAGGAAAGTACGTTCGTGGTCAGGCCACCAGTACCAGCGCAACAATAACCAGTGCCCGGGTGATCTCATTTGCAGCTCCGACTACATCCCCATTGATTCCTCCGAACAGTTTTTCGGATACCACAAGGAGGAATGTAGGACACAGGATCATGACGATTCCTGCGGTTGCCAGCTGGAAAGGAGTTACCGGAAGAAAAACAAGTGGAATACACAGAAGAAGCGACAGGAATGGGAAGTAGGGCCGGGCAAACCGGTGGAGGTAACTGTGCATTCCCTCTTTGAATGGTGTCCCGTACGATGTAAGAAAGACCATGGAAAATTTCGCACAGACTTCCCCAATAACCAGTGCCGAAATAATGGATGCTGCTGCATGAAGACTGGCAAAGAGCAGAAGGGTGATAACAAGCCCGGCCGCAATACCCCCGGCCCCCACGTACCTGTCAGTGAGTGCCCGGATTCTTTTCTCATGATCCCCATGCGCCATCAACCCATCGCCGAAATCAAGCAGGCCATCGAAGTGATGTGCACCTGACAGGATTATGACTCCTGCGACAGCAATCACTGCAGCAAGTGTCTTATCCGTAATAAAATATACCGGCACTGCGACCAGGGCCGCAATGACGTATCCTGCAACCGGGTAGATCCAAGAATGGCGTGCGAAAAGCTCAAAATCCTGTGGCTTTCCCAGCGGGAGTATTGTTGTAAACTGTAAGAGCGATTGAACCGGTCTCATACGCATTCACTGTAAAGGCGAGATGTGCATCCTGCGATCAGGCCAGCTACGGCATCATCAAGGAATGGACCCAGGGTGGCGAGGATGCCGGGCTTTTTCTGGTCATACCTGGTGAACTCGAACCGGGCATACGTCCCACCGATGCATTCAGCAATGGCCATCCCGATGATCTCATCGCTCAATAAAAAGACCGGGTCTTCAGCAATTTCCGAATTTTTGCGTTTTTCGTAGAGCTCTTCTTCGAGTAGCACAGCACCAAGAAGCAGCGAGGAGACGTTTGGATCCTGAAGGTTTTTTTGTATTTTTGCTTTTATAATCATGGACGCCTGCTCTTCGGATAGCCCATGGGAGACGTAGAGTCCCATGGCAGCCTCTACTATGGCATCGATCGTGATTCCCTTATTTTCCAGACGTTCTTCGATCTCAAACATTTTAGAAATGTAATGGGGGTATCCTCTATTAGAGAGTTATGACACGATATGCCGATATGTTCAAACATAATGGATAAGAGATGACTTGAGTACACATGCCATTCCTTTCGGGTACCCCGGTCTTTGCGTGTAAAAAACCCATGTTTTGTGTAATCCTTGGGAATACAATGATCTCCACCATACCGGGTCTCTCCGGGGCCGGTCCGACTCCGGAAAAAACTCTTCTGACTCCCAATCTTGATGCCGAACTGGTAACAAGGGGCCGTATCACCAGCCTGCCGCTCAAACCAAATACTCCGACCGGCTGCCCCACCCCCGCGTCCATTACGCGGGCAATGATAGAACTGACCGGTGTTCCCCCGCTCTTTATCAATGCAGGGTTAAAACATTCGTTGACGGTCCCCTATCTTGATGCGCTGGGTGAGGTTGGCAAGGATCCACGGAATGGTGATGCCGTGCCTCTGGCAAAGGACCTTTTTCTCCATGGTCAGGAGATCGGCAAGATCCTTTCATGGTCAAGCGAGCTGCTCGTATTGGGTGAATGTGTGCCCGGCGGGACAACGACCGCGCTCTGTGTCCTCCGTGCTCTCGGATATCCTGCCACGGTCAGCAGTAGTTTTGTTCAGAATCCGGTCAGCCAGAAAGAATCGTTCTGTTGTCAGGTTCTGAAGGAAATTTCTGGCAGGAAGGTTACGGAACCTCTCGATATAATTCGATCTGTTGGAGACCCGATGATTCCGGTTGCAGCGGGTATTGCCCGGACCTATACCGGGACGCTGGTCCTTGCAGGAGGAACCCAGATGCTTGCAGTATGCAGTGTGATCAAGGCGATGAACGGCCCCATGCCTGCGGTTGCAACGACGATATATGTAAGGGAAGACCGCACCGCGAATGTGCAGGAACTTGCCGGGATGATGGGGGTTCATTTGTACTGTGTCGATCCCGGATTTGATGAATTGGGACATGAGGGCTTGGCCAGGTACTGCCACGGGGAGGTTAAGGAAGGTACCGGGGCTGGCGGGGCGATGTTTATGGCCTATATGATGGGTTTCACTCAGGATCAGATCCAGAAAAAGATCATTGAGACGGTCCGGGCGTACAGCTGATCAGGCTAAATACTCATTTTATCATAATTAGTTGAGAACAATGCTTCCCATCTGCGTAGTCAATAATTATGGGCAGTTCAACCATCTGATACACAGGGCACTGAGAGATCTGGATATCGAAGTGGCGCTGGTTCCCAACACGACCCCCAAAGAGGAGATTGCGGCAGGATATCGTGGAATTATTCTCGGCGGCGGTCCTTCAATCGAGCGTGCCGGGACATGTACTGAATATCTGGATCTGGGGCTCCCTGTTCTTGGGATCTGTCTTGGTCTTCATATCATTGCGAAAAAATTTGGCGGCGATGTTCATCCGGGGAAGTCCGGGGGTTATGGATCGATTGAAGTCAGCATTTCCCATCACGATGATATCCTCGCAGGGTATCCTGAAAAAATTCCGGTCTGGGCATCGCACGCTGACGAAGTAAGCAGGATACCAGAAGGTTTTACCTTGCTTGCCAGTTCCGGTATCTGTGAGGTGGAGGCCATTGCGTGTCCTCAAAAAAAGATTTACGGTCTTCAGTGGCATCCTGAGGTAAGCCATACGCTTGACGGGAAAAAAGTTTACGAGAATTTCAACGCGATATGTAATGACTGGTAACAGTAATCAACGATACTTTTTGAAATCTGCTCTCTTACGATCTGGTGACCCCCCGGGGTCCTTTCATTGTCCGCAAAAAAAGTAACCTCATCCCTCCATTTTTTCCTGATGGGGGCGGGACTGCATCTCCGGTAGATATTTGTTTTTCCCATGTATCGGGAGGTATGGTCGTTCACAGCTTATGGAGGAGAATACGGAGAAGTCCCGAGTTTTCATTTTTTCAGACAGGGGCTGTCATTCATCATTCTAATTACCTGGTACGGGACGTCAGTTTTTTTACAACCAAAATCGAATGGGTGATTATGATAGAGAGAACTGTTTCACGCGGACTGCTATTCCTGGGTTTGTTATTCCTTCTTGTGGTGCCAGCGATGGCGGATATTACTACAATTTCTCAGGGAAACACGGTATTCATCGGTGAGCAGAATCTCAACATAGCTGGTGCAATGGGGACTGACACGCAGATTGGCTGGTGGGCATCAGGTGCGGCAATAACCACAACTTCTCCCGCTCAGTTAGTTCCGGCAACATCGCCATTTTCAGTTGCTCCTTCAACGTTTGGGCAATATACCGGCGTGTGGTACCGGCTCACTTCCCAGGGGAAGCCGGATGGCGTCGCCTTTATTGTTGCCGACCCCTCCTTGGCTGTACGGGTAGAAGATACAACGGTGAATGTCGATGTCACCAACCAGTGGGTTCCCCGTGGGGACGATATCCGGTTCAGGATCGATACCAACCTCAATGTAATATCCACTCAACGAGGTACTCCCGTTCCAATAACGATAAAAGTTCAGTCCCCTAATGGAGGTGTTTATTCTGCCCTTGTTAATGATGCTGGAACACCAACGACCCTTGAAAATGTGGGTGTAACAACCTCGCCGTTCTATTATTTAACCACCCCGATATGGGATACCGGCAATGCCATTTACCCCGTAGGGTCATATACAATATGGGCCGAATGCGATGCGAACAGTATGAAGGATAATTACGATGTAACCGGTAAGACAATAAGCGAGCAAACCAGTCTCCTCGATCAGGATCAGAATCCATTAATCTCCGTGAATGTTCCTACAACAAGTCAGACAACCCAGAGTGCTATTACCTCTCCAACACAAACCCCCATAATCGTCACGACCACGATCACCCCAACCCCCACAGCTCCTCCACTAACTCATATTGCCACGACGCCCTCTGTTGCCGCAACAACCCTGCCAGTGACTACTGTTTCTAATTCACCCACGTCAGTGGAACCAACTACCACAAAATCAGGGGGATTTGGTGCAATTCTGACCTTGATTTCACTTTGTTCTCTCGCTGCTGTTACTATCCTTAAAAAACAGCATTAACCTGTTTTTCCCGATGTACATAACATTTTTATCCGTTGTTTCTCCATACCGATGTATGAATGTTGTAACCGCAGTTATCAAAGGACGTCACAGTGTGCGGAAGTTCAAACCGGATCTGGTTGATGAAAATTTCATCCATGATGCCGTTGAATGTGCGGTTCATGCACCAACCGCTATGAACTTTCAGCCGTGGCTAATTGGCGTAATACGCACAAAGGACCTGCTTGAAAAAATTGCAGATCTCACAGACCACGGAAAATTCATTGCAGACGCTGTAGTGTGTTTTGCTGTTTTTGGTGAGCGTAATGCCAAATATTATCTGGAAGATTGTTGCGCCGCCACTGAGAACCTGATCCTCGGACTGCAGGCCAATGGTGTGGGATCCTGCTGGGTTGCCGGGGATAAAAAAGAATATGCGGATGCCGTTCGCAAACTCCTGAATGTGCCGGAGAAATATACTCTTGTAGCGTTGGTTCCCGCAGGATTGCCACAGGATATTTCTCTTACCTCTAAAAAAGACACAAAGAACGTGGTATTTTTTGACAGATTCGTGCAGGCATAATTCCCCCTATCCATATTTTCCCCCTTGTTTTTCATCAGACTATTTTGACATCACATAGATTTTCTGACCTCGCAATCCTTAAGCATCCCCTGCATCCCATCATTATTTATGAAAAAGGTGGTTCTGCAGGTTGCACTTGATCTTCTTGAACTTAAACGGGCCGTGCAAATCGCACACGAGGCACTGGCCGGGGGAGCGGACTGGATTGAAGCCGGAACCCCGCTCATCAAGAGCGAAGGAATGCAGGCTATCCGAACCTTACGCGAGCAGTTTCCGGATACTGTCATTGTGGCGGATATGAAAATTGCAGACACCGGTACCATGGAAGTCGAGATGGCAGCAAAAGCCGGGGCCAGTATTATTTGTATTCTTGCAGACGCAGATGATGCCGTTATTGCAGAAGCCGTGCGCTCCAGTCGGTTGTACGGGACAAAACTGATGGCAGACCTGATCAATGTCAAAGACCCCGTTTCCCGAGCACGCACGCTTGAACGTATGGGTGTGGATATCATTGCCGCCCATGTGGGGATCGATCAGCAGATGATCGGTAAGTCCTCCCTCTCTCTTCTCAAAGATATTCGGGAAGAAATTTATATCCCGGTTGCGGTTGCAGGTGGACTTGATGCAGCAACTGCAGGTGAAGCCGTGTGTTATGGGGCAGATATTGTGATCGTTGGCGGCTGTATCGCCCGCTCTGCCGATGTAACCGGATCGACAACATTAATCCGCCAATCTCTAGATGCACCCTCCCTTCAGTCCACGGAAAAAATGAGTCTGGATGAAGAGATTCATTCGCTTTTTATGCAGGTGTCAACACCTAACATCAGCGACGCGATGCACCGGAAGGGTGCGCTCCCGGGGCTGGTCTCTTTCTGCGGCAATGTGAAACTGGCAGGTAAGGCCGTAACAGTACATACTATTGCAGGTGACTGGGCAAAACCGGTCGAAGCAATTGAGATTGCAGAACCTGGCAGTGTTATTGTGATTAATAATGATGGCTGCGTTCATGTTGCGCCATGGGGAGAACTGGCAACATTAAGCTGCACGAAAAAAGGGATCGCCGGTGTCGTGATTGATGGGGCTGTGCGCGATATCGATGACATACGTTCAATGAAGTTTCCCCTGTTTGCCCGGGCCATCGTGCCCAATGCCGGAGAGCCCAAGGGATTCGGAGAGATTAATGCAGAGATCCAGTGCTGCGGCCACTCTATTCATCCGGGGGACTGGATCGTAGGGGATGAAAGTGGTGTTGTGGTGATCCCCCGCGAACGGGCATATGAAGTTGCCCGCAGAGCGCTTGAAGTCAAAAAAACCGAAGCAAGGATCCGTGAGGAGATCCGTCGGGGCAGTACACTGTCAGTAGTTTCGGAACTGAGCAAATGGGAAAAGAAATGAGTGTGATTTTAATGAAAGACCGTACGCTCCAGCAGAATGGAACCCGATGAAAGGATTTTTTCAATTGCATCATCTACCTGATCGACGCGGAGGATGAGTACCGCGGCCTTTTTGCCCGAATATGCATAAGAATATTCGATATTGATGCCGGCGTCTCCCAGAACCTTTGCTATCTCAAAGAGTCCGCCGGGTTTGTCTTTCATCTGAACGGCGATCACATCAGTGAATGCGACGTTGAAACCAAGCGAGGACAATTTTTCATACGCTTTTTCCGGGTGATCTACCAGTGCCCGGATAACACCAAATCCGTTTGCTTCAGCAATGCTGAATGCAAGGATATTGACACTCTCTTCGCCCAGTGCCTGGGCGACCGATGCCAGTCTGCCCGGGCGATTTTCTGAGAAGATCGAGATCTGTTTAATGACATACTTTTTCGTGTCCATGTTATAACGCCCTCTTATCAATTACTTTCTTGGATTTCCCTTCAAACCGTGGTAATGATCCCGGCTCCACAAGTTCGACGTCCACGGCGACGTTCAGCGCATTCCTGAGTCGGTGTTCTACTTGCTGTCGGATACGCATCAGATCTGTAATCTTGTCACTGAATGATCCCTTGGTCAGTTCAACTCTTATGAGCATGTTATCCAGTGCGCCAGTTCGGTCAACAACGATCTGGAAATGCTGACCAACTTCGGGAATTGACATCAGGGTGTACTCAACCTGTGATGGAAATACGTTGATGCCCCTGATAATCAGCATATCGTCCACGCGTCCCTGTATCCTTTTGATCCGCGGGTGCGTCCTGCCGCACTGACAGATGTCTTCTTCAACCGATGAGATATCTCCGATACGGTAACGGATCATCGGCAACGCCTCTTTCTGTAGCATCGTGAGGGTAAGCTCACCTTTTTCTCCGGGTTCGAGTTGTTCACCGGTTTTTGGATCGATAACCTCCACGAGCGCTATATCCGACCATATATGGAATCCATTCTGTTCGGCACATTCCGTAAACATCGGCCCGGAGAGTTCACTTGTTCCATAGATATCATAGGCCTTGATCCCCAGCCAGTTTTCAATCCTGGTACGCATGCCCTCTGTCCAGGGTTCGGCCCCGAGAATCCCTGCTTTGAGGTGTGTGTCCGTTCTGATATCGATTCCCATCTTTTCTGCAACTTCTCCGATATGCAGCAGGTATGAGGGGGTACATGCGATTGCCGTTACTTCGAGATCCTGCATCAGTTCAATCTGGCGCTCGGTATTCCCGACACTTGTCGGGAGCACGGTTGCACCGATGCGCTCTGCCCCGTAGTGCATTCCAAGGCCACCGGTAAACAGACCGTACCCATAACTGACCTGGATGACATCGCCTCTGCCAAGACCAATCGCGGTAAGTCCCCTGGCAAGTGACGTACTCCAGATGTCGATATCTTTCTGGGTGTATCCTACCACCGTGGGCTTCCCCGTCGTCCCTGAGGAGACATGATATCGTACGAGTTCTTCCTGGGTGGCCGTAAAGATCTTGTTGGGATAATTATCCCGAAGATCCCCCTTGAACATAAACGGAAGTTTTGTGACATCCGATAATTCTCTGATATCATCCGGATGGACTTTCTGCTCTTTCATACGGTCATGATAAAATGGAGAGAAACTATAGAGCCGGCATATGAGACTTTTTAATAATTTATACTGCATCTTCCGGAGATCCACTTTTGGCAGTTCTTCAATCCTCGGATCCCAGAGCTGCATCAGATATCCCCCCGTCTGTCAATAACTCGCTTGGCTTTACCCTCGAATCTGGGCAGCGAACCTGGTTCGACCAGTTTTACCGTAGTTCTCAGCTCAAGGGTGTCATGCAGTTCTTTTACCACTTTTTTCTGAATCCTTGCGAGATCTGCAAGTTCCCCGCTGAAATGGCTCCTGTTGATCTCAACTTCCACCGTCATCTCATCCAGATGATTAATTCTGTCAATATATACCATAAATTGATTGCCTACTTCCGGGATCCTGAGCAGCACGTGTTCGATCTGAGAAGGGAATACGTTGATACCACGGATAATCAGCATATCATCGCTCCTTCCGGTAATCCGTGAAATCTTTTTATATCTGCCACAGAGACAACCGTCTTCCATGAACGAAGTGACATCACCGGTCCGATAGCGGATGAGTGGCATAGCCTCCTTGACAAGGGGTGTCACAACAAGTTCCCCCCGTTCCCCCTCACTAAGACGTTCCCCGGTTTCCGGGTTGATAATTTCGACAAGGTAACTGTCGTGCCATATATGGAGGCCATCCCGCTCGGGACATTCGAATGCGACCCCCGGGCCAAAAAGCTCGCTCAGGCCATACGAGTCGTACGCCGTAAGTCCGAGGCGTTTTTCAAGGGTATTTCTCATAGTATCTGACCAGGGTTCAGCACCGAAAATACCGGTTTTCAGACTTTCAAGGGATTCGCCCATTTCTTCGGCGACTTCTGAAAGATGCATTGCATAGCTTGGTGTACAGTGGATAGTTGTAACTCCGAAATCGCGGATCATTTCAATTTGCCTGCGGGTATTTCCAGTCGCGCTCGGAATAACGGTCATCCCGATTTTTTCTGCGCCGTAATGAAAACCCAGTCCTCCGGTGAACATCCCGTAGTTAACCATATTCTGGAATACGTCGTTTTCTCCAAGACCAATCATCGTCATATTGCGGGCGATAAGGTTCGCCCATGTATCCAGATCCCGATGAGTATATCCCACAACCGTAGGTTTTCCGGTGGTCCCGGATGTCGTGTGGATTCTTACAATCTCCCGCGTCGGAACTGCAAAAAATCCGAAGGGATACCCGTCACGGAGATCCTGTTTTTTCGTGAAGGGAAGTTTCTGGATATCATCAAGTGTTTTGATATCAGATACCGCTATTCCGGCATGGTTAAACTGCTTTTTGTAAAATTCAACCTGTTGTACAGCGTGAAGGGTTTTTTTCAGGCGTTTAAGCTGAAGAGTTTGGAGATCCGCGGGCTTCAGCGTTTCCATTTTTTTGTCCCAGAACATCCGCAACACCTGTTATGCTATTGCATGACACTATATCTGTGGCACGTCATATCCTTTATACCTCATCATTCATATCCCCAGTACTTCTCTCAATTATCCCACCCATTATGGGATAAAACCGCCCTGCCTTCAGACATACGGTCTCGCCCCTCAATCCAAGGCCGAAATGGGCTTAATTTCCCATCAGGGTCCAGCGGTGAACAC
>NZ_JBAVMX010000130.1:0-5844 GCF_049690535.1 Methanoregula sp. | reverse complement strand
GTAAAATCCCGGCCATTGTTGGCCGGGAAAAGATTCTCGGTTTTTTTCTCATCGGTGTGGTCTCTACCCTGATCGATGTGGGTCTCCTGTATTTTTTTACTGAATATTTCGGTATCTGGTATATCTGGTCTGCGACTGTCTCGTATACCTGCGGGATGGTTGCCAGTTTTTTCCTGAACAAATACCTCACTTTCCGGGATACCGACCGGCATTATCTCCGCCAGTTTTTTTTCTTTGCGCTGATCTCCATGAGCAGCCTGGCCCTGACACTGGGAATTCTTTATCTCGCAGTCGAGATCTTCTCCATCAGTTACATCCTTGGAAAGATCATTGCCATCCTTATCGCATTTCTCTGGAACTACTTTGGCCAGAGCAAGATAACTTTCCACCTGGGTAACCATGAGATAAGCGGCGATCCGAGAGCCTACGTAAAATGATGTTGATTGCGTGAAAGCCGGGGGTTCTTTACCTATTGTATCTCCTCAACATGCTGGCCATTTTTCCTGCTCGGGAATACTCCGGTTTGATACGCTGCCGGTCACGCTTTTTCTGAAATCTTCAGATCGTGACCCGGTCATTTTTTAAAATGTTCAACAATTCTGCCGGACATTTTCCGGAATCTTCACGGGTCTTCCTGTTCTTTTTTGAAAATTATCAGCTGCTGAGTCAAACATTTTTCAAAAATTTCAGATGCTGATCAGGAACATGTCCGGACGCTTCAAGATCTCGTCCGCATATTCTTACAACGATCCTCATAACCACTGGCCCACGTCGTTTTTGTACGCGGCTCTGACCCGAAAGGAACTGACAACAATAAAAAAAGATCAGATGGTTTTGTCAAGGATAACCAGTTTTGACCCGTCAGAGAAGACGGCAACGCCGATCACGCGGTCCTTGCCGGAATTGGTTGCGGAAAGCAGAGCGTTCGCACCGACAGAGAGGATCCCCCCGCTTGCCGGATGATCCTGTATACCGGCAGTCGCGCTGGTTCCCCCAATCGTGGTTGCCGGTGCCGCACCATTGACCGTCCAGTTGATCCCGACGACCGATCCTGCATTCTGGCCTCCGATAAACGTCACGGTCACGTACGAGCCGTTCACCCGGTTGATGGTCGCCCCGACAATCTTGCCCTCCTGAAGATTGCCCACCATGCCCATCATGAAAGCGGCGACGACTGCTGCGAGGATCACGGTGATGGCGACCAGCAGGATTACGCTGACGACCTCGGAGACTGCCTCTTCGTTTTTACCCTTGTATTTCATGAAATGTTACACCTTCAATCACTGTCCGATCAAGCAGAAATTACTTTCTGTATGTACCGGTTGATAAGTCTCCTTTTTAGCCAATATCGTTGTAAGAACGACCCCCATAATCAGCAAATCTCGGTATCTGGTAGCAATGCTCGCATCAATAGTGGATTATTGACAAATCAAACGAATGAGAGCAAAACAACAAGCTACAATGAAAATTAAAAAAGATTAGATGGTATTTTGTACTATGACCTGGGATGAACCATCACTGAACATCCCAATCACTTCAACATTGCTGTGCGAGCCTGCTGTTAGGGTAAAACTTGCTCCAATCGGCATTGAAGTGCCAGTGGCAAAAATCCCTGTTGTAGTTGCACTGGTGGGACTCACTCCAGCAGATGAAGATTGAGCAGTGGCGTTCGCGCCATTTACGGTAAAGCCAAGCCCCTGAAGTGATGCTGCGTCTTGTCCACCCTGATACGTTATGATAACATAACTTGAATTTGGCCTGCTCATTGTCGCCGCAACCACTTTGGTCTTCTGGATGTTTCCTGCCATGCCGAACACGAATGCAGCGATGACCGCTGCGAGGATCACGGTGATGGCGACCATCAGGATAACGCCGATGACCGGTGATACTGCCTCTTCATTTTTTCTGGTAAATGCCATTTCAAAAACACTCCATTACATATCTGTTTAATATGGTACACTGTATCATTTACCATTTATTGTTTACATATACAAATATTGCTGTAATGACCAGAATTAAATTAGGGGTTTTATCAAGAAATTATAACAATATGTCAAAGATAACGGTCAATGAGGAGGAGTTAATCATACGAAATAACATAATACTAATGTAGGGAAATAAGATTCAATCGTAGTTGACCTTTTTATTCAAGGCCTTTTTTCTAATTTAATCAAAGTTCGGCCGAGGCGTACTACTTTTACAATCCAAATCTCTTCTGGTTCTGATAGGATCATGAGTGTTCGGGATTTTTAGAACAAGCGATAGGTGGCGGGACTTTTCACTCGCTTGAAAAGTCGCGTTTGGTCGCGACTATTGATAATTATCCCCCTCATATAAGCAAACGAAGACGAGGATTAAAAAAGATTAGATGGTATTTTGTACTATGACCTGAGATGAACCATCAGAGAACATCCCGAGCACTTCCACATTGGCGTTCGAGGATGCTGTTAGGGTAAAACTTGCTCCAATCGGTATTGACGAGCCTGTGGCAAAAATCCCTGTTGTAGTTGCACTGGTGGGACTCACTCCAGCAGATGAAGATTGAGCAGTGGCGTTCGCGCCATTTACGGTAAAGCCGAGCCCCTGAAGTGAGGCTGCATCTTGTCCACCCTGATACGTTACGATAACATAACTTGAATTTGGCCTGCTCAATGTCGCCGCAACCACTTTGGTCTTCTGGATGTTTCCTGCCATGCCGAACACGAATGCAGCGATGACCGCTGCGAGGATCACGGTGATGGCGACCATTAAGATGACGCCGATAACCGGTGATACTGCTTCTTCATTTTTTCTGGTAAATGCCATTTCAAAATCACTCCATTTACATATCCGATACCGGATATGACACTGTATAAATCTATCATTCCCTTTTGTCTCATATAAATATTATGATTTAAATTGTGGTGAAATGAGCACCATTGCCGGGAAATTTCCGGGTAAATTGTCGGGTACTCCATCTTTTTTCTCGATGGAACTAGGCAAAAAACGCTGAATTGCCCGGTGCATACACGGAATCCGGAGCAGCAAAGAACACAAAAACAGGGGGCTGGATCTGGCCTGCCTGCCGTATTCTGCCAAAGCAGGGCCGTGCAGATCCGGAGAGATCAACGGGAGTGAGAACGTTCGTGATACGTGTAAAAAATGAGGAAACCGGGGTCATGAAAGAAGATCCGGATTCCCGTCCACCCCGGTTACCCGGAACAGTGTCAGAAAATATCGTTTCGGAATGTCGTGGCCGGATGCCATTTTTTCCGTTTCAGACATGCGTCCGATCCCTGCGGGAATGTTCCCGGGTCGATATCAATTCAGAATGGGTGATCCGGCAAGCCGTGTGAACGTGGGAGGATAAGATTATTTGTTGTTATTGGACTCCGTGGTCGGGTCATTGTGCAACACCTGCCGCAGGAGAGTACGGAACTCATCATCATGACGGGCGAGGTTGAAAAATACATTACGCATCGTTTCCGGGAGGCGTTCGCTGTTCATGTCATAGAACTGGCAATAATAGGCACACGCATCGATAATAATATCATCGCGGTTCAGGAATTTCTGTTTTGCAATGGTATCCAGTTTATCAACCAGATCGGTTGGAATCTTCAGCGAGACAGCAGTCTCTTCTTGAGTCATATATTGTGTTATTTCAGAGGAGAGTAATGAAACTGTTGCTTGACCGTCACGTATTTTCCGGTGCGGTTGTCAGTCATTGTTGGGAACCCGTATATCCTATAAGTGTTTTTTATACATCATGGATGAGGCCCAGAAGTGGTTCAGTGAAGGCGTGGCTCTTTACGAAAAAGAGGATTATCGGCGTGCCATAGCCGCATTTGATAAAGCCATCGCCATGGATCCGACCGTGGCCGAAATATGGAATAATCGCGGGTTAGCGTTGATCCAGACTGAACAATACCAAGAAGCCCTCAAGTCCATAAACAAGGCCTTATCTCTTCATCCCGGTTACGATAATGCCAGGAAAGCAAAAAAAATCGTTCTTGATCTTATAAACGAGCCGGAACATGCAGATACTGCACCGGGGCCGGCAGGTTCTCCCGCGCCAAAGGATCCTGTCGCCCCGGAACGTAAGCCCTCAAAAACTTTTACCGTGGCGGTCATCGTGATCATGATTATCGCTGTGGGAGGGTTACTTGTCGTGAAAAATATGCAGAACCCTGCCGGTACTTTCCTGCACGCGGCCCCCACAACTGAGCCAACGACCATCCCGACACCCGTGCCGACAGCGGTCGAGACACCCGTGCCGACTCCAACACTCCCGGTCGTGCCTCCTTCAGGGATCTGGGTGGAGATCATCTATGACCAGTACTATTCAGGAACCGTAGGAACACCCGGTAACCAGCAGATGGTGGCCGGCAGCCAGCAGGTGATGCCAAACACCGGTGATCACTTCTACCGGATACCGGCAGCAAATGACGGTCTTGTTACTGCCTCCATCCAGAAAAACGATGGCTCGGGAGACCAACTGACCGTCAAGATCTATAAGGATGGAACCCTGGTAAAGACCGATTCGACAACGCTCCCCAACGGGAACCTTGATGTTGTGGCAACTATTCCGGCATCCGTGGCGACATCGATGGCCGGCAATACTACGGGGAACGTGACTGATCAGGCACCGGCCGGGGCCTGATCCCTCTTTTTTAGTAATTCTGGAAATTTTTTTAGAAGATTGCGGGTACTGGAGAGGTCTCGTGCTCCGGAAAACCCGGCATGGGGGGAGGGGGGTGGGGGGTATCCCCCCACCCTGTTGTGCCTGATCAGGGGATCACCCCCCTCCCCCTTTGTCCGGGAAGGTGGGGGTACCCCCATCCGCGCTTCCAGCATTTCATCTTGTATTTCGCGTGGAATTCCCGACGGAACCGATATGAAGGGTGCGGCAAAGGGGGGAGGGGGGTATCCCCCCACCCTGTTGTGCCTGAGCAGGGGGATCACCCCCCTCCCCCTTTGTCCGGGAAGGTGGGGGCACCCCTCCCCCCCATTGGCCATGTGGCCAGTGAACCCCCATGATTTGGGTACCGTAATTGCTATTCCGGCACTCTTTCTCGTTTCCGTTGTCTTTAATCTCTATGTTCTTTGGGACGCAGTAAAAGAGAATGAGAGAATTGAATCATCGGTGTAGGAGTGTTGCTAATGAGACTTTCCGACTTGCGCTCTTTGAAAATTGAAGTTAGTGAATCAAACTCTCGCAAAACAAGATGCTGCTAAGGGGATTCGAACCCCTGTCGCGAGCGTGAGAGGCTCGCATGATTGGCCGGTCTACACTATAGCAGCGTAATTGCCTGATAACATGGGCGATGGACGTACTTAAAGTTTGTCAGCAGTACCCCCGCCGGTCAGGTGAAGGCGCGAGCGGAGAAAACAGCACGTGAACTCTTCCGGGCAAAGCAGCCGGAGCCGTCAGAGCAGGGGATTTTTTCGATCCGGGGATTTTACGGTTGTTTCGAGCAGGATCGATAGAATCCCCATAAATAACTATATCCCGAACCTGCGTCGATTAATATGAGAAATGGCTGGTAGTCTTGAAGAGCAGATAGCCGAGCTGGAAGCAGAGCTGACAAAGACTCCTTACAACAAGGCTACTTCCAAGCATATCGGGCGGATCAAGGCGAAGATGGCCAAACTCCGCGACGAAGCGGTCTTCCGTGCGATGAAGTCGGGCGGTGGCGGGGAAGGCTACTCCGTCAAGAAGTCAGGCGACGCGACCGCCGTGCTCGTCGGGTTCCCGTCGACCGGTAAAAGCACGCTCCTCAACAAGCTCACCGGTACCGAGAGCGCAGTCGCTGCGTACGCGTTTACCACCCTCACCGTGGTGCCCGGCGCGCTCGAACACAAGGG
>NZ_JBAVMX010000129.1:0-7407 GCF_049690535.1 Methanoregula sp. | reverse complement strand
GTTGTTTGCAGCCTGAATAGTATCAAGTGTGCTGTCTCCACATACCGGAAGAACCAGTGTTCCTATGGTTACGAGAAAGAACAGGAAAACCACGTATGCGGGACGCGGGATACCGGGGGAAGATCTTGTTCTTGTACCCGAATAAGGGGGTCTTCTGCATCCTGTAAAATCCCGGATATCCAAACATGCTGGGGGGCATATCATTCTGACCATTGCATTTCCTCAATCTGGTAGTAAATTTTTTTACTACTTTTTTACTAAGTATTTACCCGGGGCCTAAAAAGGTATTGGGTAACACAGTTTTTCACCTCAAGTGGCATCCCGACATGACTTCAGGTGCAAATGGGGTTCAGGGACAAAGACAGCAAAGTAGTAAAATTTTTAACAACTCAATGTGCACTATTGATTTATGGAAAGCATTCCGGCTCCTCTTGTAAAATCACTCAACGAGCTCGGACTTTCAACATATGAAGCGAATGTCTACGCCGCGCTGGTTCTGTATGATAATGCAGAAGCAAAAGATCTTGTCGAATATCTCTCCATCTCAAAACCAAGTGTGTACGAAGCGCTGGATCATCTGGCGGAAATGGGACTGGCGGTAAAGCGGATCTCAAAACCGGCACGATACAGCGCGGTTTCACCTCATATGGCCATCGACCTGCTCATGGGTAACCATCAGAAAGCGGCCAATATGGCACTGGTGGCGCTGGAAAAACTGGAAACTGAAAAGGTGCAGACCGAGAAAGAGGAGGCCCTCTGGACCATTTATGGCGATAAGAGCATCGAGTATAAGATCCGTGATCTTTTCGGGAAGTCAAAAAGCCATATCTGGTGTATGATCGGAGAGCGATATCTTCCGTTCATTGAAAATATACAGATAAAGGATGTTTCCCTGTTGCTTCTCGTGATATCCGACACACCGGGTCTTGAGAGAAAATTGCGGAAACAGTTCCCGGGAAAAAACGCAGATATCCATGTGATCTCCTCGGAAAAATTCGCAGTCCCTCCTCCTTTTGCCCCCCCGGAATTTGAGGAGATCCATAAACTGATGCGAGTCGAAAATACGCTCGAACTAATCATTGATGACGAGGAACTTCTGATGATCCCGCCGTTTTTCTCCAGTACGGTTTCAGTCCTCAATACCCGGAACAAGGGTGCGGTCCTCCATATGAAACTCTTCAGCCAGTTCAACTGGAAGCGCCTCATCGATGGAGTGGAATTTCCCTTTCCTCCGCATCTCCGCAGGAAAAAGCGGGTGTGATCAGCCGGCATGGCAGAGTACTGAGGGGCGGGAGCATGTAATATGCCTGCCACCTTTTATGAAGAGACGAATGTACAGGTGCATGCTCACGCTCTGAATTTACTCGGATGCTGGTGCCAAGATATGTCCGGGTTGTGACGCCTGCCTGTCAGTACCCTGCCCTCAAAAATGCATTCATCCAATCACTAAATACCACATGTGTTCCACAATGTATATATTTATACAAAACAGAATAACCGGGCATGCAGACCAAGATCCTCCTTGATGAGGAGCAGATACCCAGGAAGTGGTATAATATTCAGGCAGACCTGCCCTCTCCTCTCGATCCCCCGCTCCATCCCGTCACCCACAAGCCAATCGGCCCGGATGACTTAAAAGCGATCTTCCCGATGGAACTGATCCGCCAGGAAGTAACCACAGACCGTTATGTAGATATCCCGGAAGAAGTCCGGGATGTGCTCAGGCTCTGGAGACCAAGCCCGCTCTACCGGGCCCACCGGCTGGAAAAATTCCTGAAGACCCCGGCAAAGATCTACTACAAGTGGGAGGGCGTCAGCCCAGCCGGGAGCCACAAGACCAACACGTCCATCCCTCAGGCTTACTATAATATGAAGGCCGGCATTGAGCGTATCGCGACGGAGACCGGGGCCGGGCAGTGGGGTTCAGCCCTTGCCTTTGCGACGATGCTCTATGATCTGGAGTGTACCATCTACATGGTTCGGTCGAGTTACACCCAGAAACCGTACCGGAAATCGATGATGCATGTCTGGGGAGCGGAGTGCATCCCCAGTCCCAGTACAAAGACGAATTCCGGGCGGGCAGTCCTGGAAAAGGACCCTGAGACACCGGGCGCGCTTGGCATTGCCATATCAGAAGCGGTCGAAGATGCAGCAACTCATGCCAATACCAACTACGCGCTCGGGTCGGTGCTGAACCATGTCTGCCTCCACCAGACCGTCATCGGGCTCGAATGCCGTGAGCAGCTCGCCATGGTCGATGACTATCCTGACGTGGTGATTGGATGCGTAGGCGGCGGCTCCAACTTTGCCGGCATCTCGTTCCCGTTTGCCGGCGACAAACTCACGGGAAAGCACAAGGACATCGACATCATCGGAGCCGAGCCTGCCTCCTGCCCGAGCCTCACGAAGGGCCTGTATACGTACGACTTCGGGGACGTGGCCGGTCTCACACCTCTCATGAAGATGTTTACTCTCGGTCATGACTTCGTCCCGCCTGCCATGCATGCGGGGGGTCTCCGCTACCATGGCGATTCGCCGATCGTCTCACGTCTGGTTCATGACGGTGTGATGCGTGCGGTGGCCTATCACCAGAGCGAGGTGTTCGAGGCAGCCCAAACCTTTGCCCGCACCGAGGGGATCATCGTCGCCCCGGAGACGTCTCACGCGGTGAAAGCCGCAATAGATGAGGCGCTCGCGTGCAAAAAGACCGGGGAGGACAAGACGATCCTCTTCAACTGCTCAGGTCACGGCAACTTTGATATGACCGCCTACGATGCATTCTATAGCGGCGAGCTGGTGGACTACGAATATCCTGATGAGCTGATCAAACAGGCGATCGGTCGGATCCCGAAAATTTCCTAAAAATCTTTCTTTTTATGCGCCGCATCGGTTTTCTCATCAATCCTGTCGCTGGCATGGGCGGGTCTGTCGGTCTCAAGGGGACTGACGGAAACGTGGACGAGGCGCGCCGCCGCGGGGCCCGGCCCCGGGCACCGGCCCGGGCGGCCATCACTATCCGTCACCTTACCTCCGTCCCGGATCTTTTTTTTGTTACCTGTTCCGGGGAAATGGGTGAGGCAGTCCTTCGTGCGTGTGGTGAAACCCATTACCGGGTCGCATACCGGAACCCGGGGACCAGCACTGCGAAAGACACAAAAAGAGCCATCTCCGCTTTCCTTCAGGAAGGTGTCGATCTGATCCTGTTCTGTGGCGGTGATGGCACGGCACGGGATGTTTTTGAGGCTGCACAACAGGCTGTCCCGATCCTCGGGATTCCTGCAGGTGTGAAAATGTACTCCGCGGTATTCGCGCTCGATCCGGCTGCAGCTGCAGCTCTCATCTCGGAACCCTATGGTATTCAGGATGCAGAGGTGATGGATGTCAACGAAAAAGCGTACCGTGACGGGGTGCTCGATACGCACCTGTTCGGCATTGCCCGGGTACCGGCCCGTGCCCACATGACGCAGGTCGCAAAACAGGTATTCGAGGAAGCAGATGAAGACCGGGCAAAAGAGGAGATCACCCGGTTCTTAAAGGAAGTGATGCTACCCGGGGTGCTCTATATTATCGGGGCCGGCACGACAACGGAGGCGATCGCCCGGCAACTGGGGATCAAAAAAACCCTGCTCGGTGTAGATGCAGTCATTGACGGAAGGCTTCTGGCATCAGACGCGGACGAGAAAACCCTCCTTGATCTTGTTAGCAGGTATCCTGAAACGAAGATCATCATCAGTCCTATCGGTGCCCAGGGTTTTATCCTCGGCCGGGGAAACCAGCAGATCAGCGCATCCGTAGTCAGAAACGTTGGACTGCATAACCTGATCATTGCCGCAACGCCGCACAAACTGCGGGAGACCCCGTTTTTGTATGTGGATTCCGGAGATCCGGTACTCGACCGCGAATTCGGGGACTCAGTCCAGGTTATTTCCGGCTACCGGATTGCCCAACGGAAGAAGATCTCCCGGTCCTTGTAATGCACTGGTACTCCCGCATCCATATGATACAGGGGGGCTAAAAAAAAGAGATTTGGGACGGAGTATCCCGTTCCGGCAGGGTTTACCCGAGGGGCGCAATGGTTTTTTTGTACATTTCATTGAGTACCTGTGCAAGGCCCGCGTAGATCGCGAGGAACCCGCAGAGAATCCCTTCATATCCTGCGATCACAGTGATGGATCCGTTCCCGGTGGCCTCACCGATGGCGAGCAGGAAGAACAGGATCGCAAGTGTTCCAAACACCATCTGGAGGGCGCGATTCGCCTTCAGAGTCCCGACAAACATGACCAGCGTGAAGATCCCCCACATCGCAAGATAGGCCGCCATGGAAGTCGCATCCGGAGCAGCGGCAAGGCCCAGTTTCGGGAGCACCAGCAGGGCGACAAGCGTCAGCCAGAACGCCCCGTAGGAGGTGAACGCGGTCGCCCCGAACGTGTTGTTCTTTTTCCATTCCTCGATGCCAGCGATGATCTGTGCAAGGCCTCCGTAAAAGATCCCCATGGCGAGGATCATTGAACCGAGTGCAAAGAAGCCTGCATTATGCAGGTTCAGGAGCACAGTGGTCATGCCGAACCCGAGCAGCCCGAGAGGTGCCGGGTTTGCTGTCATATCCAGATTTTTCACGCTCGTTGCCTGTTGGGTGGTTTCAGTCTGCATTTTTTAATCTCCGTTTGTAGTTTATTCCCTTCATGTTGTAATTCAGCCGTCGTTACCAGGTTCTTTAACTCTCATTCTTCGAGTGTCGAGACATCCCCGGGATCCATGCCAAGCTCTTTTGCCTTCAGCACCCGGCGCATGATCTTGCCGCTACGGGTCTTGGGCAGTTTGTCGACGTATTCGATCTCATGCGGTACAGCGATGGGCCCGAGCGTCATGCGCACGTGGTAGATCAGATCCTGAGTCAGTTTTTCACTTGGCTTGTTCCCTACCCTGAGAATGACAAAGGCCTTGATCGCATTCCCCTTGATGGTATCAGGTTTTCCAATCACCGCGGCTTCTGCCACCGCATGGTGGGAAACAAGCGCACTTTCCACTTCTGCAGTCCCGATATTATGCCCGGAGACGATGATGATGTCATCGGCCCTGCCGATCACCATGATGTACCCGTCCTTTCCCTTGACCGCAAGATCCCCCGCAGCATAGACTCCCGGGATGGTCTCCCAGTACTTCCGGTACCGCTCGTCGTTTTTGTATACAGTACGCAGCATAGACGGCCACGGTCTTTTGATCACAAGGAAGCCTCCTGTGCCCGGGCGCACTGACGTTCCGTTTTTGTCCACAACGTCCACTTCGACACCCGGTATTGCCTTCCCCACAAAACCCGGGCGCATCGGCTCGCCGACCATTGTTGTGATCATCTGCATACCGGTCTCTGTCTGCCACCAGGTATCCACGACCGGGCACCTGTTCTTCCCGATCACCCTGTAGTACCACTCGAACGCCTCGGGGTTGAGCGGTTCCCCGACGGATCCAATGATACGCAGGGAACTGAGGTTGTACTTGTCGGGCCACGCCTCCCCCACTTTCATGAAGGTCCGGATTGCGGTCGGGGCCGTGTAGAACACCGAGATCTGCTGCTCATGGATCAGTTTCCACCAGCTGCCAGCATCCGGGTAGTCCGGAGTGATCTCTGAGATAAACACGGTGGCCCCGACAGCAAGTGGGCCGTACACGATGTAGGAATGGCCGGTGATCCAGCCGGGGTCCGCCGTGCACCAGTAGATGTCCCTCTCCTTAAGATCAAAGACAACCTTTGTGGTGTAGTATGTCCCGACCATATATCCCCCGCAGGTATGGACAACACCTTTTGGGGTCCCGGTAGACCCGCTCGTGTAGAGGATGAAGAGCGGGTCTTCAGCGTCCATCACTTCGCAGGGACAGTCCGGAGGTACATCCTCCATAATCCCATAGAAATCATGTTCCCTCCCTGGGCGGATTTCAACCGGTGGTTCTCTGCGTCTCCGGTAAATAACGACGTGTTCCACTGAAGGTGCGTTAACTATTGCATCCTTGACAATGGTGATCAGGGGGATCGCCTTGCCGCGCCGGATCGAGATATCGGAAGTGATCACTACTTTTGCTTCTGCATCATTGATCCGCATGTTCAGTGCAGTGGTTCCGAAACCGGCAAAGACGACGCTGTGGACGGCCCCGATGCGGGCACAGGCAAGCATTGCGATCAGCTGCTCGGGCACCATGGGCATGTAAATACAGACCCGGTCACCCTTTTTCACGCCCAGTTTTTTGAGGCCGTTCGCAAACTTCATGACTTCGCCCAGCAGGCGCTGGTACGAATATACACGCTCCTTTCCCTCCTCTCCCCGCCAGATCAGGGCCACCTTGTTACGGCGTTCTCCGGTCACATGGCGGTCGAGGCAGTTGGCGGTGATGTTCAGCTGTGCGTTGACAAACCATCTGGCATAAGGATACTTCCACTCACAAATCCGGTCCCAGGGCCGGATCCACTCGAGCTCCAGGGCAATCTGCTCCCAGAACGCATCGGGATCGGAAAGGAATCTCTCATAGGTTTTCTGGTAGTCACCTATCCATGAGGCACGCTTGTACTCCACATCAGGTGTATAGTACTTCGCGTTCTCCACGAGTTTAACATCGAAGTCTTCGTTCATCTCTCCCCCAATTTTACACTATTAATCATGTCAAATTGCTATATAAATTTTAGTGGTAAGGGGATATCCCCGGACAGTGAATTTATTTGTATATATAAAAACCTCTCTTCAGTGACCTGATGCTGCAAAAAAATACATTAAAACTCCGATTTGCGCGTGGATCCACCAAAAAAAGAAAATACAAGAATCATTATCTATCGGTGTCTTTCAATATTGTATCAATGCTGGAAAGAATGAAGGGATGTATGCTCGGGGCTGCGGTGGGTGACGCCCTTGGCATGCCAAACGAGAGCACGATGCCCGGCCTTACCAAGATGAGGTACGGGTACCGCAGGGCATACAAGGGCCATCCCAATGATAGTCTGGCAGCCGGCCAATACACAGATGACACCCAGATCATGATCCTTGTGGCAACGCTGCTTGCAGATGGCCGGTATACTGACGAACGGTACGGGCTTGCCTTAAAAGAGTTCTACTCCCGTGAGGCACTCCGGTTCCCGGACGGTTCTGTGTCCGCAGCCTGCGAACATATGTTCTCAGGAAAGGCCCACTCCTGTGGTGTAAAATCCACGACCGCAGGTTGTCTCCCCCCGGCGCTCCCGTTCGCCCTTGCATATCCTGATATCCATGAAGGAACTGAGCGGGCCGTACGGGCCTGCTCGATAACCCATACCCACCCGGCAGCCCACGCCGCGGTCTCGACATTTATCACGCTGCTGTACCACGCGGTGCATGAACTCCCCGACCCTGTCGGGAAGGCCCTGCAGCAGGCACAGAACGAGGACGA
>NZ_JBAVMX010000128.1:0-3454 GCF_049690535.1 Methanoregula sp. | reverse complement strand
CTGCCGGGATCACCGTCGGCGTCGGGCACATCGAGCGTTTCAATCCGATCATCGCCGAAATAAAAAAGATCGTGACAAAACCCCTGTATGTGGAATTAAAAAGGCATAATCCCGCCTCCGCCCGGGTGACGGGAAGTTCCGTGGTCGAGGACCTGATGATCCACGATATCGATATCATCGTCAACGTCTTTTTCCCGAACCCCTGCCACATTCATTCAGTCGGAAATGTGGATCTGTGCAGCGTGCTCATGGAGTGCGGGGGCGTGCCCGTGGCGCTTTCGGCGAGCCGCAAAGCGTCAAAGAAGATCCGGATGATCTATATTGAGGAGGAAGACTTCACGGTCGAGGGTGACTTCATGACCCAAGAGGTCACGATCTACCGGAAGCCCGGCAGGTACCAGTTCGAGAACGAGCGGTACGTGCAGGAGAATATCATCGAGAAGGTGATGGTCAACAAGGTCGAACCCTTAAAGGTGGAACTTGCGGCCTTTATCAACTGTGCAAAGAAGCATACGCCCTTCCCGGTTACTCCCGAACAGGCGATCCGCAACCTTGAGGTAAGCGAGCAGATCCGGGCCGGTTTTTCTGTCGGAACCCGGCCATGACGCTCGATGCGCTGATCAAAAACCGGGGCCCAATCCGGAATATCGGGGTGATCGGCATGGGGTACGTCGGGATCCCGGCAGCCGCGCTCTTTGCGGATTCCAGAAAGTTCGAACATGTGTACGGGTTCCAGCGTGATTCACCCTCATCAGGCTACAAGATCGCGATGCTCAATAAGGGTGAGAGCCCGCTCAAAGGCGAGGAGCCGGGCCTTGAAGAGCTTCTCAAAAAAGTTGTCAGCACAAAAAAATTTGAGTGCACCGCAGACTTCTCGAAGATTGCAGAGATGGACGCGGTGACCCTCTCCATCCAGACGCCGTTTAAGAACAAAGATGATCTGATCCCCGATTTCTCGGCGTTAAATGATGGGATCCGGAATGTCGGAAAATATCTCAAACCCGGGATGCTTGTCGTGCTCGAATCCACGATCACCCCGGGCACCACCACCGGCCCTGCCCGCGTCATGCTCGAAAAGGAATCAGGCCTTGTCGCGGGAGTAGACTTTGCGCTTGCCCATGCCCCCGAGCGGGTGATGGTGGGCCGGCTGTTGCGGAACATTCGTGAGCACGACCGGATTGTCGGCGGCATCGATCCGGTGAGCACGGCCCGGGCAGCCGAACTCTACAGCCCGGTGCTGACGCTCGGGAAGGTAATCCCGATGAGCGCGACCGCCGCAGAAGTGACAAAGACTGCCGAGAACACCTTCCGTGACCTCCAGATCGCGGCGGCAAACGAGCTCGCGCTCTACTGCGAAGCGATGGGGGTCAACTTCTACGATGTGAGGGCAGGGGTCGACAGCCTCAAGGGAGAGGGGATCACACGGGCGATGCTCTGGCCCGGCGCCGGGGTCGGCGGGCACTGTCTCACCAAAGACACCTACCATCTCGAACGCGGGGTGCAGCAGCTGGGAAAGGATCTGCTTGACTACCCTGAAGGGGAACGCTCCCTCTTTGTGCTCGCCCGCACCATCAACGATTTCATGCCACGGCACATGGCACGGCTCACGCGTGACGGCCTCGCCCGGGCAGGCACACCGGTAAAGGGTGCAAGGATCGCGCTTTTAGGCTGGGCATTCCTTGCGAATTCCGACGATACCCGGAACACCCCCTCGGAGCCGTACCGGGACGAGATGCTTGCCTCCGGGGCCATGGTTGCCGTCCACGACCCGTTTGTGGCACATGCCCCGGGAGTCACGCTCACTCCCTCGCTTGAGGACACGATCCGGGGAGCGGATGCCGTGGTCATCTGTGCCGGCCACCACCAGTACCGTTCGCTCGATGCGGCACAGGTCAAAGCGCTGACCGGACAGAAGCACCCGGTGATCGTTGACGGCCGGAATATCATCGACCCGGACCCCTGTATCAACAACGGGTTCATTTACAAGGGGATTGGGCGGGGCGACAAGAACAATCACCCGGTCCGGGAATAGATCAAACCCCCTTGATCTTTTTCTTTTACGGGAGCACACTATGATTCCCTGATTTTGTTGTATCGTTCGTGACGATCTCCGGATTTCAACGGATACAGGAGTACGGGCACCGCAGAAACACTGGAACTACTGAGAAAGAAGGAGAGCATCCTGTTACGGGCGTTTTTATGGAACGAGGTGCCGTTCGTCGGGTACGGGGCTTTGGAGGAGGCCTTCTTTTGAGAGGGAAGAGTTTTTCCGGGTCTTCCTCGTTCCATGGGATGACGCCATGATCAAGGGGACAGTCCCCTGGGGAGAAGGCACAGGGAGTTGTTATCCTTCTCATCTTTCAGGTGCCTGCTTTTGAGAGGTTGGATCGTTGTATGATGTGAGATACCACCATGTGTTCCCGTGTGGCTCTCTGGTGTTTCCAGACTGTACCTGCATTCCTGCAGGCCTGATCCATTGGTTGGACAGGCCTTCATATAAATCACGGGAAGTTGGAAAAAAAGATCATGTTCTTTTCCAGTCCTCCTCCTGTTTTGGCCCTGCCAGTTGTTCCTGCACGATTCCGGAACCTATATGGGGCAGACCATTGTAGGTACCAGGAGAGATGTATCCCGACCGGGCCATATTTGGAAAAATTATCGATAAGGAGCCGGCACTCTCCCAAGCCGGAAGGGAGACTCTGCGGGCCCTGTACGACGGCCCGTTGAAGATCCGCCAGATCCTTGCTCTTGTCAACGTGTCCGGGCCTGTAGAGCCAAAGGAGGCAGTAAAGGAGCGCACGATCACCGAATCCGCGCTCAGGAAACGCCTCGAGGTACTGATCGGCCGGGGGATCATTGCCCGGGCCGGGAACGAGCGGACCAACCCCTACTACTTTATCCGACGGTCGTGGCTGTTTAACCGCTATATCCTGATCCGGTGCAGGGACAACCCATCAGGAGGCCTCCTTGACTTAAGGATCCTGCTTGGCGAGATCTCCCGGGAGACCCCGGGCGGGAAACCCAATACCGTCCAGCCCCGCGTGATATCCGCCATCGGCGAGCGGACCGAACGGAGCCACGAGGTGGAAACTGCGTACCGGGCGTTCCGCGAACGGCTGGGAGATCCTGCGGCAATCGGGGACTACCTCGAAGGCATCTATGATGCGATCTTTACCGGCACGGTTCCCGCAAGTGATATCGACGGTTCGCTTGCCCGGGATTTCCTCAGGTTTGTCGCGACGGCTCCTCCCGAGGAACACGAGGTCAGGTTCTTCTTCTGGTATGCGCAGTTCTTCCAGACACTCGACCTGTACGAGGCATCGTCGGCCATCTTTGACCGGGGTGTCGGGCTTGCCACAGAAAGGGGACTTTCCCTGAATGCGATTCTTGGCGAGGCACGGATCACGCGTGGCAGCATCCTCCTGCACCTCAACGATCTCGCCGGGGCAAAGGA
>NZ_JBAVMX010000127.1:0-12510 GCF_049690535.1 Methanoregula sp. | reverse complement strand
CGTCAACAACCGTCAGGATCGCGGACCTTGCCACAAAACAGGGAAAATCCGTGGCCATTGAAGGAGAAGTCGCACAGGTAAAGCAGACAAGCGGGCCTACGATCTTCACGATTGTCGATGAGTCCGGCACCCAGAACGTGGCTGCATTTGTAGAAGCCGGTGTCAGGGCTTACCCCGAAGTTGACCTCAATATGATCGTGAGAGTCATCGGCGAAGTCATGATGCGCAACAACCAGCTCCAGATAGAAGCTGACGGAATTGCTGCGCTCGTAGGAGACGAGGAGAAAACCGTACGGGTGCGCATCGAAAAAGCGCTCGATGCCCGGGCCGAACCCGAGACGATAAAGCCGCTCGTGAAAAGCGATGTCCTCGACAGCCTGATGCCGGAGATGCGCAAGGTTGCAAAGATCATCAGAAAAGCGGTCTTTACTGCGCAACCCATTATCCTCCGGCACCACGCGGATGCGGACGGTATCTGCTCGGCGGTCGCGATCGAGCAGGCAGTCGTCTCGCTCATCAAAGAGTCCGGCGGGGACTTTGACGCCGACTACTATCTCTTCAAGCGTGCCCCGTCAAAAGCTCCCTTCTACGAGATCGAGGATATCACCCGGGACCTTGACTTCGCGCTCAAGGACCACGCCCGGTTCGGCCAGAAGATGCCCCTTGTAATCCTCACCGACAACGGCTCGACCGAAGAAGATGAAGCGTCTTACAAGATTGCAAGTGTCTACGACATCCCGTTTGTCGTTATCGACCACCACCACCCGGATGCAACCATCGACAAGTACCTGGTCGGACATGTCAACCCTTACCATGTGGGCGGGGACTTCGGGGTCACGGCAGGGATGCTTGGGACTGAAGTCGCCCGGCTCATCAACCCCAAGGTTGAGCCCCTCATTAAACACCTGCCGGCGATTGCCGGTGTCGGAGACCGGAGCGAGGCACCCGAGAGGGGCCTCTATCTCGCGCTCGTGCGGGACGACTATTCCGAACAGGCCTGCAAGGACATCGCGCTCGCGCTCGATTACGAGCAGTTCTGGCTCCGGTTTAACGACGGCCGGGAAATTGTCAAGGATATCCTGAACCTTGTCGGCAACAAGGAACGCCACACAAAACTGGTCGGCCTCCTTGTCGAAGGTGCAAATGCGATGATCGAAGACCAGATGAGCGCCTGTATGCCGCACGTTGTCGCCCGCGTACTGCCAAACGCTGCACACCTCTTCCTGATCGATGTGGAGATCCATGCCCACAAGTTCACATTCCCGCCGCCCGGCAAAACCTCCGGTGAGGTGCACGACCGGCTCTGCAAACAGAACGAGGGAAAACCGGTCGTCACGATCGGCTTTGGCCCGGACTTTGCCGTGCTGCGCTCCCGGGGCGTGCATATGAACATCCCCCGTATGGTCCGTGACCTGCACAACGAGATCCCCGGCGGCGGAATATCCGGTGGCGGACACCTCGTGGTCGGCAGCATCAAGTTCGTGGAAGGGATGCGGGAAGTTGTACTTGAAGCCCTGATCAAAAAGATCGGTGAGGCACCGGTACAAGAGTAACATCCCGCACCTGTTTTTTCACGGTCGAAGATGATCAAATGCCCGGAATCAGAAAATATGTGAAGATTTCGGCCGGATAAAATTCAGCCAAAGATCCAGACGAATTAAATAGTTTCTGGTCAGAATCGGGCCGTTGTTGCCTAAATAAGCATGAATTTAACCCGAACCATCCGTTATATATATATAGGAGTTGGCCTATATGATTTCCTAATGCTGAGGCGAAACATGTCTACAGGCAAAAAGATACGTGAGAAGTACAACGAGACCCAGCACAAGATTGTTTCCTATCTCAACTCTGGTATAACCAAGGGTAAACACTACTTCAAGTCGAAATACATTGCAAAGGACCTGGGGTTATCACCAAAGGAAGTGGGAACCAACATGGCAATTCTCGCCGATATGTGCAAGGAGTTGTCCATCATCCGGTGGAGTTATTCGAACAGCACGACGTGGATGGTCACGCCCCGTGCCCTGTAAATTTTTTAATCATCACCTCCTTCTTTTATTATGTCTAACCCGTTGTTGATACGGGATTCCTTAGTTTTTTAAGGCAAGACTTTTCTAAACCTCGGTAAAAAGGGGTCCTTTCATTTGAGATAACCCCTACCCGCAATCAGAAATTGCCACAGAAGCAATCTATGCATGTGCGAAGGATTGCAGGCCATCAGATCCTTTGATATTCTGACACTTTCATTTTTATTCTAATGATTTCAAAGAAAAGACTTCCATTCTTTGATATTTTGAGGATATTCTGTATTGCCATCATCGTTTACGCTCATTTTAATTTTTGGTATCTACCGACCATTGACGGAATTAACCCTAATATTTTGTTATTTTGGAATCGTATCGGATTTTTCAATTATCCCTTGAATCTGGCAGCATTTGCCGTCATGGGCATGTTCTTTGTCAGCGGGGCAGTCCTTGAATATAATTATAAAGCCATACACAATTGTATCGAATACAAAGGATTTATTTTAAAGAGATTTTTCAGGTTATATCCGATCTATTGGTTCAGCCTTCTTGTATCTGGGATTATTCTCATTGTCTTCTCCTCTGTTTATCCCCTTCCTTCCGACCTTATGATCGCCCAAGCTATTTTCGGGATTGGATATAATAACCTCAATTGGATCGGCTGGTTTATCGGAGCAATCTTCTCCCTTTATCTGTTATTCCCTTTTTTATCAGAGGCGTTCAGAAAATACCCCTATATCTCCTTGATTGCGTGTGCCATGATCGAGCTAACATATCACGCTGTCACTCCTGAATCTTTTATTACCCGATCTGTTCCATTATGGAATTTATGTGAGTTTGGTTTGGGAATATTCTGCATCCAAACCGGATTTTATCCGAAAATCGATTCTACTTCCATTATCCTTTCAAAAATTGCAGATTTTTCATTCTATGTTTTCCTTTTTCATATTATTATCCTCCAATTCACAAATGATTTACATTATCTTTTTTATTCCTTCAGTCTTTTTGCTTTACTCGATATCCTCAGCAATCCCTTATTCGGATATATCATTACATTATGTATAATAGTCATTGTTTCTTTTATCGCGATGTTGATCGACAAAAGGATGCAAAAAATTATTTCAAACCGGCTTCAAATCATATTTCATTGATTATTCCAAACCCATTGATTACACAGGAATATTATTGACTCTCCTCAATGCGTAACTAAACATTGTTAAATTAATGAGTATTAATTATCTTAATTATGGCAAAACTTGAGTTTGAATCAACACTCGACTTTGTTGCGGACATCAACGAAAAAAAGGACTGCCTGATGTCACAGGATCCGACACAGGACAATCCCGGTGTCCTCTGGTTCAACATCGATGTCCCGAAAGGACACCAGTTCAAAGCCGGCGACCGTGTCCGGGTGACCGTCGAAAAGATCGAGTAAAAAAAATATTTTGAGGTAAAGAGCCGGCCTCTCAATTATTCATCCGGCCGCCCACGGCAGTGCACGACGGGAAAGGCTCAGGTGCCGGGACGGTCTTTCTGGTAGATCCTAAGCGGGGTCTCCAGGCTGATCCGGAATGAATCGACCGATGTCGTGGTGATGATCATGTACATTCCCGGGCCCGAGGCCCGGACGACCTTATACATGGTACCGGGATACTGGATCTCGGCACCCTGCAGGATATTTCCCTTTGCATCGCAGACCACCATGCGGAACATCGCATACTGGGGCTGCCGGTCCGCAGTGACACTTATATTGAGCGCCCAGACCTCGTAGGGTACCGTAAATGCCTGGGTGATGCCGCCCCGGGATTCCTCAACATAGGCAAAGGGAACACTGGGGGACGCGTCACGCAGGGAAATATCAGAGGCACCAAAGGTCTCCATGTTCGCGGGCAGGTGTACGACCGGATACGAGAACGGGTTGGTCGAATAAAAGATCCGGTACGGTGCATCCGGTGGCCGGGGCGTCAGGTTTGCCTGGGGCGTGGGCGGCACGGTTACAACGGTAACCTGCGGTGTAGGTACTCCGGTTGCCTGCACAGGAGAATTGTTCCCGGCAAACGACAGTGACGGGACTTTTGAAAGCACGCCGGGGTTTGCGATCACGGCAATGAGCAGGATGACCACAAATCCACCCACAAATGTGTAGAGATCCCCTTTGTCCACACGTACTACTGGAGTGTCGCCTATAAAAATCGTGATGTTCTGTTACCACGAGCGCAGGAGTGATTCCTGCATCTGCCTGGTGCCGGCCCGCGAAGACCAGTGAGGTATCCCGGTTGTCGGGACTCCGGCCCTTTGGGGATTTGCCGGGATCACGGAGTTGGGAATACTTTAGTATCCCCTTGACACATAGTGATGAATATGGAAGTTCCCGGCATTCGGACATGGGTCATTTTTTACCTGATCTCGTTTGTTGTCCTTCTCTGGGCCGCATTTCTTTCGGTAAACGGCACGATGCTCTGGGTCAGCCTGATGCTCGTGATAATTGTCGTGGGTATCAACTTTGTCACGGTCTACAACCAGATAAAACTCCAGATGTCAAGAAAAGCTCTCCAGTCATCACTGACAAAAAATATCGGGAAAGATTCCCAGAATGAGCCGGACGACCGGCCGCAGCACTAAAACTGCCGGAACATGGTTTTAATTTTTCCTGGTATAGATCTTCTGGATAGAATTGACCGGGGTAAAAAGCCCTTCCACTTCGCGGCCAAGGTATTCGGTTTTACCCATTATATAGTACCCGCCGGGTACAAGCGCAGCATGAAATGTCCGTGCAAGTTCGTCTTTCTGTTTTTCCGTAAAGTAAATGGTCACATTCCGGCAGCTGATCATGTCGAGGAACCGGGAGATCGGCTGGCCGCTCATGAGGTCGTTCGGACGGAACCTGATCAGGTCCTGGAGGTGAGGTTTTACCTGGTAATTCCCGTCCGGCAGCTTGGTAAAGTGACGGTGAATCTGCGAATCGCTCAGTTTTACCATCGATTTTTCCGGGTAGATCCCCTCTTTTGCCTTTTTCAGAACGACCTCGTCGATATCGGTCGCAAAGATCTGGCCGGAAAGGGTCTTGTCGGCGGCCATTATATCAGAGAGGATCATGGCCATGGAATACGGCTCTTCTCCTGTTGAGCAGCCGGCGCACCAGATACGGATCGTCTTCCTGCCACGGAAGAGTGCAGGCATGACCTCCTTTCTGATGAGATCATAGACATCTGCATCCCGGAAAAATTCGGTCACGTTGATCGTAAGCGCGTTTCTTAACAGTTCAAGTTCCGGCTCATGCTCATGGAGATACTTAAGATATTCCTCATAGGTCGCAGTACTCGTCGACCGCATGCGGGAGAGCAGGCGCCGCTTGATATAATCCTCCTTGTAATTGGAACACTGGATCTTAAGGGTCTGCGCGATATACCGCTTCAGGGCTGAAAAACCGTCATCTGCTGTTATTGTCATGGAAACCTCCGGACTTTCGGGATAGTAAGCACAGGGAGGACAAAAAAGGAGCCAAAACCAAAAAAAACGGTGAATGTCCCCCTCCCCGCCACCCTCATCAGGTATGGAATCCTCCCATCATCCCACGGCAGCGTTCTGCCATGGATGAGAGTTCCGCGGAGGCACTGGCGATCTCCTCTGTCGATGCGCTTGTCTCCTCTGCAAGCGCTGCCATATCCTCCATACGCTGCTGGGTATCCCCGGTCAATGCCCTGACCGATTCGATACCAGACATCAGGCCTGACGTGGCCTGGGCCTGGCTCTCGGTCGCTTTCGTGATCTCGGTGACGCCCTGGGAAACCACGTTTGCCTCAGAGATGATCCTGCCGAGCGACTCGACCGTCATGTTCACGCTCTCGATCCCGGCTTTGATCTCCATAAACGAGTTCTGGATGGACGAGGCGGTTACTTCGCTCTTTGACTGGATGGATTTTATCAGGGTCTCGATCTGGCTGCTCGCCTTCTTGGACTCCCCGGCAAGGTTTTTCACCTCGCCTGCAACGACGGCAAACCCGCGCCCGTGCTCTCCGGCCCGCGCCGCTTCGATCGCAGCATTCAGGGCAAGCAGGTTTGTCTGGTTTGCGATATCGGTGATCAGGTTGACGATCTTTGAGATCTGGTGCATCTGCTCGTTCAAGGCCGTGATATCATTGACGCTCTGCTGGGAAATCTTCTCAACGGCCTGCATCTTGTCAGTCGCCGTCTTACCGATCCCGGCGGCGCGGACACCTTCCTGTGCCGCCTTCTCCGCATGCGTCATGACATCATGGGACGTGCTTGCGATCTCCTCGATCGAAGCCGAGAAATCAGATATGACCCCGGATATTTTCTCGACACTGGCAAGCTCCATCTTTGCACTGTCCGTTGCTTTCTGTGAGGAGATCGCCACCTGTTCTGTCGCCTTTGCGATCTCACCGGTACTCCGGATGGTGTCCTGGAGCGTTACATCAAGTTTCCGGATGGCCTCAGTAAGTTCGACAATGACCGTCCGGATCGCCACAACGGATGAATTATAATCTTTCTTGAGGCGGACAAGAGGATCTGCATCGTCGATGCTGAGCTGGCAGGTGAGATCCCCGCCGGCAATCTTTGCAAGGCCGGTCTGGAGTTCCGATGCGCTTGCAGACAATAACTCTGCACCGGCCTTTGCCTCATCCATCATCGCCTGGATCTTCTTTTCCTGTTCGCGCCGGGCGGTCATATCCACATACACGCACAGGATCGCGGAGAGATTCTGCTGTGCATCCAGCATCGGGATGCCGTACTGATCGAGAATGCGGACGCCGGTCGGGAACTCGATCGTCATCTCCCCGAAACTCCGTTTCTTCTCGGTGAGCACTTTTTTGAGCCCTTCACCGGACTGGGAGAGGATTTTGAACTCACGGGCATTCATGCCGAGCAGTTTTTCTTTTGTCAGGCCGGTGAGGGTAAGATAGGCCTCGTTTGCCATGAGGATCTTGAACGTCTGATCCATGATCATGATCGGCATCGGGTTCTGCTGGACAATCGTATCGGAACGCTTTTTGAGGGCTGCTGCCTCTTCCATCTTCTTTACCAGGTTCTGCTGGCTGGCACGCTGTTCCGTGACATCGTTATAAACGAGAAGCAGGTGTTCGATCTCGTTATTACGGGAAAGGAGGGGCATCACGTACTGCTCGAGGATATGGGTGCCGCTCGGGAGTGCCACCGTAACCTCCCCGAACGTCCGGCGTTTGGTCTGGATCGCGACGTTGGCACCCTCACCTTTCTGTTCGAGGATTTTGACATTCCGCAGGCTCATCCCGACAACGGTGTCCTGCGGGTACCCACTCATCTTCACGTAGGCCGCATTAGCCTTGGTGATCGTAAAGGAGAGATCCGTCATTAAGATCGGCATCGGGTTCTGCTCGACGATCGTATCGGACGTATTTCGTGCTGCGAGGACTTCTTCGATCTCCTTTTTCTCTTCAGTGATATCGTTATAGACGACAAGGATACTGTCGGTTTTTCCTTTCTGGCCGGCAATGGGAATGCCGTACTGCCGGAGACGGCGGACCCCTTTTGGGAACTCCACGACAACTTCCCCGGTGGAGCGCGTGCCGGTCTCTAATACCTGCTTTAAACCGGTCCCGGTCTTTTCGAGGATCTTAAAATCCCCAAGCGACATGGAGAGCAGCCGGCTCTTTTCGATGCCGGAGAGGGCGACATACGCATCGTTTACCACCCGTATGTTAAAACCGGTATCGACAAGCACGATCGGCATCGGGTTCTGCTGGACGATCGTCTCGGACCTGATCTTCAGCCGTTCGATCTCCTCGTTTTTCTTATGTTTTGTCGTGAGATCATCGTAGAGTATGACAAGGGAGGTGACCGCCCCTGCATTGTCAAGCACCGGGATACAGTACTGCTCAAGGGTATGTACACCCGAGGGGAATGTAACGGTAAGTTCCCCGACAGCACGCCGTTTCTTCTCAAGAGCAACCCTCGCACCTTCCCCGGAACGCCCGGTAATGGTAAGACCATGGATATTTGTCTTGAGAATCTCGCTTTCAGGGATCCCGCTCATCGCAAGATACGCGGCATTGGCTTCGATGACATCAAACGCTGGCGTGACCACGAGCATGGGTACCGGGTTGTTCTTCTCCATGAACTCAAGCCGCCGTTCGAGCACGTCGATTTTCTTTACGTACTCTTCTGACCCGGTTGCCGGCGTTCCCGCAGGTCCCGGGACCGCGGACGGCCCGGCCTTCATCTGGACAAGCGCGGTGTTGATGGCATCGACGAGCGTCGTGTATTCGCTCCCGAAATGCGTGGCCTCAAGGGGGTTTACCGCTTTTTTTGCTGCGGCCCCTTTGAGCGCCAGGGCCAGTTCCTCGTTCAGCTGCCGCACGTGCTGCGCAATCTCATCGGGAGAATTCCGTACAGTCGCAGCAGGCGCTCCGACAAATAATGCCTTTCGTCCCGGTCGTTGTTCGGTCATACGTATCCCACACTCTCGTAATTTTTTATTATTGTTTTAGTCTGCCTCGTGCACAATACCAGGGGCAGCCGGGCCGGATTTTGACCGGCCGGCCAGATCCGCAAGTACTTTTTCCATGTCAAGCCAGATGATGAGGTCCTTTCTCTTCTTCTCCACATCTTCCCCGGAGACCTTGATGATGCCCTTGACAAACTGGGAGAAATCCGATGATATCCCGGTGCCGATCTTCTCAATATCCGCCTCAGACACCTGCCGGACACTGGAAACATCGTCGACAATGATCCCGACATTGCTCCCTTTTGCCGCCTCGGGAACAAGGACAATGATCTTCTGGTTATCCCGTATTTCCCTGTCGGGGAGCCCGAGAAGCGTATTGAGGTTCATGATGTTTGTGATCTCCCCCCTCAGGTTGATGACACCGGAGATGAACGGTGGTGCCCGGGGGATCGGGGTGATGGGTATCATCTCCACGATCTCGCGGGCGAGATTGATATCCAGCGCATACCGCTCCCCGCCCAGTTCGAACTCCACTACGTCGATTGTTGCAGCCATACTTCACCGTATCCTGAATTTCTCTGTTGCTGATTTCAGACGTTCTGCCATATGGGAGAGCTCAGCCGAAGCGCTCGCGATCTCCTCGGTCGATGCACTTGTCTCCTCGGCAAGCGCTGCCATATCTTCCATGCGCTGCCGGGTTTCGCGGGAGAGGGTGTTTGTCTGCTCCATGCCCTGCATCACCCGGTTTGTCGCTTCGGCCTGTGCCTCGGTTGCCTTCGTGATCTCGGTCACGCCCTGGGCAACGATGTTTGACTCGGATATGATCCGGTTGAGTACATCGATGGTCTGGTTCACGCTCTCGATACCAGCCTGGGTTTCCTTATAGGAATTCTTTATGGCCGCTGAGGTCTTCTCGCTGTTGCTCTGGATGGAGCTTATCAGGGTCTCGATGTTGTTTGTTGCACTCTTGGATTCCCCGGCAAGATTGCGCACTTCGCCGGCGACCACGGCAAAACCACGCCCGTGTTCACCGGCCCGTGCCGCTTCGATCGCTGCGTTTAAGGCAAGCAGGTTGGTCTGGCTGGAGATGTCTGCGATCAGCTTGACAATATTCGAGATCTCTTTCATGCGCTCGTTTAAAGCCGTGATCTCCGCAACACTTTCTCCCGAGATCTTCTCCACGGTCTTCATCTTTGCCGTGGCGATCTTGCCCATATCGGCAGCCTGGTTGCCCTCGCTTGCCGCCTTCTGGGCATGGGTCATAAGATCGTGGGTGGTGCTTGCGATCTCCTCGATGGATGCGGAGAGATCGGACACATCACTACCAACTTTTTCGATCTCCGAAAGCTGCTTTTTTGCCCCGTCCACAGATTGCTGCGTGGAGATCGCCACCTGTTCAGTAGCTTTGGAGATCTCCTGTGTGCTCCTGCCGGTCTCGGCAGTCGTGATATCGATCTGGTGTGCGGACTTTGAGATCTCCTCGATGACGGATTTTATAGAGAGAATTGCCGTGTTGTAATCTTTCTTTAGGATCACAAGCGGGTCGCCCTCAACGATCTCTGCTGTGAACGTCAGATCCCCTTCAGCCATCCGCGAAAGCCCGGTTTCAAGCACACCGGCGCTCTCGGAAAGTGCCTGCGCAGTCTTCTGGGAATCCTCCATGAGTTGTTTGATCTCTTTCTCCTGAAGGCGCCGTTCGGTGATATCGTTGTAAACGACGAGCAGGCTTTCGACCGCCCCGGTCTCATCAAGAAGCGGTATATAATACCAGTCCAGCGTGAGTGTTCCGGCGGGAAATTCGATCACCGATTCGCCATGCCCGCGCTGCTTTGACGCAATCGTAGATTCGACGCTGGCGCCTTTGTTCTTCTTGTACTTGAAATCCTTCATCGAGAGACGTGCGGACTGGTCGCGGGAGTACCCGGTCAGTTTCAGGAATGCACTGTTTGCCGAGCGTACCGAAAGGCCGGTGTCGATGGTGAACAATGCATACGGGTTCTCCTCGATGATACGATCTGCCCGCTGTTTTACTTTTTCTGACTCTGCTATTTTGTCGTGAAGGTCGGTCGTATCCACCCAGAAATAGAACGCCCCGTCCACTTCACCTGCTTTATCCAGCATCGGCATTGCCTGCAGGGTGAGGTACTTCAGTGTGCCATCAGGCCATTTCACCCGGCACTCGCTCACCGCGAGCTTTTTTGTTTCAAAGCAGGCATAGAAATGCTCACCCGAAAGCACGGTGATGTCAAAATCATACAGCCGCTTCCTCATCAGCTCCTCGCGGGTCCCGCGCCAGAGCAATTCGTATTTTTTATTGACGTTGACAATCGCCCGGTCTTTTTTGAGGATCGCAATCGCAAGCGGGTTGTACTTGATCATCGTGTCAGCACGCTGCTTTTTCTCTGCGGTGTCGGCAACCTTTGCAATGAGCCGGTTGACCTGCCGTACCAGCGGCTGCATGTTCGTGTCTGCCTGATTCTCATCAATCCTGACGGTCAGATCCCCGTCTGCGGCTTTCTTTATTGTCTGCTCTATACCTGTTACGTCCATTTCATCACTTCATCTGCAATCTGTTTGTATGCACACCCGGCGCTGCTTTCAGGAGATATATGCGAGATCGGCATGCCCCGTTTCTGTGCTTCGTAAACTTCGGGTGAATAGGGTACCGTATGTACGTCCGGGAATTTTTTTCCGATCTCCGCACGCATACCGGTAAGACGTTCGTGCTCCTTTGCACGCTCTTCTTCTGCCACCAGTTCTTCTTTTGTAGGGATATGCCGCGGGACAAGGAGTGACCGGAGCCAGCTGACCAGGTCGCTTTTTTCCGGGGTTTCAGGCACAGGTACGGAAATATCCCCACCTTCACCCCAGCGCGAGATGATGGCCATATCCACATGGAGGTCTTTACCCAGGTCCTCCTTCATATCCTCAAAGATGGTAAAAAGCGGTCCCACACCGTTGAGGGCAAACGACCCGGAGTCGAGCGTAACGATAATATGATCCGCAGCGAAAAGGCCGTTGATCACGAACTGCCCCATGCTCGGGGGTGTATCGATCAGGATAAGATCGTATTTCTCCCGGAGGGGAAGGAGTGCATCCCGCAGCACTTCTGCACGCGAGGCAATCTCATACAGGTAGGGTTCTGCCCCGACCAGGTCAAGGCTTGCCGGGGCAAGATCAATACCGGATTCAGTCGACTGGATAATATCGGTCATCGAAACCTGGGGAAAACCTTCGACCCGGCTCATGAAGACATCATAGACATTTTTTCGGGCTGATTCCGGGCTGACACCCAGACCGGCCGTTGCATTGGCCTGGGGATCGCAGTCAACCACCAGCACTTTTTTTCCCGCCAGGACACAGAACCCGGCAATATTCAGACATGAGGTAGTCTTACCGGTTCCGCCTTTATGGTGGGAGAATGTGATGGTTGTAATGATATCACCTTACTGAATTCTATGGAGTTTCCCTTTAATAGGTTTGCTTTCCTGAATCAACGGGCAGGACATTGGATTTTTATTTATTTTCTGCAATGAGAATGTTTTTTTGAAATTCCAGGTTTCCGGCAGGTACTGCAGGGATTGTCCCGGGCGTATGCTTCCATCAGGAGGATGACAGGGGTACGTTCCCATAACGTCTTTTCCCCCGTGAGAAAACGATCCTGACGCCCGAAGGCGGTCATCCCTTCAGGTAAAACCTGTCGGGTGCAGGGTATAGATTTTTATGGATATACTCTGACAACAGAAGTATGACCGGACGTCCGGGCCTGCTTGTTGGATTTTTACTGGTCCTGCTTTTTCTCGCGGCCGGCTGCACATCCCTTTCGGTCGGGAACGTCTCGTATGGGACCGGCAACCTTTCCGTCACGATTGCGGGTGCCGGTACCCCTGCCGGGACCGGCGTCCAGGTGCGGGTCTATAAACTGGATGAATTCGAGCAGTATGAACTCCTGACGACCGGGACAACGGCCACGCTCTCCGGCACAGAAACCACGGTCGCGATCCCGATGCACCTCGATCCGGGCAGGTACAAGATATTTGT
>NZ_JBAVMX010000126.1:0-9255 GCF_049690535.1 Methanoregula sp. | reverse complement strand
TGCTTGCCGCTCATGCGCTCGGTATCGGGAGCTGCTGGATCGGGTCAACGGAAGTGGCCTATGAGAACAGGAAGCTCACGGCAGGGTTCCGGATCCCGGAAGGCTACAGTCCGGTCGGCACGATTGTGTTCGGGTACCCGGCTGAATCGCCGGAGGCCCATGATAAGCACCCCGCGAATGTCACGTGGATCCGGTAAGTGCCTTTCCGGTTTCCCCGGGGACGGTTCACGGTGGACCAAACCGGTATTCTCCTTTTGGCACGGTAATTTCGAACCGGGCCCCGTTCCCCGGTTCGCTGGTTTCAGCGATGGTAATACCGGTGATCGAAAGGATCTCACGGGAGAGGAATAGCCCGAGACCGGTATTCTTCCCAAAGCCCCGCTCGAAGAGATGCTTTTTATCTTCAGGGCTGATACCGGCCCCGTCATCTTCATAGCATAAGACCAGCCCGGCACCGGTCTCCTGCGACATGATACGGATCATTGTCAGCCGATCCCCACCATACCTGAGGGCATTGTCGATCAGGTTGTACGAGACCTTCTCGAACAGCGGGTCTGCATAGACCTCAAGATCGGTACGATCGACCTCTGCCTTCACATTCCGCATGGGGAGTGCAGCGACCGCCCGCAGGACTCCAGCCTGGACATTCTGCCATGCAGGCGCGGTGACTCCCATATCCTGATAAGTCCCGGTGAAATTGATCTGCCGCTCGATGGTGTCTGAAATGGTCTCTTCTTTCCGGATATAGCCGGCCACCCGTGAGGTATCATTCAGGGTCTCTTTTGATAATGCAAGATAGGATTTGAGTGCCGAAAGCTGGTTCCTGATATCGTGGCGGGTGATGGAAGAGAGGATGTTGAGTTTTTTGTTGGCCCGGGCAAGGGCATCCTCTGCTGTCTTCCGTTCGGTGATATCGGTGATCACCGAGAGGACTGCCGGTTCGCCGCGATCGCTGATCATGACGCTCTTTACCATGCAGCGCCGGATATCCCCTCCCGGCAGCCGCAACTCAATTTCCCGGGTCGGTAATGATGTATCCCTGGTATGCTTTCGCTCAAAGACTGATTCCACTACAACACTGCTCTTATCGGTGAGGTAATCATAGATCGGTTGCCCGGCAAGGTCTTCGGCGTTCATTCCGACAAGGCGACCTGCCGCGGGGTTGGCGTACCGCATTGTTTTCCCGTCGTGGATAATGACATAATCCGGGAGATTATCCGCGAGGTTCCGGTACCGCTCCTCGCTGGATTTCAGTTCGGTCTGGGAACGGACCATGTTGAGCATCAGGAAAAACCCGGTAGTGAGGATGTCCGTGATGATGGTGGCGACAAAGAAGATCGTATTCCCGCTATCGGTGCTGAACAGGGACTGATCTGCGGGATTGGCCAGCCAGTATGCATCCCTTACGATCTGGAAGATTACCACGGCTATAAGCGTACCCGAAAAAGCGAGCCTGAGCGACCGGCTCTCCGGATCCTGTGGTTGCAGGGCAAATATCGCTGCAGCCATGAGGCCGGCACTGGTTACCACGAATGATATCAGGGTGCGGGGCATGAACCCGTCATTGATGACGGTAAAATAGACATAAAGGAGGCCTGCCGGGATGAGAAGCGTATAGAACACGAGGGGAACCGGCCGCGACCAGATGTAGCGCCGGGTCGCATCAACCCGCATCACGACCGAGAGCATGATCAGGAGATTGGCAATGACGATCGTGATCAGATCGGACACGGATCCCCGGAGCATGAGCAGGAAATACCCGCAGGAGATGACCAACAGGGAAAGCATCCACGTCCTGAACCCGTAATAGGTCTTCTGCGTTTTCCAGAAGGTAAAGAGCATCAGCGTCAGGAACGCATTCAGAAGAAAGATGATCAGAAAAAGCGTCCTGATGTCCGGGGTCCACATGTGTCCAGCCTGCTGCCCGGAAAATCCGTCGGGCTCGTGTTTGGTCTGATAGGAGTGTTTTCCTTCTGGTGTTTAAGATTTTTTGCAGGACCGGTTTAACGAAAAGGACTGAGATAAACAACAGATAATATTCCGCAAATTCCATGTGGCTGCCGCACTGGCCGCTTTCGATCTCCTCTCTTGCGCTGATGACTGGGAGGGGCTATACTCCAGTACCGTTTCCACACCTTTATCTGGGAGGTGCGCCAGATGGAAAGATACACCACAAGGAGAAGATACCATGGCCACCGATCCGGTCTGTTTTATGATAGTTGATGAGGATACCGCCCAGTTCAGGAGCACGTACCGGGATACTGAATACTATTTCTGCTGCAACTACTGCAAGAAACAGTTCGATGAAAACCCGAAGAGGTACAGCCGGCTCGCAAACGATATGACGGTCGATCTGGGATCCGGTTGCTGAACGGACACACGGCCTCTACCCGTGTGTGGAATGCGGCAGCGGAAAACAGATTTTTTGCCGGGCGCAAACATAGGAAGTACCCGGAACGTTTACAGGACTACTGACATGACACTCCCAGAGACGATAGCCGGGACACTGGCCGCAGACAGCCGGTTTTCCCTGATGGCAGAAGCGATCCGGGCCGCGGGGCTTGATACGGTGCTCGACGGGAAGGGGCCGTATACGGTCTGTGCGCCGACCGATGATGCATTCCGGCAGCTCCCCAAAAAGACCCTTGCCGCGCTCATGGCCGACCCCAAGGGACAGCTCTTCCGCATCCTCCAGTACCATATCATGTTTGGGAACCTCTCGTGCAGCACGATAAAGAAACTGAATTACCCCAAGACCCGCCTTGGGATCACCGTCGAGATAACAGAAAAAGGCGGTCTGGTGATCTATGGCGGCGCACCGGTAACCATCCCGGATATCGCCTGCACCAACGGTTTTATCCACGGCATCGGCGGGGTTGTCATCCCCCGGTAACCGGGGGGCCGTGAATTACCCTGATTTATAGCCGCCAGCCTTTTTGATCAGGGTGTTGGTTGATATCCGCGGTGCTCATTGACGGTGGTGCCGCCGCTCCTTCGCGCATCACCATACAACAGCTTATAAGATTTCGTGAGCAATATTTCATCCGTTGAATAGTCCTTTTTAACACTTCAATAAATCAGCACAGGTCCAGCCATGAACCCACCATCCGTCGTCGACAGCATCCTTTCCGCACGCTACCTCCGGAAAGGGGAAAAGAATTTTACCGATATCTGCCGCCGTGTAGCCTCGGCCCTGGCAGACGATGAGACCGAGAAAGCCCGCTTTTATGAGGCGATGATCTCGCTGCGTTTTCTGCCCAACTCGCCCACCCTTATGAATGCGGGCACCGAGATCGGGCAGCTTTCTGCCTGTTTTACCCTCCCGGTCCCCGACTCCATTGACGGGATCTTCGATGCGATGAAGGAGGGGGCGATCATCCACAAAAGCGGCGGGGGCACCGGGTACAACTTTTCGCACATCCGGCCGGAAGGGTCTCCCGTGCAGTCCACGGACGGTGTCGCATCGGGCCCCATCTCGTTCATGCGGGTCTTTAACGCGGCCACCGATGTGATCAAGCAGGGTGGCCGCCGGCGCGGGGCGAACATGGGTATCCTCAATGTCTGGCACCCCGATATCCTCGCGTTTATCGCAGCGAAGACAAAAGAGGGCGATATCTCCAACTTCAACATTTCCGTGATGGTGAACGACAAATTCATGGACCTCGTGGAGAAGCGGCGGTTCGATGAAGTCTGGCTCACCAACCCCCAGTCGGGAGCGAAGGTCACGGTCGGAGCGATCTGGACGGGCATTGTCGAGGGAATCTGGAAAAACGGCGAGCCGGGAATCCTTTTCTACGACGAGATAAACCGGCACAACCCGACGCCCCTGCTTGGGGAGATCGACACGACAAACCCCTGCGGAGAACAGCCGCTCCTTCCGTACGAGAGCTGCGTCCTTGGGAGCATCAACCTTGCCGCCTGCGTCCGTGACGGAACTCTCGATGAGGATCTGCTCCGCGAGACTGCACGGATGGCGACCCGGTTCCTCGATCTCGTAATTGAGAAGAACGTCTTCCCGATCCCGCAGATCGCGGAGGCCACAAGGAGGACCCGGAAGATCGGCCTTGGTGTCATGGGTGTCCACGACGCGATGCTCATGCTCGGCCTTACCTACGATTCCCCTGAAGGGCGGGCATGGTCGGAACAGGTCATGAAACTCGTGACTGACACGGCAGTCGAAGAATCCCACAAACGTGCCGAAAAACTGGGGACCTTCCCGGCATGGCAGGGAAGTATCTGGAATGATTATAAAGTGCGGAACGCTGCGATGACGACGGTCGCCCCGACGGGGACGATCTCGCTTCTCGCCGGGTGTTCGAGCGGTATCGAGCCGGTCTTCTCGTTTGCCTACACGAGGAAGAACACGGTGGGTAAGACCTTTATTATCGTCAACCCGGTGTTTAAGGAAGCACTCGTGCACACCCTGTCCGGGATGGGTTTTGCCGGCGACGAGCGGGCAAAGAAGACCGACGAGGTCATCGCCCACATCCACGAGACCGGGACGATCCAGGACCTGCACTGGCTGCCGAAGGGGTTCCTCGCGCTCTTCAAGACGGCGCTTGATATCCCGTGGCGTGACCATATCCGGATGCAGGCCAGTTTCCAGAAGTATGTCCACGCCTCGATCAGCAAGACCATCAACATGCCCGGTTCGGCGACAAAGGACGACTGCGAGGAGGCGCTCATGATGGCGTGGAAACTCGGTCTCAAGGGGATCACCATCTACCGGACCGGGAGCAGGGACGACGTGGTGCTCGCCTTAAAAGACAAGAGTCCCGCCCTCCAGCCTGCAGCAGTACCTGCCACCGCCGCATCGGCCATACGGGCGGTGCCGGAGAAGCTCCCGACGCTCTCCATCGACCGGCCAAAAGAACTTGCCGGCCGGACGTACCTCTGCCAGTCGGGGTGCTGCCGCCTCTATGTCACGGTGAACCTGCACGAGGGAAATCCCATGGAGGTTTTCATCCGGACAGTCGGGAACGGCGGGTGCGATGCGAACAGCAGCGCCCTTGGCCGTGCGATCAGCACCGGCCTCCAGAACGGCGTGCCCTACAACAAGTTTGTCAAGCAGTTTGCGAAAGTGAACTGCATCTCCGCGATCAAGAACCCCTCCTCGGAAGGCCACTCCTGCGCGGATGTGGTCGGGCGGTGCATTGAGCTCTCGGCGAAAAACCAGAGCATCGCGACCTTGAATGACTGGAATATCAGGAAAACCGGGGAGCAGCGCCTCTGCCCCGAGTGTCACAACCCGCTGGACTTCGGCGAGGGCTGCAACCAGGGGATCTGCAAGCACTGCGGCTGGACCGGGTGCAGCTGATCCCGCCGCTTTTCAACACTCATTTTTTATTATTTTTTTGTGTTCTGTCACGTTGTATTGGTTTTCCGGGAACTCCGGGGTATCCTGTGCAGTTCGGAAGCAGAAGCAAATCGTTTGGGTTTATACTGTATCAACCATAAGGAGATTATTGCGGTGTTTTACGGCAAATGTTCTCGGTGTTATATCTCGATGATGATCCCGCCCTTCTCGATCTCGCAAAGATCTTCCTTGAGATGTCAGGAAATCTGAAGATCGACACTGTTTTGTCTGTTGGGGAGGCACTCGATAAGACACAGCACCGGAACTACGACGGTATCATCTCAGATTACGAGATGCCCGCGATAAACGGCATTGATTTTCTCCGGTATATCCGTCTCCACCATCCCGATCTCCCGTTTGTTCTCTTTACCGGAAAAGGGAGGGAGGAGATCGCCATTGAAGCCCTCAACAACGGCGCCGATTTCTATCTCCAGAAAGGTGGGCCCCCGAAATCCCAGTTCGCCGAACTTGAATACAACCTCATACATGCCATCGACCGCAGACGGGTACGCGAAGACTTAAAAGAGTCCCGGCAGATGATGGCAAACCTGATCGATTTTCTTCCGGATGCAACGTTTGCCATCAATCGCGAGAATAAGGTGATCTCCTGGAACCGGATGATGGAGAAGCTGACCGGGATACCAGCCAGTGCGATCATGGGAACCGAAAATTATCCACAGGTCCTCTCACAGTTTAACGAAAAAAGGATCCCGCTGGTGGATCTCGTACTGAATGGCGATAATGAACCTGCCCACATGGACCAGAACCTGATCCGGGACGGGAACGCGATTATCTCTGAATTCTACAGTCCGGCCATCTATACCGGTAAAGGCGCCCATCTCTGGATGATTGCGTCCCCGCTCTACGATACCGGCGGCACCGCGATCGGTGCGATCGAGTCCATCCGCGACATTACCCGGCACAAAGAGGCAGAGGATAAACTGAGGGCCTCACATGAGGAACTCAACGCGGCGTACGAGCAGCTGACCGCGACGGAGGAAGAACTCCGGGCAAACTACGATGAGCTGACACGGGGCCAGCGGGAACTTCTCGAAAGCGAGGCACGGTACCGGAACGTTGTTGAGGACCAGACAGAATTTATCTGCCGGTTTTTACCCGATGGCTCGCATATTTTCGTAAATGGGGCATATTGCCGTTATTTCGGGAAGAGCCGTGAGGAGATCATCGGCCATCGTTTTTCCCCGGATATTCCCGGAGAAGATCTCCCGCTCCTCAAAGTGCATATGGCGTCGATCACCCCGGATCACCCGGTGCAGACGGTTGAACACCGCATCCGCATGCTAGGCGGGGAGATCCGGTGGCAGCAGTGGTCGGACCGGGCTGTTTTTGACCGTGACGGGAGGGTGACAGAGTTCCAGTCGGTGGGAAGAGATATTACCGACCGAAAGCGCACGGAACAGGCACTGTCCGAAGCGAACAAAAAACTTACTCTCTTGTCCGGTATCACTCGGCATGACATCCTCAACCAGCTCACCGGGCTCGAGGGGTACCTGGAGTTACTCGACACAAAGGTCACGGACCCGGAGGCTAGGACACTGGTGCACCAGGCACTCCAGTCCGGTGAGGTGATCCGCGACCAGATCCTGTTTACCCAGCAGTACGAGGATATCGGTATACAGAGCCCCCGGTGGCAGAATGTTGCTGCCTCCGTACTGAAGGTGTGCAGGGATGGCCGCTTCCGGCATGTGTGTATCGACCCATCCCTTGACGGGATGGAGATCTTTGCCGATCCTCTCGTGAAACTGGTCTTTTCCAACCTGTTTGAAAATGCGCGGATGCACGGGGGTACCGTGACAAAGATTCAGGTCAGCCGTAAGAATACCCCGGAGGGGGCCGAGATCGTGGTTGCCGATGACGGAAAAGGGATACCCCCCGCGGAAAAACAGAAGATTTTCGAGAAAGGATTCGGGTCCCATACCGGTCTCGGGCTGTACCTTGCTCGGGAGATCCTCTCCATCACCGGACTCTCTATACAGGAGACCGGTGAGTATAGCCACGGGGCACGGTTCGCTATCCGTGTACCGGCCGGCATGTTCCGGCAGTCCTCCGGATAATACCGGGTTTTTTCGTCACGAAAATGTGCATACGTGCGATCGGAGAAAGAGTGCAGATTATGATTTTTTCCTGACCCGGTCCCGGTGATTTTACCGGCGGGATCGTGTGGGCCTGATTTTTATCCTATTCCCCGGTATGGCAGACGATCGATTGATTCGCTGGAAGGATTACCGACCCCTTGTGACGGGACTAAAAAAGAGTTGGGGGTTATGTTCAGATGAACAGCGGCGCGAGCACGAGCGTCAGTGTCGCAAGGAGCTTGATGAGCACGTGGAGCGACGGGCCGGCGGTGTCCTTGAACGGGTCGCCGAGCGTGTCGCCGATGACGGCTGCCTTGTGGGCTTCGCTGCCCTTGCCGCCGTGGGCACCGCTTTCAATGAATTTCTTGGCATTGTCCCATGCACCGCCGCTGTTGTTGAGGATCAGGGCAAGGAGAATGCCGGTGATGGTCGCGACCATGAGGAAGCCGGCGAGGGCCTGGTATTTCATGGTGACGCCGATGAAGATCGGGAACCCGATCACAAGGACGCCGGGGACGACCATGTTTTTGAGCGCACCTTGGGTCGTGATATCGATGACGGCTGCATAGTCAGGCTTCTGGGTACCTGCCATGATGGCCGGGTTCTTGAACTGGATGCGGACTGCTTCGATGACCGACTGCGCAGTCTTGGAGACGGCGCGGATGGCGAAACTCGCGAAGAGGAAGACCAGCATCGCACCGAGGAGTGCCCCGACAAAGACGTGGACGTCTGCAAGGTTAACGACATCGAATACCTTGCCGGTCAGCTTGGTAATGTCGGCCATATACGCGTTGAAGAGCAGGAATACGGCGAGGGAGGCACTGCCGATGGCATATCCCTTGGTGAGTGCCTTTGTGGTGTTACCGGCTGCATCGAGGCTGTCCATCCTTTTACGGACTTCCTCGGGTGCTCCGCTCATCTCAACGATACCGCCGGCATTGTCAGCGATAGGTCCGAAAGTGTCCATGGCAAGGACGTACGCACAGACCATCAGCATACCCACGGTTGCAACGGCAGTGCCGTAGAGGCCGCCGTTCGGGATACCGCTCATGGTACCGCACCAGTAGGAGATAATGAGGGAGAGTCCGATGAGGATCGCGGGAATTGCGGTGGTTTCGAGACCGACCGAGAACCCGGTGATGATGTTTGTGGCGGCTCCTGTTTCAGAGGCGTCAGCGATCTCCTTTACCGGGCGGTAGTGGTGGTCGGTATAGAACAGGGTGACCCGGAGGAAACACACGGAGAGTGCAATACCGACGAGGCCTGCATAGAAGAAGTATATCCAGCCGGCTGCAGCTCCAAGGAGCCACTGGACCCCGAAGAAGAGGAAGACCGCGGAGATGATCGCCGTGATGTAATATCCCCGGTTCATGGCGTCCATCGGGTCTGCTCCGTCCTTGCCCTTGACAGAGAGGATACCGATCATACTTGCGAGGAGACCCAGAGAACACATAACTATGGGGAAGAGGATGCCGTTGACACCGAAGATCGGGAAGAGCGCAACACCGAGGATCATGGCACCGATGTTCTCGGCAGCAGTGGACTCGAAGAGGTCAGCACCACGGCCGGCACAGTCGCCAACGTTGTCGCCGACGAGGTCAGCGATGGTGGCCGGGTTCCGGACATCATCTTCTGGGATACCGGCTTCGACCTTGCCGACAAGGTCTGCACCGACATCTGCGGCTTTCGTGTAGATACCGCCGCCGAGCTGGGCGAAGAGTGCAACGAATGAGGCACCAAAGCCGAACCCGATGATGACGAAGGGGGTGGTCTGCGGGTTTGCCCCGAGTGCGATGTACGTCA
>NZ_JBAVMX010000125.1:0-62654 GCF_049690535.1 Methanoregula sp. | reverse complement strand
GCTGGATATAACCTGCTTTCTGCATCATACACGACCACCTTCTGTCGTAGTAGTGCATCTTTACGGGGCAGCATATAAACCGGGGCCGTGCGCGGGGTGAAAGTGAAATAAAACGGAGTCTGGCGTTTTTTGGGGCGGAATTCCCATTCCGGGGAGCTTGTACTCTGCATTACGCCTTTTTGTCCATGCAGGCATTCAGGACCTCCTCGACAAAATGGAGTGTGCCGCCGGTGCCCGCAAGCGGGGGACGGGCAAGCCTGACCCTCCCGCGGAGGGGGGGGATGATACCCACGAACGTATGGTCGCCGCACACCGATCGTTCAAACGACGACCCTATCACAAGGTCCGGTGAGACTTCGGCGATCTTCCGGGCGACCTGTTCAAGTCCCGTCAGTTTTTCAACCGGGTACTGCGTGGCGGGCGGCGTTGGGGGGTCGTTCCGGGTCCCGACAGCGAGGATCTCTGCATCGAGATATCGCCCGAGGGTATCAGCGGCAAAGAGAGCATACGCGGTGCCGGCAAAGATTGCAACCCCGGGGGGGTCATAGCGGCGGAGGTACTTGTCGCAGGCATGGGTCACCCGTTCCTCCTGCCGGTCAAGTTCCACACGGACCGGGTCCACGTCTGCACCTTCATAGGTTGTGGCAAGTCTCTCAAAGGTGGCGCGGAGCGCCGGGATCCCGAGCGTCCCGCCAAGATACGTCCCTACACCCGAGGAGAAATCGTTATTTGTCCCGATTGTCAGCGGCGCTGCATGCCCCGCCATCTCGTACCAGTCCCGGCAGAACACCGTTCCCACGGGAATACCGGCACGGTGCAGCAGACGGGAGACCTCCTGCACGTTTCCCTCGTAAAACGGGTCCGAGAGAGATACCCCGTCGATATTGACTCCCCGTCGTTCAGAGTCGACTGCCGGGGCAAGCGCGGCAAGGGCTGCCCGGTACCCGGTCTCCAGTTCCCCGGCAAACCCGGGGCTGTCGACAAGGATGACATCGGTCCCGTCAAGCATCGCTTTTATGTCCTCACCGAGCACTGACGGGACACACGTCGTGATGACCGAGATCCGCCCACCCCGGCCGGAAAGATCGCCGATCACTTCACGAAGCCGGTCCCCGGACCCGAAAACCACCTCGTTTTCGAGAATAAATGTCCCGTGCAGCGGGGCATGGAGCAGGGTTGCAGGATAATAATAACACCCGCTTGAACCGTGGATGACGACAGAAATGCCCTCGAAACCCGCAAGGCATGCCGCAGCGCCGGTCATGGCGCAGGGCCAGAGCGGGGTCTCGCATTCGGGCATGAAGCGCCCTCCTCCAACGGTGAAGCAGCCGACGGACGCCCGTGATACCGATCGGCGGTGTCACCGGAAACGGTACCGGACGGCCGGATGTTGTGACCTCAAGCCGGAGCGCCTGCGCGAGATCCTGCGCTGCCCGGTTCCCTTCAGGATCCGGGGGGTGGGGAGAAAAAGAGACCCCGGCTCCTGCAAGGTCAGCGAAATCGTTGAGCGTCTCCTGCCGGAGCGCACGTTCCTCTTCCATCGCACGATGGCAGTCGATACCGCAGGCGTCGGCCACGGATTCGAGGAACCCGATGGTGCCGGAGAGCCCGACCGGATAGGCAGGTACGTAGGGCGTTCCAAAGCGCTCCTGTAAGAATTCCCCCACGGGTATGAGAGATGGATCGCGGAGCACGTTGAGCCGTGCCGCCGCGAGTGATGCAATCCGGTCGGTGGCAAGATCACGCACGAACCGGATATTCACAGACAGACCAAGGAGTGCGAGAAGCCGGGAGACCTCGGCGAAGTTTTCATCAACCTCATATTCGAGATTCTTCTCGCCGATAATATTCACCCTGCCGTTCCCACGGGCGGGTCCTGCCATGCCGGCAAGGGCGATAAGCGCATTATTGACCCCGGTCTGGAACGATCCACCAAGGAAGCCGGCGGTCGGCACCACAATGACCGGTATCCCGGCTTTCGTGCCGCAGACCATCCCGACATCGTCACCGATCATATCCACGATGCAGGTCGAGAGCACGAATATCGCCCCGGGATCGCGTGCGATCACTGTATCAAGCGTCCGGTCGAGCGCCCCTTCGACGCCAAAGATCACGTCGGTCTCCGAAAGCCCGGTCGAGACGAGCGGGGGGAGGGAGACCTGGTCGTTGTTGAGGCTCGTCGCATGCAGGAGGGAAAAGTTGTGATGCGTACACCCTTGAGGGCCGTGCACCACCGTTATCGCGTCGCAGACATGGGTAGTCACCGAGAGCGCTCCCGTGAGAGTGCAGCCGGCAGACCTACATAAATTCGATGGCAAGGGCCTCAAGTTCATCGATCTCAAGCGGGGTGGGGATGGTCATCCGGGTGTTCTCCATGATACGGGTGGCCAGATCCCGGTACCGCTGTGCCTGGGCAGAGGCAGGTTCATACTCGATCACCGTCTTGCGGTTCAGCTCGGCCAGCTGCACGACGCGATCTCTTGGGATGAACTGGACGAGATGACTGTTGACTCGGCGGGCAAATTCTGCCACCAGTTCCTCCTCTTTTGGCTGGTTCTTGGCATTGCAGATCACCCCGGCAAGCCGGCACCGGCTCTTCGGGCGGACACTCAGCCGTTCTATCGCCTTGCAGATGTTGTTTGCCGCGTACAGGGACATGAGTTCTCCCGAGGTCACGAGATAGACTTCCTGCGCATACCCCTCCCGCATCGGCATAGCAAATCCCCCGCAGACCACATCGCCCAGTACATCATAGACAATCACATCTCCGGTGAGCGTTCCGAACTTCTCCAGCAGCTGGAATGTGGCAATGATCCCCCGGCCTGCACAGCCGACACCGGGCTCCGGCCCCCCGGCCTCCACGCAGCGCACCCCGTTGAAACCAATATAGACCACATCGGCGGGTGTGACTCCGGTAGCACCCCGCTCGCGAACCTGATCCATAACCGTGGGGATCAGCCTTCCTGCCATCAGCATACGTGTGCTGTCGCGCTTGGGATCGCACCCGATCTGGAGGATATCGTACCCTGCAAGAGAAAGTGCAGCGGAGAGATTTGCCGACGTCGTGGACTTCCCGATACCGCCTTTCCCGTACAGGGCGATCTGTTTCATCACCGTACTATAGGGCGGGAGTTTATATTAGATTTCCCGAAATTAAGAAAAGTACATTTGTGTTTGCGGCTTTTTTAGTCGGAACCCCGGAACAGTGCCATAAACAGTACCACTACCGGGATCACTTCGAGCCGGCCCAGCCACATGACCACTATAAAGACCCATTTCGAAACAAGCGGCATATCAGGAGAGACGTATCCCGATGTGATGCCGCAGGTGGAAAAGGCGGACGTGATATCAAAGAGAACATCGGTGATCGGGTACGTGGTCAGGTGGAACTGCATCACGATGATCGTGGCCACGAATATAATAATGACCGAGAGGATAATCACAAGCATCGTTTTTGCGGTCTCCAGTTCGGCGGTGGCACGCGGGATGACACGCCCTTCGTTCCTGAAGGGGATCAACACTTTGCCGCTCACAAAGAGCCGGCGGAACCACCAGATAAGCGCACGGACCCCGAGAACCACCCGGTTTAACTTGATCCCCCCGGAAGAACTGCCGGCAGCCCCCCCGACAAATACAAGCATTAAAAGAAAAAGGAGCGTCACACTCTCCCAGGTCTGGAGATCCACGATCTGGAACCCGGTCGTCGTCAGGGCAGACACAGTCATGAACAGCCCCTGTTCAAGGGCAGAGACAATATCCGCATTCCCGAAGTAGACCAGGTCATAGGTCAGTACCGCAGTCCCGACAGCCACGAGTACAAAGAAGAGCTTGACCTGCTCGTCACCAAAGAAACTCCAGCGCCGGTTCTCCGCAATCAGGTAGTACAGGCGAAACGGAAGCGCTCCTGCAATCATGAGCGGGATGAGCAGCAGTTCGAGCATGATATTGTGATAGAACAGGATGCCGCCATTATGTATGGTAAAACCGCCCGTGGAGATGGTGGTGAGCGCAAGGTTGACTGAGTCCCAGAGGGAGAGACCGGTAAAAAGGATGAGCCCGATCGCAATAAACGTAAGAAGCCCGTAGATCTTCCAGATCGCCCGTCCTGTCGAGACAATACTGGGCATGAGAGGTTCCTCCCTGCTCTCGGTCCGGTAGAGTTTTCCCTGGAAAAGCCCGGTGCTGCCTGCAAGCGCTATGACAAATGCGATGATCCCGATACCCCCGATCCACTGCATGAAGGAGCGCCAGAAGAGCAGGGTATAGGGTGCCATGTCAAGGGACTGCATCATGGTAAACGCGGTACCGGTCCATCCTGCCATCCCTTCGAAGACAGCATCAGTAAAACTCATGTGGAGGCCAAGCATGAACGGGAGGCCGCAGACTATAGCGCAGGCAAACCAGAAGAGGGCAACAGAACAGAGCGCAGTCGAGAGCCGGTTCTCCCGCTCATTTCTCGGCAGACGTTTTAACGCCCATCCCAGGATAAAACAGATGACCGGCACGACAGCCATGGGCAGGAACATATTCCATTCAGAAAAAAGCACCGTCACAATCAGCGGGACGGCAGTGAGAGGGGAAATAAAAAAGAAGATATCCCCGAGGTCGGCGGCAATCGTGGAGAGATAGAGAAGCCGGCGCATCACTAGGAGGTTTGTCGCTGGTGCTCTATGAGCGTTTGCCTCAGGAAAAATACCAAAAAAAAATGATCCGGTCAGGGAGTATTATGCCTTGTTGGTCCAGAGGCCGTGGACATTGCAGAACGATCGTGCTTTCACAGTTATGTCGCTGATCGGGAACTCAGCTTCTGCCTTCTCACCGGGCCGGAGCCACCTGATATAGGAATTGTCCCCGGAATGGACCTCGATCCACTGGATGTAGTGTTTCTCCTCCATCGGGTGGGGCACGGAACCGACTTTCACGAGGATTCCCGCTGCAGTCTTCTCGATGACCGGCACATGCTTCTCTTTCCCCTGGTCCGCGGTCTTTTCCTGCTGGAGTACCATCGGCTGGCCACAGCATACCATCGTGCCACCGGATGCACCGACAACCATCACGGTGTTCCCGCAGACACTGCACTTGTAAACCTCGAAGAGTTTTGTCATAGCTGCTCCTTTCCTTACACGATGTTAATCTCTTTATGCTTCATTAAGATTTCGTCTGCCAGCCGGTCGAGAGCCTGCATCGTCGCCTCATCTGGCTCGCCCAGTACCATAACCGGCGGGATCAGCTCGACCTTGACATGGTCGAGCATCTTTGTGATGGTCTCGGCACTCTTTCCGCCCCACCCGTAGGATCCTATCACGGATGCAAACCGGGTCTTGGGCCGGAGCGCGTTTGCCAGATACGTCGCGGAGACAACGGTCGGATGAGGCCCGAAGAGGACAGTCGGGGTTGCGATCACAACAGTCGCCGCATCGACAAGGGCAAACGCGAGGTCCCCGATATCAGTCCTGGTGAGATTAAAGGGCCTGACCACGATCCCCCGGGCAATGAGCGCCCCGGTGAGGTGCTCTACCATCTTTGCAGTACTCCCGTGCATCGAGACGTACGGAATGACGACCTCATTTTTCACCGTATCCGACGTCCAGTCCGCGTACGCGTCAAGGATAAACTTCGGGTTTTTGTTGACCGGGCCGTGGCTGGGTGCGATCATCGCCGGGGAGAGCGCCCGGACTTTCTCCACGTAACCTTTGATGCTCCCCCGGAACGGCATCATGATCTCCGCATAGTACCGTTTTGCCGACCGGTATGCCCACGCTTCGTCGGTAATAAACAGTTCGCTTGTGGCTGCATGGAACCCAAATAGGTCGCAGGGGAAAAGGATCTTGTCCTCGACAAGCCAGGTGATCTGGGTCTCGGGCCAGTGTGTCCACGGTGTGATGAAAAACTGGAGCGTCCGGTCCCCGAGCGACAGGGTCTCCCCGTCTGCGATTACCGTAAAACACTCCAGCGGGAGGTGCAGCAGGGCAACAAGTAGATCCCGGCACTTTGCATTCGTGACCACCCGGGCATCCGGGTAGAACTCCAGGATCATCGGGAGCGTGCCGGCATGGTCCTGTTCGGCATGGTTGATCACGATATAATCGAGGTGTTCAACACCCAGACGTACCAGGTTTGAGATGAGGTCATACTCTTTTGCCGGGTCGACGGTATCGATGAGAGCCGTCTTTGTGCTGCCCCGGATGAGATATGAGTTGTAACTTGTCCCTTCCGGGAGCGGGATTAGTTCATCAAATATCCGCCGGTCAAAATCGAATGCCCCGACAGAAAATACACCAGAGACGAGTTCGCGGGAGACCATAACAACCAGTTTTCACTCCTCTTTTTTAAACTGATCCTTTGGCGCAAAACCGACAGGGCAGGCCCAGTCTCCAGACCGTTCGGCAAATGCAATACCGGGCCTGATGTCCTGCAACGATTCACCTTTTTCGGGATTGTAAACATGCCCGCAGATGGTACACACGTATGGATCCGTAAAAATCACTCCTGTTTAAGGCTGGTAGAGTGTGGCATAGCGCAGGGAATAATCGTTTCGATAGTGCCCAAAAAAGGTTCGCCCTGCTGTATCTAGATGACACTCCCCCAGATAGGAAGACCGGGGTTCATCAGCACTATCTGCAGGTTGGCAAAGCAGAAGATCAGCATCATGATGAGGCACGGGACAAGAAATACCGCAGAAACCACCGCAGACCACAGGACCTGTACAATCATGCAGATCATCACAGCGATGACCATCACCATGACGATAAGTGCAAAAAAAACCGCCTGGAAGTAGAAGAATGCAACAAACCAGAAGAAATACAGAACCATGAAGAGTATGAAGAGCCGGAGGGCAGTCCGTACTTCACGATTCGACAGACCGGCATTCCAGATAGTATACAGTGCGAGGCCCAGAAGACAAAATATGAGAATGATCGCGTAAAAGACAATAAAATCCGGAGGAACGAAGCCGGGTTTCTTCAGGCCGGAGTACCATTTCGGGATAGATGTGGTGAAGAGATAGAGCGTGACATAGCCGGGGATGAGACATGCCACAAGGGACATAATAAGTCTGCCGGTATGATGTTCGCTTTTCATAGTGTGAGGTACACTATTTTTAACCGGAATATAAAACTTGTCAAATCAATCAAATATTTTAATTATCCACTGGTTTTCATGAAAGAACGCAACACAAAAGGAAGGGCTCAACAGTATACTCGTGATTTCTTCGTTCACCCGCCGGTAACGATCATGTGGAGCCCCACCCCGATCATGAGGAGTACAAAGAGCAGTTGGGTCTTCTCCGGGTGAATGGTGTGGGCTGCACGGACACCTACCTGGGCAAAAGGAACACTTGCTGCCACAAGGATGCACCAGTATGCGACATTGACATACCCGAACGAATACGGGGGCAGGCCGGCTACGTCAAGGCCGCTGATAGTATAGGTAACAACACCGCTCGCGGAGGAGAAGAGCATGAACGCCGTTGAGGTGCCGATGGCCCTGATAAGAGGAATGCCAAGGACGGTTGTCATCACCGGAACCATCACAACGCCGCCGCCGATACCAAACAGGCCCGAGACCAGACCGAAGGCAAAACCCCAGGGCAGGTATATCCACATGCTTTCCGGGATGTGCTCTTCACTTGAGTGGTTGCGGGAAAAAAACATCCGTAACGCGGCGAGGACAAGCAGCACCCCGAAGAGACAGGCCATAAGCCGGCCGGGTGCGTGGGTGGCAATTGCCGCGCCGGCAAAACCCCCGAGGATCCCGGGAACGACCATCAGCGCTAAGGGCCGCAGCAGCACACAGTGCCGGCAGTGATGGCCCCAGGTGCTGGAGAGCGCAGTTGGCAGTATCACCGCAAGGCTGGTCCCGAAAGCGACCCGAAGCGACAGCGTCGGGTCAAACCCGAATGAGGTAAGCAGCCAGTACTGTACCGGGACCATGAGAAAACCGCCCCCGACCCCGAAAAAACCGGAGGCGAATCCGATCACAATCCCGGTGATGGCGAGGACAAAAACAGAGAAGAGGAGGAGATCCATGCCATCACCGGAACTGCACGCAGGAAATTCGTGGAGGTATCAGGAAAAAATTATGATGTTGCATTGTTGATGGCAAAGGTCGATGTCGAAGTACCTGACGTATCATCAGACGTCATAACCTTGACTGTATACGCACCGGTTGTTATCGAATCAGGAATTGAAAGAACGCAGGTGACGCCCGTTGACGTGGGTGTGGACAGGCTTGCGCAGGGAACCTGCTGTGAACCGTCGGACGACACCAGAGTTATCGCCCATGTATCGGCTAAGTTCTGTCCGGTGATCGAAAAGGCAACCGACGTAGCGCCAAGATCAGCGCTCGTGGGACTGAAACTGGAGATTACCGGGGACGCTGCACCGATGGTAAACGCGTTCTGCAGGGTGGTTGACTGACTATCCGGGTTTGTTACCTCAACATTTGTCATACCTGCAGCCAGATTGCTCAGATCGAACGTACCGGTAATCTGAGTTGAGGATACCGAAGTACTTGTGGCCTGAACCGGGAGGTGTCCCGGCTGGACAAGGCTCGCCGTTGCCCCGTTCTGGAAGTTGGTCCCGGTGATCGTGATGCTCGCGCTCGTACCGGTTGCCCCGCTCGTGGGGGATATCGCGGTTATCGCCGGTCCGCTTCCTGAGAGCGTCGTCACCACCGTCGTGGGGATGGTAGGAGTCGCAACCGTGACTGATGTCGCAGACACATGGGAGAGTTTTACGGGGTATAATTTTTCCATCTCAGCACGGGGGAATTCATCCGTGGTGGTCGTCACCCGGCCCCAGCTTCCATCGGAATTCTTCACGAGCAGCGCACGCTCGTACTGATCTGTGGAAGAATCATAGGACACGATCAGCCATGTTGCCGATGATGCAGTATTCGTAACGATATCGCCGGCTGTGTATTCCGGCCCGGCCTGGGTGGTAGTAACTGTTTTTGTTGTCGTAGTGGTGTTCTGGCTTGAACAGCCGGCAAAAAACACACAGAGGATAAGGATCAGGAACAGCAGGAGTCCGTAATGAGATGTTCTGGACATAACATAGCGTTCTGCTCACAGACTGATAAAAATTTGGCTGTAATATTCCTGCGAACCGGTGTGCCGGGAAGGATACGACCCGTTTCAGTGCATGACGGTTACCCCGGTTTGCCACCCCCGGTCCATAAAGGGATGTACCAGAAGAACCCGGTCATTTTCCCGGGAGCAGAACCGTCGTATAATTCCGGGAAAAATAATCGTGGACACACGCAAGGACAAGGACCGTAAGGATCCCACAGAATGCAACCACCGGGCTGAACCGGGCAAGGTACGCCGGATCGATGCGGGAGTCGAGCAGGATCACAAGACTGAACGCGACAACAATGACGGTTGCCCAGACATCGCGGACGGCAAAGAAACAGAATGCAGCCACGCACCCGGCAGCAAAAAAACCGACAACGAATTCACGGAAATTCAGCCCTGCAAACAGGACTGAAAGGGAAATGGCAAAGACAAGGGCCGTCATCAGAACACCGGTAAAGACAGAGATCACCGCCCCCCCGCAGCGGACATATGCCTGCACATGGGTCCCGACAAGCACCCAGCAGATCATCACTGCAGCAATCGCCGTCGGGAGAAGGAGCATAAAGAGAGCCGCACCGGTCAACCAGTCCAGGCCCTGCACTGACAGGCCAAGAACGATAAACCCGGCAAGGGTGGTCAGGCTGACGGCAATAAGCGTGCGGCGCAGGGGCCGGAAACCGATCTGGAACATGTTGACTGCACCCGAGAGAAAGGAGACCCGGATACGCATGACTGGAACAAGAGTTCCCACGATAATAACGGAAAGGACCGTAAAGAGCACAAGACCAATGGCACTTGCCTGCCAGAAGAGGCGGGTGTTCCCAGCAAGCAGGTAATTCTCCAGCAGCCAGATGATGACGATCAGAAGGGGAATCAGAAGAAGGGTCACACCGGCAGATCTCCCTGCACCCGGCAGGGATATATCAGCGCCGTTAACCCCGGGTTCGTTCATATGCTTGTTCCTCTCCCCAGTTACCGTTCACCGGATCCCCTCCACAGGGGATCCGGCCGGTACTGTGCAGGGATAATCGTCACCTCGCAGCCTCAAAAAGGTCTCGGATCCGGCGCGTACGTTCCCCGACGGACATATCCCGGGACGGATACCGATCATCAAAGGTGGGAAGTGCCCGCTCAAAGAACACGCCGAGCGCGATGGGCGCATCCAGGTTGTAGTCCCATTCCCGCGATTTTGCGCACGCTTTTTCAAAATCAGCGGTATCATGGCCATCGAGGTCGTACACCCGGGACTGGTAGTACTCGGTCATGTTAAAGAAACTCGCGCAGATCTGGAGGACATCAATAAAGGCAAAACCCTTGTGGGCGATACCCTGCCGGATCAGCTGCGCAAGCTGCGGCATCTTTCGCGTGTAGCCGCGTGCGATATACGTGGCACCGCTAGCAAGCATCAGTTCCAGCGGGTTGAAGGGGTACTCAGTGGTTCCTGCCGGCGTGGATTTTCCCTTAAACCCCAGCGGCGATGTGGGGGTGTACTGCCCGGTGGTGAGCCCGTAGACCCGGTTGTTGTGGACGATCATGGTGAGATCAATGTTCCTCTTTGCCGCAAAGATCAGGTGGTCGAGACCTTCCGCGTATGCGTCCCCGTCGCCCGCACAGCAGATGACCGTAAGTTTCGGGTTTGCAAGTTTGATCCCCGTTGCTACCGGGATCGTCCGCCCGTGGAGCGTGTAGACGCTGTTGATATTGAGGTAATCAGCAATCTTTGCATGGCAGCCGATACCGGTGACCATCACCACGTCGTCAAGAGACCGGCCCTCTTTTTCAAGGCCGGCAAGGATGTCCTTGAGCGTGTGCTGGATCGCAAAGTTGCCGCAGCCGGGACACCAGGTGTTCTGCGCCGGGGTGATCAGATTCCGGGTCATGGGGCGATCGCCTCCTGCACCCGCAGGAACAGCTCATCGGGGGTGAACGGGCGGCCATCGTATTTGAGCACGGTAACATCGACCCGCCCGCCATGCTCATGGACAAGTGCAGCGAGCTGCCCGTTGGCATTTTCCTCGACCGCGATCAGGTGCTGCACCCCCTGGCATGCAGCAGAAAACTGCTGATCCGGGAAGGGAGAGAGCACAACCGGCTGGATCACCCGCAGGCCCAGCCGTGTTGCCACTTCATCGCAGGCATTCCGAACCGAGCCCCAACAGAGGAGGGCGGTTGAAGCATCTGCCTTCCCCCTTACGCTGACACACGGGTACCGGTCCATCTCCTCTTTGAGTTTCACTTCCTTTTTCCTGCGTTTTTCGGTCATCAGGGTAACCAGCGCCGCCTCCTCTGTCGTGTACCCGTCCTCATCGTGCGCATAGCTGTTCACTTTCACGATCGCATCCTTCCTGCCCGGGAATGCAAGTGGGGATATACCGGCTGGGGTGTCCTGGTACCTCAGGTAGGGATCCTGCCCGTCCCAGAGCACGGGATCAGCCACCGGCAGCTCGGCAAGAGTATCGTAATCGACGCTGTAGGTACCTTCGGACAAGGTCTTGTCGGAGAGCACAAATGCCGGGATCTGGTATTTCCAGGCAAGATACATTGCGGCCGCCGACCAGCGGTACGCCTCGCCGGCGTCGGCAGGCGCCAAGACCAGCCGGGGGAACTCTCCCTGCCCGGCGTGCAGCACGAACTGAAGTTCCGCCTGGCCGGTGTATGTGGGAAGACCGGTCGAAGGCCCGGTTCTCTGGGAGACCACGATCACGACCGGGATCTCCGCCATACCGGCAAACGAGAGCCCTTCGGTCATGAGGCAGAACCCGCCTCCCGAAGTACCGACTGCGGTTCTCGCCCCGGCTACAGCGCTGCCAAGGCCCATCAGGATCACCGCGATCTCGTTCTCCGGGTGGATGACCGTTATTCCGAGCCGCTCTGCATTCCCGGCAAGAAAGTGGAGCAGGGACGAGGACGGCGTCATCGGGTATGAGATATAGTGCGTCAGGCCGCCGGCGACAAGGCCACACCCGATCACTTCATTCCCCGTGAGCAGGCTGTGTGGCGGACCTGACAGCGCTGGTACCTGGCGGGTGGTGTGGCATTCATCGTACGCCCGCCGGGCAACCCGAAGGTTCTCGTCTGCGGCCTTTGGCATATGCCGGCTGAATACTTCCAGAACGATCTCCCAAGGTATGCCTGCCACTTTTGCAAAGGCGCCGATCATCGCGGAATTGCCGGTGATGGGCGGGGCGGATTCTGCTTTAAGGATGGCATTTATGGAGATAGTCTGACCGCTTGGTATGGATTTTGCCAGATCTGCGTTTGCCACCACGGTGCAGTCCGGGCAGTGCGGGATGTGCAGGTCAAGCGTTTCCTGGTTGAGCGCGACAAGATAGTCGATCCGGTTGTTGTACGCTCCGACGGGTTTATCAGCGGCACGTACCAGGGCAAAATTGTGTCCCCCGCGGATCAGGGACGGGTAATCGATAGAGATATAGACAAAATAACCAAGATGGTTGAGCAGCTGTGCAACCATCGCCCCGGCATTATTGATCCCGTCGCCGGCCCTGCCCCCCACGAGCACGGATACTTCCTTCATACGCGGTTTCCTCACATCTCTGATGTTTTCGGAAACGGTAAATAGGTTGGGATAGTGGCGGCCCCGGGGATAGAGGGCGCATAAACAAAACGTCAGTTCTTCCGGATCATATCCTCAAGGAGCGTTTTCATCTCGTTGATCCGGTAGGGTTTGGCTAGCCTGCCGGAAAAGCCGTAACTGGCAAAGTCCTGCATGACCGGGTCGTTGGCGTACCCGCTCGAAACCACCGCCTTCACTGAGGGATCGTAGCTGCGGAGTTTTTCTATGGTTTCCCGGCCACCCATTCCCTCAGGTATGGTAAGATCGATGATAACCAGATCAAACGGCCGGCCTACTTCCTTTTCCTGCCGGTATATCTCTATTGCTGACGCACCCTCTTTTGCAAAAACAGCATCATACCCAAGGAACCGGAGCACCTCCCGGGACACGTCGAGGATAATATCCTCATCATCCACCAGGAGAATTTTTCCTTTCCCTGCCATAGCCGATCCCTGTTGTGTTATACTTCACCCATACGTACTATATATTTTCCCTTCAGGCAGGTTTTTACCAGAAATGACGGGATCGCATACCACGGGAATCTGCTACCGGATATGTTTGGATCAGTATTACCTGCCTTTTTTCAGCACCCGCAGCCGTGCGGCTTCTTCGGCATCCTGTACCCGCAGCAGGAATGTCCCATGACAGGGCTTGGTGTACGGGAAGATAACGAAATCCCCGTCAATACCCACGGCGATCGGGGGAACGCCGATGGTGTGAACATCGAAGATCTTGAACCCCGGTTCAACATCGATCGATTCGGGGAAGTGGCTCCGGATATATTCCCGGCACTCCTTGAAGGAAGCGCCCCGTATCAGGATCTCGTAATTGAGCGCTTCTACGCAGCCCATGGTGCCACCTCATCGATCACTTTTTTTAAGGGGAGAGGGTTGTGCACGGCCTTTGCCGCCATCTTTATGCAGGGGAAGGTGATCTGCTGCACAATATCCTCCTGGTGCTCCCCATATACAAGGACATACAGTGTCGCTTTCGATATTACGCCCATCGTTGCAGCATAACTGATCCCTGCATCGTTGTGGATAAAGACAAAACACTGGTCGAAGTCCCGTTTCTTCTCGGTGATCTGGGCGACGGCCCGGTCGAGATCAGTTATCTCGCCCAGGTAGTGCCGGTCGGGATCGGCAACCACAAGCAGGGTATTTGCCGCCTTGTTGCCGGCGATCACCGGTGTTATGCCAGCGGATTTGAGCCGGCTGACGAGGTACAGTGCGATACTGGTCTGCACCGGCACCTGCGGGCACCCCAGAACAAGGAGCGCCGTTTTCGGGGGTTGTGCGATAGTATCTGGTTCCATGACCTGCATCCGTTTTTGTATAGTTCTCCTGTTTGCGAGCCCGGGGCAATAACCCTGTGTATCCCGCACAGGTACGGCAGCCTTTGAGAGGGATCAGGGGCTCCCGCCGGTCTCCTGCCGCACCCAGTCGAGATAAGGGGCGTGGCCTGCGATCACCGGCAGCACGATGATCTCCGGGACTGCGGCGCTGTGCATCGATTGGATAGCTGCGACCGCCCGGTCTGCACCATCTCGCGTGGTCTTTACGATCATCAAGTGTTCAGGATCGTTGCAGAGCTCGCCTTTCCACCGGTAGGTCGACTGCACGGGAACGATATTGACGCATGCGGCAATCCGCTGTTCAACCAATGCCTGCGCCATCGATGACGCTTCGGCTGGTGCCGCCGTGCAGAGGATTACCACGATATCTGTTGCCATACCGGTTTTCTCCTGCCAGATGACATATGCATGCTTTATGTCACTGGTTCGCGCCCGTCCGATATTAAGCATATCTTCCTGACAGGATGTTTTAGTCATCCCTGCCAGATCGTTAATTACTAGTGGCCGGGGCACGAATGTGTACTACCTATGTACTCAACACGCATGAGCAATCTCCCGCCGTATCTTTTTGCACGGATTGACGAGATGAAAGCAGAACAGCAGAAAAAAGGTGTTGATATCATCGATCTGGGCGTAGGCGACCCGGATCTCCCCACCCCTCCGCACATCATTGATGCGCTCTGCTCGGCCGCACATAACCCGGCGAACCACCATTACCCCTCGTATGCCGGGATGCCGGCCTACCGGGAAGCCGTTGCCGGATGGTACCACAAGCGATTCGGCGTCACGCTCGATGCATCCAGGGAGACCCTTGCCCTGATGGGGTCAAAGGACGGGATCACCCATATCGGAGAGGCGTTTGTGAACCCCGGCGACTACGTGTTCGCCCCGAGCCCCGGCTATCCCGGGTATTCGACCGGCACCCTGTTTGCCGAAGGAAAAGTCCACGAGATGCCGCTCCTTGTGGAGAACAACTTCCTCCCGGTCCTCGATGCAATACCAGAGAAGGTCATCCGCTCTGCAAAGATCATGTTCATCAACTACCCCAATAATCCCACGGCAGCCATTGCCCCGCTCTCTTTTTACCGCGAGGTCGTGGATTTTGCCGCCGACCACCACATCGTCGTGGTCTCGGACAACCCTTACTCGGAGGTTGCGTTCGACGGCTACCGCGCCCCGTCGTTTTTAGAGGCAAAAGGGGCGATGGAGGTAGGAGTCGAGATGCACTCGCTTTCAAAGACCTACAACATGACCGGCTGGCGGATCGGCATGGCGGTGGGAAATCAGGAGATCCTCGCCGGTCTTGGCCGGGTCAAGACGAACGTCGACTCCGGGGTCTTTAACGCCGTCCAGTATGCCGCGATCGCTGCGCTCTCGGGCCCGCAGGATTGCGTAAAAGAGGCCTGCGCCATCTACCAGGAGCGCCGGGACGTGCTGGTTTCGGGGCTCCGCGATCTCGGCTTTGACATGCCGTCACCGAAGGCCACATTCTATGTCTGGATGCCGGTCAAAGACTGCATGTCCTTTGCGGCAAAACTCTTAAACGAGGCAGGCATTGTCGTGACACCGGGCGTCGGCTTTGGCTCTGCGGGAGAGGGATACGTGCGGTTTGCCATCACCCGGCCGGTAGAACGGATCAAGGAGGCAATCGAACGTATGCGGAGGCTTTCCTTATGAAACTCCCCCCGCACCTCACGATAAAGAACGGGCACCTCCACATCGGCGGCCACGACTGCGTGTCTCTTGCCGGGAAATACGGTACGCCGCTCTACGTCACAAGCGAGGACCGGATCTGCGAGCACTTTCAGGACTACAAAAAAGCCCTCTCTGCCCGGTACGACAGGGTGCAGGTGCTTTTTGCGGCAAAAGCAAACGGCAACCTTGCCGTGATGAGGGGGCTTGCGAAGCTCGGCGCCGGGGCCGATGTCTTTTCCAGCGGCGAACTTGCGCTCGCGCTCGAAGCCGGCATGCCGGCAAAGAAACTGCTCTTTAACGGCAGTTCAAAGACAAAAGCCGACCTTGCCCTCGCCGTGCAGCATGGCGTGAAAGTGTCTGTCGATTCCCTTGACGAGCTCCACCAGCTCGATGCGGTGGCCCGTGATGCCGGGAAAGTTGCAGCGATCTCATTCCGGGTCAACCCGGCGCTCGAAGTCCCGACCCACCCGAAGATCGCCACCGGTCTTGCCACGAGCAAGTTCGGGATCCCCCACGAGCAGATCGCGGCCGCGTACAGCGAGGCGCTTGCCTGCAAGAACGTAAAACCGATCGGGATCCACTGCCATATCGGGTCGCAGATCCTCGAGGTCGGGCCGTTTGCAAAGGCCGCCGAGGTCATGGTCAGGATCGCAAAGGAACTCTCCGAAACGGGCGTGAAACTCGAATTCCTCGACCTCGGCGGCGGCCTTGGCATTCCGTACCACCACGACACCGACCCGGCGCCGACACCGGAGGACTACGCAAACGCGGTCATGCCGGTCTTCCTTGCGGGGATCACAGCGGCGGGGATATCCCCTGAACTCTGGATCGAGCCGGGTCGGTTCCTTGTCGCGGACTCGACCGTGCTCCTCACCCGGGTCAACTCAACGAAGACGGCCCATAAAAGGTTCGCGAATGTTGATGCAGGATTTAATCTGCTCATCCGGCCCGCAATGTACGATTCCTACCACGAGGTGATCGTGGCAAACCGTGCGGATGCACTCCTCACCACCGAGTATACGGTAACCGGGCCTATCTGCGAGACCGGGGATATCCTTGCTCCCGACCGGAAGCTGCCGGAACTTACGGCAGGCGACCTGATCGCGGTTCTTGACACCGGGGCATACGGATACGCGATGTCCTCGCAGTACAACGGCCGGCCCCGCTGCCCCGAAGTGCTGATCCACGGGAAAGATGCGGCGCTCATGCGGCGCAGCGAGACCCTTTCTGACCTGACCGGCACCATGGTGCGGCCACCCTGGCAGCGGTAACACCGGGAGGTTTTCGTGGTACTCTTCCACTACGCACTGGTCGACGACCTGATATCGCAGGAAGAGTTCGAACGGCGCGTGGATGAGAAGATCGAGGAATGCGGGGATCTCCTCGACGAGCCGACCGCCGCGATGCTCGTCGTCGGGGCGCTCGGACGGCAGCATGTCAAGGTCCGAGAGCTCTCGGGAAAATCCAGTCTATTTTGTTTTTTTGCGAAGGTCGTTGACAAGACCGACCCAAAGGAATTTACCCGGAAAGACGGGGAGAAGGGCTGGGTAGCGACCCTTCTCGTGGGTGACGAGACCGGGACCACCAGGATCGTGCTCTGGGACGAGAAGGCAGGTGCCGTCCTTGAGATTGCCCTTGGCGACGTGCTGGAAATCATCGGGAGACACCCGGGAAAGAATATGCGCGAGATTTACGCGCTTGCCCTGCGGAAGGCTACCTGCGAGATCGCCTGCACCGCGACTGCAGCCGGGAACGGGTCGGGGCTGTCCACGGACCCGGTCGATCTCGACGTGATCCTGATCGGTGCGGATGCGCCCCGCACGTTTACACATCGGGACAGGACGACCGGTGAGATGCAGGAATGCGTGATCGGCGATGCCACCGGGACCGCCCGGCTTATCGCGTGGGCGCCGGACCTGCTCCGGGACATCCCCCCGGGGAGCGTCATCCATATCACCGGGGCAAAACCCGACCGGCGTTCCGAGGGACGGGGCTACAGCATCGACGAGTCGGGTACGGTATGTCTTTCCGATGGCATCGTCACGGTGCCCTTTGCCCCGCTCGCATCGGTCAGCGACAACGGGTATTATTCCATTTGTGGCGAGGTAAAGACCGTGCAGGAACCCCGGTCGTTCACCTCACGAGCCGGGGCAGTCTCGTGGGTACGAAATATCCGGATCGGTGAGGGGGAGGAGGATCAAAAAGTCGTGCTCTGGGGAGAGAAGGCACTGGTGCCAGTGCATCCCGGTGATCGCGTCGAGATCTACCATGCGGCGGCAAAACCCGGCAGGTTCGGGGGCATCGAACTCGGCGTGGGCCGGGGCAGTATCTTCCGGGTCCCACACGAAGAAAAACTGGCGATCACCTTTACCGGGACGATGATTCCCGGCAACGGGTGCATGTTTATCGACAATGGAATTGAACGGTACCTTATTGACGGAGAGTTCCCGGCCGGGTCAGAGATGAGGATTACAGGGGTGCTTTCGGGAAGCCGAATCATTCCGGATACAGCAGAACCGGCCGAGAAAAACCCGGAAGAGGTGGCAGGCCGCCTTGCCGCTCTTTTCCAACGGCTGGATACCTCCTCCCCACCATAAATCACTTTCACCCCCCGCATGGCCCCGGGTTATATGGGTGGGGTTAAAATGTTGTTATGCCATAGGAGATGTACTAGAAATGGCTGACAAAGCGTTGGATATTGAAGATTTACCCGGCGTCGGACCAACTACTGCCGACAAGCTACGCGAAGCAGGCTACCTATCCGTTGAGAGCATCGCAACCGCTGCACCGGCCGAACTCTCGGAGATCACAGAGATCTCGGAGTCCACGGCAAAGAAGATCATCAAGGCGGCCCGCGAATCCGCAGATATCGGCGGTTTCAAGACCGGGAAAGATATCTTCGAGCAGAGAAAGGATATCAGGAAGTTGTCCTTCAGGGTCCCGGAACTCGACGCACTTCTCGGAGGTGGCATGGAAACCCAGGCAATTACCGAGATGTACGGTGAGTTTGGTTCCGGTAAGAGCCAGATCGTCCACCAGATGGCCGTCAACGTCCAGCTCCCCGAAGAGCAGGGCGGCCTTAACGGCAGCGTGATCTATATCGATACCGAGAACACGTTCCGTCCCGAGCGTATCGAGCAGATGGTCAAGGGTCTTGGTATCGATGACATCCCGGACACCCAGGAGTTCCTGGACAATATCCATATCGCCCGGGCGCACACGTCCGACCACCAGATGCTTCTCGTGGAGAACTCCCGGGACCTTGCAACCGAGCTCAAGTCAGGCAAGAAGCCGGTGAAGCTCTTTATCATCGATTCGCTCACCGCCCACTTCCGGTCCGAGTACGCCGGCCGGGGAACGCTTGCCGCACGGCAGCAGAAACTCAACCGGCACATGCACGATCTCTTCAAGCTCATCGACGAGCACAACGCGGTCGGCCTCGTGACAAACCAGGTCATGTCCAACCCGGCCGTGTTCTTCGGCGATCCGACAAAACCCATCGGGGGCAACATCGTGGGCCACACGGCAACCTTCCGTATCTACCTGCGGAAGAGCAAGGCCGGTAAGCGTATCGCCCGTCTCGTGGACAGTCCCAACCTCCCCGAGGGCGAAGCACCATTCATGGTTGAAGAGGCAGGACTCAAGCCGTGTTAAAAGCGCTGTTGACAGATGTTGACGGAACAATAACAGATGCCACCCGCAGGATCGACACCGGGGCGATCGAGTGTATACGGTCGCTCACTGACGATGGCATCGAGGTTGTCCTTGCGAGCGGGAATACTGCCTGCTTTATGGACGCCCTCTCTAAAATGGCAGGTACCAAAGGGACGTTCATCGCAGAGAACGGGGGGGTGTACCGGATCGGCTATACCGGCACCCTCCATATCACCGGAGATCAGGGAGTCTGCCGTACGGCCCTGGAGATCGTGCAGGCCCATTACCGGAAGAACGGGATCGAGCTGGAGCTCTATAACCCCACGTACCGGTATGCAGACCTTGCATTTGCCCGGACCGTGCCGGTTGAAGAGGTCCAGCAGATACTTGCCGACAAGCCGGTGCAGGTGATCGACACCGGGTATGCGATTCACCTCCAGTCAGAAGGTATCAGCAAGGGAACCGCTCTTATCGCTCTCGCACGCGACATGGGTCTTTCCCCAAAGAACTTTTTTGCCATCGGCGACGGAATCAACGACGCCGGCATGCTTGCGGCAGCCGGCCGGGGCGTGACCCTCGCAAATGCCCACCCCGCGACAAAAGCGGCGGCATCTGACGTGATGGAAGATGGATACGGAAAGGGCTTTGTACAAGCCGTAAAAAAGTATAGGTCTTACCTTCGGGCAAGGTAACGGTCGACGACGATATAATCCTTGATGTCTTTTACCGACTCAAAGGGAACAACCAGCAGGTTACCATCTTCAAGGTCATATCCATCGGTTACAAAGGACTGGTCCGGGTGGATGATCAGATCGAGGACCTGCCCCGAATCAAAATCGACCCTGATGTTCTTGAGCGTGCCGACAAGCTTACCGTCATTGCTCATGATCTTTTTTCGTGAGAGGCTGCGGGCAAATGTACGAGTCATAAAAAAAATGACGATGTATTAATATTTAAAGTGTTCTGAAATGGAGGGGCATAGAAGGTTATTTTGAAAATCCAATCCGACTTTTTCGTTCTTTTCATGCGCGACCCGCGTGAATGAAAAAAGCACGGTGCCGCAAGTAATTCCAGGGTTAGCGGGACCGCATCAGAGGGAGGGAAAGACCCGGATAATATCCGACTGGGTGAGGATGCCGACGGCTTTGCCGTTCTCAGTCACGATGAGCCGCCCGATCTCGCGTTCCTTGAACCGAGTTATCACTTCAAAGAGTTTGATATCGGATGGCGCCTCGACCACATCATGGGTCATCACCGAAGGGAGGAGGGCATCCATGGTCAGGCCACGGTCTAGGGCTTTTGTGATATCGCTCATGGTGACGATGCCCGCAAGGTGTTCCCCGTCAATCACCGGCGCGCCGTGGATGTGGTGCCGGGTAAAGAGGGCGATCGCATCCTTGATGGACTGGATACTGGTGAGCGACTTGAGCGGGGTGCTCATGTAGGCTTTTATCGGCTGCTTCGGGAGAGAGATCATCTCGGAGGTGGCAATCAAAAGCGACTGTTTTGATTCGTCTTTCCCGAAGACCTCCCCCCGTATTAAGAGCTTGTTCACCGGGGTCGGGCCGATGGTAATCTTGTCGCCGATCTCGAAGATCTTCGCACTGCCGACGAGTTTGATGACCGCATGGCAGATGTCAGGGTGGCAGAGCGTGGTAAAATCGATCTCCTGCACATGTGCCCCCTTCACCTCTTTGCCGTCACGGCTGATCGGCACATCGTAGTCGCTGCCTGCGGCGTTCAGGTTGAGTTCCTTGTATGCCAGTTCGGTGGGGATATAGCCGCCCTTTGGCCCGGGGACCCCGTCCACAAGGCCGACCGCTTTTAAGGACTGCATCTGGTTACGCACCGTACCCGGGTTCCGCAGGATCATATCGGCGATCTCTTCGCCTTTGATAGAGTGAGACTGCTGGTGGTAGAGGGTAATGAGCGTGATCAGGATATCCTTCTGGATAAGGGACAGCTCCATAACGATAAGACGTATCACTGTCTATGGATATATAGGTTGGAGTTTTGTGGAATTCGAACGGATGCCAACAGTGCCCACTGCAGATGAGATCCTTGATCGGAGTTTCCGCCGTGCAGCAAAGAAGCGTAAAGAGAAGACTAACAAGGATCGGGCAAACGAGGAATTTGTAAGGGCCGTCGGCGCGGCGATCCACGACCGGTTGGTCTACATCATCCGGGGATTCCCTGAGTTTGAAGAGATACCTCCCTTTTACCGGGAGATGGCGGATATCCTCTACGGGATCGACAATATCAAGCAGTCCCTCGGGGCGGTAGGCTGGGCGGCAAAGCACACCAAGATGGTGGGGAACGATATCGCCGTGCAGACCCGTAGGTCAACCGAGACCCTCGTGCTCCGGAAACGGGCAGTCGCACGCCTTGCCTCGATGGTCCACCAGATCGATAAGGACCTGCTGTTCTTAAACAAGGTACGAAACACCCTGAGGAAACTGCCCCATATCGAGGACGCATTTACGGTCGTCATCGCCGGGTACCCGAACGTGGGCAAATCCTCGTTTATCCGGCTCGTCTCGTCCGCAACCCCTGAGATCGCGTCCTACCCGTTCACGACAAAAGGCGTGATCGTCGGACTCCGCGAAGAAGGCAGGATCCGCATCCAGTTCGTGGACACCCCGGGGATTCTCGACCGGCCCGCAGAGGAGCGCAATCCCATCGAACGGCAGGCGCTCTCCGCGATAATGAACGTGGCAAGCGTGATCCTCTTTGTCCTCGACCCGTCCGAGCACTGCGGGTACCCGATGGAGATGCAGCTGCGGCTCCTCGACGAGGTAAAAGGTATGGTCAGCGTGCCGCTCATCATCGTCGCAAACAAGTCCGATCTCAAGGTGGAGGAGGGATATCTCTCCATGTCCACCGAAACAAAAGACGGTGTGGATGAGGTACTCAAAGAGCTCCTCAGCCACCGCAAGGCTTGGGAAGAATTAAAGAAAGCTGAGGAGAGCCAGGCCGACCAGAAACCCGATGATAGTCCCGCCGTTTAAGGGGGGAAGGCCGGCCTGCGGGCGTCCTGACATGACAAAATGGAGCAGGACGATAAGGCCGGCAATAGAGCCGATAATCGCCCCGAGCGCCGGCAGGTTGACGAGCCCGAAGTATTTTGTCCCGTGGACAAAGACGTTTGCGGAGACGACGAGGATCGCGGGCATGATCATATCGCCCATACCGATGATAAAGGCGGAGCGCTCGCCCCCGTCAGTCAGTTTTCCGATCCCCTCTTTGATAAACGAGTAGTCCTTCCTTTTCGGGATCACAAAGAGGATCGGGGTCTTCTGGTCGATCACGCCTTCCGCGAGCGTGAGCATGTGTTTTGTCTTGTACACGGAGATCGCATCGTAGACCGCGAGGAGCACGAGAAGCAGGCAGACCGGCAGGATGTCAAGCGAGGCGCCGAAGATCGCGGCCACCCCGGCGCCGAGCAGGATCCCGAGGCCGTCGATCACGTACCATTCCGGGTATTTGTACAAGAGGACCGTCGCGAGCACGGAAAGGATAAGCACGATGCCCGTCGCGAGAAGGGTCTGGGCGGTTGTTGAATAGACCACAACCGCAGGCAGCACCGCTTCCCACCATTCCGTCGTTGCCACCGAGGTCTCGCCCATCGCTGCAAAGACCAGTGCCGCGAAAATGTATACAAACGTCAGGAAGAGCGCGATAGTGATGACGGCCCCGATCACTTTTTTAAGATTGTACTTGATCAGGACGAGTAAAAACGCGGTGAAGACAAGGAGGATCGCGATGAAGATAAACGGGTTTTCCATCGAAGTCGGGTCCTGGAAGGCGACGATCCCCGAGACCTGCACGGGAAGCGTGAGGAGCAGTGCCCCTAGTTCCACGGCAATGAGGAGGGCCGGCATTGCAAGGAGGGGCATGAGGTTCTTGAGCTTGTCAGTCAGGGTGTCCATGAAGGTGTCTCCGGAGCGATAGTTAGCTTAATGTTGTGCGCTCTATCATCTAAAAGCATGGACATTCCCGAGTACTTCCCCGACATCCTGCTCACGGCAGTCATGGTGATCTCCACCCTTGTTCTCATCCTGCGGTTCTGGCAGGACCTGATAATTGCGATTGCGGCCGCCCTTATGATGCTCTCGCTTGGAGGGCTGTTTTTGTCCCTCCAGATCAAGGTGCGGAACCTCGAAACAAACGTGATCACCCGGGAGCGAATGCTGCGCTCAAACCTTGAGGAGATCTCCACCCATATGACTGCGGAGTATGACAAGACCACCGCCCACCTTGAGGACCTAGTAACCGAGCTCTCGAAGCGGGTGTACAAATAAGAGCCGGGCCGGCCTAACGGTACGGCAGGAGAGAAGAGTCATGGGTGTCGCACTCCGGGATATTATCGCTGACTACAAGGTGCCGGTCACCTGGGAGGGGCTTTCCGGGGTGGCGGCGGTCGATGCGAACAACGCGCTCTACCAGTTTTTGACGATCATCCGGCAGCCGGACGGGACGCCGCTGATGGACCATCACGGACGGGTGACCTCCCACCTCTCGGGGATCCTTTTCAGGATGGTTAACTTCCTCGAAAAAGGGGTAAAACCGGTCTTTGTCTTTGACGGGAAGCCACCCGAACTCAAGGAGGCCACAAACGCGGAGCGCCGCAAAAACCGGGACGAGGCCGGGATAAAGTGGAAGGAGGCCGTGGAGCGGGGCGATGACGAGGAGGCGTACAAGCAGGCCCGGTCGTCGACCCGGGTGGACGAAACGATCCTTGCGACATCAAAGGAGCTGCTCGGTCTCATGGGCATCCCGTATGTGCAGGCCCCGACCGAGGGGGAGGCACAAGCGGCCTTCATGGTGCAGAGAGGCGACGCCCGGTACGCGGTCTCGCAGGACTACGATACGCTCCTCTTTGGCACCCCCCTTCTTGTGCGCAACCTCACGGTGAGCGGGAAGCGGAAGATCCGGGGCCGGGTCGTGACCGTGAACCCGGAGCGGGTGGTGCTCGCGGACGTGCTTGCCGGCCTGAAACTGACCCGGGAGCAGCTCATCGAGGTCGGAATCCTTGTCGGGACCGACTTTAACCCGGGCGCCGATGGCGTGGGGGCAAAGACTGCGTTAAAGATCGTGCAGAAGGGTGAGTTTACTACAAAACTTGCCGAGAAATGCCCGGGTTTTGACCCGGCGCCGGTGATGGACTTTTTCCTCCGCCCACCAGTGACAAACGAGTATTCCTTAACATGGGGCCACCCGGACGCGGAGGGGATCAAACGCCTGCTCTGTGATGGATACGATTTTGCCGAGGAACGGGTCGATGCGGCGCTCGAACGGTACACGGTCAAAGCCGGGCAGAAGACGCTCGAAAGCTGGTTTTAAAAACGGTGTCCACGTCCGGATGAGCTGGGGGGAGGGTACCCCCACCCGGACCGGCAACAGGGGAGGGGGGTGATCCCCCCTCTCAGGTCAAACATGGTGGGGGGGTACCCCCTACCCCTCCCCCCATAGGTCCGGATATTTTTAAAAAAGTTCGGGTCATGAGCTGAGGATTCCGGAAAATGACCAGTGGTTCCCAAAAAAGGGTCGTTACCACTCTTCAGTCATACTTCCAGAACAACGCCGGGTTCTGCTGCCGGATCTGCCAGCGGCTGATGCGCTAGTTACTCGGTCAATATCCGGTTGCGGGCCCGTTAGCCGGCACCCGAGTGCTACGGCATTCCTGCCCCCACCCAAACCCTGATAGCCTTATGGCACAAGATGCTCCCTTTAACAGGAGATACCAGCCATGCAATCGGTCATAGTACAGCCGGGCGACCCGGCACGGAACTTCTCGTTAAAAGACCAGAACGACAAAACCTTCGATCTCTACGAGCAGGCCAAAAAACGCTCCCTCCTCTCGTTCCACCCCCTCGCGTGGACAGAGTTCTGCGCTGCCCAGATGAAGTCGCTGGAGGACAATCTGGACGAATTTACCCGGCTAAACTGCATCCCGGTCGGGATCAGCGTGGATTCCCGGCCCTGCAAGCAGGCGTGGGCAAAGAGCCTCGGCATCACGCGGACACCGCTCCTGTGCGACTTCTGGCCGCACGGGGCCGTGGCAGAGAGGTACGGGCTCTTCCGGGAAGAGAACGGGTTCTCGGAGCGGGCGAACGTGATCGTGGACGAACAGCAGAAAGTCATCTTCGTCAAAGTCTACCCGGTGCACTCGGTGCCGGATATTCAGGAGATCCTGCGGTTCCTGCAGGGAACAGCATAAGCGGGACTGGACCAGGAGACCGATTCCCTCTTTTTACTCCCATACCCGGAGCCTTCCATGAAACTCATGCCGGGGGCACGGATCATCCATTCAGATCACGGCAAGGATCTGGTTTATCACGACGACGGCCGTAAGCCAGACCCCAAGAGCCCCGCCAAAACTGGGAATGAGCGGGTAGCGTGCCATGAGAAGATAGAGGGTGATGAGGAAGAGCAGGGAAGGGATGGCAAACCAGAACGCTCCCAGGACCAGCTGCCGACTCGTCGCCTGCCCTGCCTCGGAATACGTAAAGACGATCGCAAGCGAGGTGATGATCGGGGCCGCCACAAGGATACCCCCGTACTTCGGGCTGACCTGATCGGCAAGGAGCGTCACCCCGACAATGACACCGCCGCCGATGAAAAATTTCAGGAGAAGATAGGTATAATCCATAACTCATACCACCGTTGCCGCGGGGAGATAATATAGCCGGGGGTCGTCCCATTCTGAGGATAATATCAGGGGTTCTGCCAGCCGCACCGGAAGAGTTGTTATTGTTCGCTCAGGGTCAGGTAGGGATAACCGTCACCTTCAGGATAGTAAGGTTATAGGTGTCAAACGTCGTCGTATAATCGAGCCGGTCGTTAAACACATAGTTGTTAATCCGAAAATCAAATGACGACGTACCGTACGGAAACATCCTCACGGTGTCGTAGGCCGTCGCCTTGGGTTTATCCGGGGAGTAGGCACCGTACATGTCCACCCTCATATCAACCCATACAGGATAGCTGGTGGTCGATTCAAGCGTCCCGTATATATCGACATTGCCGGTGGTGACGGTACCGGTCTGGTCATAGGAGAGCGGCTCAATATGAAAATTGTTACTGTAGATATGTATTGACGAGATCGTCGGCAGGGGGTGCTTATCGACAGTCTGCGTGGCGACAGGGCTGGGCGTTGGTGTGGGAGGTGAGATTGTCACCGGCAGCTGCACCGGAACGGCAACTATCGTGCCCCCGACAGGAGCAGGGGCAGGAAGTAGGGTAATGACAGGGATAATTTCTGTCGGGACAACGGTCGTATTCCCGTCAGGCCGGCTCACGGTACAACCGGCCGAAAGGAGGACCAGGACGACGAGCATACCAGGCAGGAAATGTTTCCCGTGCATCATATCCGTAAACGTCCTTTGGTGGAGATAATTGTTTGGGCAGGGGAGCGCCGGGGAATTTCTCAATAGCCGAAAAATGAACATGTATAAACCACAATAACGTGAAACCTCATTGAAAGGACAATCCCGTCCGCACGAGAACTCCCGGTGACTTCCATGCTCATTTCCTCCTGCAAGAAGACCTACAACCACGAGACCCAGCGGGCAGTACCGCTCGCAGCAACCCTCGCACGCATCGAACCAAAGGTGCCGGCCGCAGGCATCACCCGGGTCGCCGACATCACCGACCTCGACCGGATCGGCATCCCGGTCTTCTCCTGCATCCGGCCGACCGCGGACGACGGGGCGATCACGGTCTACAACGGCAAGGGTGCAACCGTCGAGGAATCGCGGATCTCGGCGATCATGGAAGGCATCGAGCGGTACTCCTCGGAGATCCACGACCGTAAGGTCCAGCTGGACACCTTTGAGATGCTCGACGGGCGCGAACCGGTCGTCAACCCCAAGGATCTCATCCTCCCCACCGACACCGAACCCGGCCACGTGCTCCCCTGGGTCGAGGGCTGGGATATCGCAAACGACGAACGGGTGCTCGTGCCGGCGCAGGCGGTCTTCCACCCGCTCCCGAGGAACTTCCGGCAGATCTTCCGCACCTCCACAAATGGCCTTGCCTCGGGAAACACCCGGGAGGAGGCAATCTTCCACGCACTCTCGGAAGTGATCGAACGGGACGCATGGTCGCTTGTCGAGGCCTGCCGTGACACCGGCCCGGCGGTGACCGGGGTCACCGACCCGGTGCTCGCAGACATGCAGAAGAAGTTTCGTGATGCGCAGGTCGAGGTCACCCTGCGGGACATCACCAGTGACATCGGTATCCCCACCATGGCAGCGGTGGCAGACGATGTGCTCCTTAAAGACCCCACGCTCCTTACCATCGGGATCGGCACCCACACGAGCGCACGGATCGCTGCGATGCGGGCGCTCACCGAGGTGGCACAGAGCCGGCTCACCCAGATCCACGGCGCACGCGAGGACACGACGACCGCTGATCTCAGGAAAAAGATGGGCTACGACCGGGCAAAACGGATCAACGGGTACTGGTTCAAGGACAACGGGACGGTGGACTACGGCACCCTCCGGTCGTTTGACAGCGACGACTTCGCAACGGACATCCGGTTTGCCATTGAGGCCCTGAAAAAACAGGGACTCGAACGGGTGATTGTCGTCGACCTGACCCGGGAGGAGATCGGGGTGCCGGTCGTCAGGGTGATCGTCCCGGGACTCGAAGCCTACGCGATGGACCCGGAGCGGAGGGGAGACAGGGTTAAACATGCCAAAAATCATCGTCTTTCTCGGGCCAAGCCTTGATCTCCCTGCAGCGGAGAGGATACTCGCCGCAGAATACCGGCCGCCCGCAAAACGAGGCGACATCCTTGCCGCGGTCGCGGACGGCGCGGATATCATCGGCCTCATCGACGGTGTCTTCCACCAGGACTGTGCCGTTGCCCACCGAGAGATCCTTGCTGCGGTAAAAAAAGGCATAAAAGTGGTCGGCGCGTCCAGCATGGGAGCGCTCCGGGCCGCCGAGATGGACACTCTCGGGATGACCGGCGTCGGGAAGATCTACCGGATGTACAAAGACGGTACGCTCGTCTCCGATGATGAGGTGGCGCTCGTCTTTGACCCGGTCTCGGGCTATTCACTTTCAGAACCGCTCATCAACATCCGCTGCACGCTCAAAAAAGCCGAGGCTGCCGAAGTTATTACCCCGGCGGCGCACAGAGCACTTCTTGCCGCCGCCCATGCCGTCTTCTACCCGCAGCGAACCTACGCGAAGATTGTTGCCGTCGCAGGCAACACCATTTCCCCGGCGACAAAAGAGCGGTTCCTTGCCTTTGCCGCCACCTCCCCGGCCGACCAGAAACGAGAGGATGCAGTAGCGGCGCTGGAGTATATCCGGGATCTGGCGGCAAAAGGCACGTAAAAATAACGCACCACTTTTTCCGAATCTTTCAGATACGTTATGAGGGTGACCCCCTCACACCCCCAGAGAGGGAGGTTGCCCAAGGGGTAAGACCCTTTGACCCCCATGGATTGTCCCGTTATAAGAAATCTCCCGCTAACTTTCTGAGAGACTATCGCTACATGGGGGATGCCTCAAGCGTGCGGGGGCGGAGGCACTCATGCCGTAGCCCCAGAGAGCGTCGACGTAAACGGGGAAGGTTACAACAGAATAAAAAAAGGTGATTATTCCAGTTTAAGCCACACATACCCGAACCGCTGGAACGCGGTGACATGGCCGAAGACCCCGAAGAGGAGGAGGAGCCAGCCAAGCAGGTTCAGACAGTAGATCGTCATCGGGAAGAAAATGAAGACAATCCCCACCACCATGATCAGCACGAGCCGGTCAGCCCGGCCGAGCACCCCGGCATAGACCCGGCCAACGCCGACGGCCTGCGCTTGCGTGCCCAGGTACGAGGACATGAGGACACCGGTGAGCGCGAGCACCCCCACCGGCCAGGGCACGAGGCCGCTCGCAAAGATACCGGTGATGATGAAGATATCAGCGTACCGGTCGACTGCATGGTCGAGGAAGTCGCCCCGCAGGCTCTGGTTCTTCATCTCCCGGGCAACGGCACCGTCCATCGCATCGCAGAAGGCATTCACTGCAACTGCAAGGACGGCCCAGATCTCCAGCCGGAAAAAGAAGAGAATGCCGGCTACCGCTGATGCCGCAAGGGCGGCGATCGTCAGGATGTTCGGCGTGATCCTGCACCGGATGGCAAACCGCACGAGCGGGTCGAAGTAGACCTTCACGTGCGGGCGGTACTGGTCAAGCGTCATGATGATACCCCTGCAAATGCCGACCAGTCAAGCGTCCCGAACGAGGCAGGGAGCTCGCCCCGGTAAAACTGTTCAATCGTATCTGCGCAGGCAGCAGGGTTTTTGTCGGTCGTGTCCAGTTCAAAAATCTCGTCAGGCTCATACTGTTCCACCGTCTCGATCAGGCAGACATCGAGCGCCTCGGCATCCCGGTTCTCACCAATTTTTTCCTTTGAATACCCGCGGGCTGCAAGCCGGGCGGCAAGCGTGTCGGGCCGCAGGCGCATCACCACGATCCGGTCACAGGGCAGCAGGTGGGCAAAGTGTCCCTCGACAAAACCGTCGAAGGGCACGAACTCGTCTGCCATCCGGTCGGTATCGATGAGCTGCGTGTCCCGCTCATGATCTTTTCCCTGAACGTAGGGCTGCACGATATCCGTGATGTGAACCACCCGGTACCCCCGGCGGGCCAGTTCATCGGCCACGGTCGACTTCCCGGTCCCCGGCGTCCCGGTGATGCCGCACATCATAAGGCGTTTAACTCCCGGATAAACAACTCATTCTCCCAGTCTTCTCCGACACTCACACGGATATAATGATCCGCGAGCCCCGTAAAACTTCTGCACGAGCGCACGAGCACATGGCGTGCGGCAAGTTTCTCCACGATTTCATCGCCGGTATGCGGCGCCACATCCACCATCACGAAGTTTGCATCAGAGAGGAGCACCGGGAATTTCAGTTCAGCGGCGAAGCGCTTCCGCCACACCTGCACCTGTGCGATATACCGGGCGGCATGATCTTTATCGGAAAGCGCCGCCGATGCCGCTGCTGCCGAGACCGAGTTCACCGTAAACGGCGTACCTGCCCGCAGGTAGAACGGATGGAGCCAGGCCGGGACAAACGCGTACCCGATCCGAAGGCCGGCAAGCGAGTGTACCTTCGAGAACGTCCGGCCGATCACAAGGTTGTCATACTTCTTCATCAGGGGCAGGTAATCGATGCCCGAGAACTCGACGTACGCGTTGTCGAGGAAGAGGATCCCCTTGATCTCATCGAGCACCCGCTGCACATCATCGACAGATGTCGCGTTGCCGGTCGGGTTGTTTGGGGTACAGAGAACGATAATCTTCGCTTCCTTTCCTGCCCGTATGAGGGCATCGGTATCGACCGAAAAATCCGGCCGGCGCGGCACCGTTACAACCCGCGCACCCTGCGCCTGTGCAGCAAGCCCGTAGAACGAGAAAGTGGGTGCCGATATCGCCACCGTCTCCCCGGGATCGACAAATGTCCGGATCAGGGTCTCAATCACCCCGTCCATCCCGACACCGGTCACAAAGGTATAATCGCCGTAATATGCCCGGAGGGCCGTAACGAGCACGTCCACCCGCTCGTCGGGGTACCGGTTCGCGGAAAGGACCGCTGCCTGCGCTGCCGCTACCGCTGCCGGTGACGGGGCTTCAGGGTTCTCGTTACTGGCAAGCCGGGCGATATGCACGTCGCCCGCACCGTGTGCATTGCTTCCCGCCTTTTTTGCGAAAACATATCCGCCCTGCCTATAGCATGACCTTACCAAGCGCTCCATCGATCACCTTCACCGCACGGTCGATCTCGGCGTCCGAGATCACAAGCGGCGGGACGAGCCGCAGGTTCCCGTCAGCCGCACAGTTCACGAGTACGCCTTCCTCAGCGCACTCCTGTTGCACCATTGCACATTTATCCCCGACCGAGATCCCGATCATCAGTCCCCGGACCCGGGGGTGGTAACGGGCGAGACCCGTACGGAACCGCTCCCCCTTGCGGGCGATGTCCGGCAGGATCTGCTCCAGCACCCCGATCGTGGCAAGCCCCGCCGCACAGGCAACCGGCCCGCCAGCAAAGGTACTGCCATGCTCGCCTTTGGTAAACTCCAGCCCATCGCGGGCAACGAGTGCCCCCATCGGAAAACCGCTTGCAATTCCTTTTGCAAGCGTCACGATATCAGGCTCCACCTTCGTATGCTGGATCGCCAGCCATTTTCCGGTCCGGCCCATACCGGTCTGGACTTCATCGACAATCATGAACGTCCCGGTCTTATCGCAGACCTCTCGTATCCCTTCAAGGAAACTGTCTTTGGGGATGATGACGCCGGCTTCACCCTGGATCGGTTCGACAATGACCGCTGCGGTGTCGCCGTCAACAGCCTTTTTGAGGGCATCAAGGTTCCCGTACTCCACGAAGGTGGTCGGGAGGCCAAGAGGCTCGAAGGGCTCCCGGGCCGCAGGCTTGTGGGTCACGGCAAGCGACCCGATCGTCCGGCCGTGGAACCCGTGGGTGAACGCCACAAACTTCCGCTTTTTTGTCCTGACCCGGGCGAGTTTGAGGGCACCATCGCTCGCCTCGGCTCCCGAGTTTGAGAAGAAGGCCTTTTTGAGGCCGGTGATCTCTACGATCTTTTTTGCGAGCTCGCCCTGGTGGGGAGTATAGTAGAGGTTGGAGCAATGGATGAGCTCGTGCACCTGGTCGCAGATCGCTTTTACCACTGCCGGGTGGCAGTGCCCGGTGCTGCAGACGGCAATGCCGGCCACGCAGTCGATGTATTCCTTTCCGGTGCCATCCCAGACGTTTGCACCTTTTCCGCGGACAATTGCCATGTTCCGCGAGAAAGCGGGCATATAATACTGGTCGTCAAGCGCTTTGTACTGGCTTGTAATATCGGTATTTTTCATGGGTATCACATGAGTTCTTATAATTTCGGAGGTTTCCTGTTTGTTTTCCGGGGAATACTGGCAGGTATTCCAGACTGCCCCGACATCCTGGATTTTTATAGGGACAACGGGGTTACTCGTACTCGATCGTCGCCGGCGGTTTTGGGGTAATGTCGTAGACCACCCGGGCAACACTCGGGATCTCGGCAGTAATTCTCGCACCGATTCTCACAAGATCGGCAAACGGGATGTCGAGGGGATCGGCGGTCATGCCGTCACGGGAGTTCACGGCCCGGATTGCAACGATCCACCCGTGGATCCGGTTGTCTCCTTTCACCCCGGTCCCGAGACCGATGAGAGCAGCAAAGCACTGCCACGGGTGGTACTGCTCGACGATCTCGGACTCGGTGATCCAGTTCGCCTCCCGGATCACTGCAGCCTTTTCCCGGGTGACCTCCCCAAGGATGCGGACGGCAAGGCCCGGCCCGGGAAATGGCATCCGGTGCTGAATCTCCTTGGGCAGGCCGAGTGCTCCCGCAACCTCCCGGACTTCGTCCTTGTAGAGGTCGCGGATCGGTTCGATCACTTTGGTAAATGCTGTCTCAAGGGGCATCCCGCCGACGTTATGATGGCTTTTTATGCCCCCCTCGCTCTCGATCCGGTCCGGGTAGATCGTGCCCTGGAGCAGGCACGTGGCACCCGATTTTTTTGCCTCCCGTTCGAAGACGCGGATGAAGCGCTCGCCAATTGCCTTGCGCTTCTCCTCGGGGTCGGTGATCCCGGCAAGCGCCGCGAAGAATTCATCGCTGGCGTCGATCACCTCGAGACGTATGTCCGAAAAGACCATCTTTATCCGTTCGGTCTCACCCTTGCGCATCAGGCCGGTATCGATATAGATCGGGATCAACCGGTCGCCGATCGCCCGGGCGGCAAGCGCGGCGCAGACCGAGCTGTCGACACCGCCCGAGAGTGCCATCACGACTTTATCGGTGCCGGCAGCCTTTTTGATCTCCTCAATTGCCTGTGGGATGAACTTCTCTGGTTTGACCATGACTGTCGCCTGCCTATTTTGTCCGCTTGTTTGCCCGGCATGCCTCGACAAACCCGAGATAGGAGGGCGAGGGGCGCGTCGGCCGTGACCTGAATTCGGGGTGGAACTGCGTTGCAAAGAAGAACGGGTGGCCGGGGAGTTCGAGACACTCCATCCGGTTCCTGTTCGTCGCCGAAAAGACCAGCCCCTCTTTTTCCAGCGTCTCGATATACCGGGGGTTTACTTCGTACCGGTGCCGGTGGCGTTCGACGATCTGCTTCTGTCCGTAGAGTTTCATCGCAAGGGTGCCGTCCCGGATATCTGAGGTGTAGTCCCCAAGGCGCATCGTGCCGCCCAGTTCGGTCACGCTCTCCTGCTCGGGGAGGAGCGCGATCACGTGCGAGCCCTCCCCGAACTCCTCGCTGGTGGCATCTTCTATCCCGCACTTGTGCCGGGCAAATTCGATGGTCGCAAGCTGGAACCCGAGGCAGAGACCCAGGAACGGGATGTTGTTCTCCCGGGCAAACTGTATCGCCTCGATCTTGCCCTCGATGCCCCGCTTTCCGAACCCTCCCGGGATGAGAATGCCATCGTAGTCCTTGAGCTGGTTGCGCTCGTACCGCTCCGCATCCAGCCATGCAATCTTCACCTCGGTCGAGAGCGACCGGCCCGCATGCTTGAGCGCTTCCTTGATGCTGATATAGACGTCCTCTATGCCGTACTTGCTCACGATCGCAACCGTCACCCGGTTTGTGTATTCCTTGGTAACCAGACGGTACCATGAAGGGTCGGTTTCTTTCTTCTCAAGGGAGAGGATGGATGAGAGGACATCCGCGATCCCCTCCTTTTCCATCTCCATGGGAACCTCGTAGGTATCAGCTGCGGTGGCAGCCGAGATGACCGCACTGATGGGGAGATCGCAGAACGCCGAGATCTTGCGCTTGGTGTTGGCACCGACCACCCGTTCACTCCTGCAAACGATGATATCTGCATGGAGCCCGAGTTCCCGGAGGGCTTTTACCGAGTGCTGGGTGGGTTTTGTCTTTAAGTCTCCCATCGCGTCCTCAGGAACGAGCGTGACATGGATCAGGACGTAGTCGTGCGCGGGAAGCTCGCCCCGCATCTGCCGGACGGCTTCCAGAAACGGCATGCTCTCGATATCGCCGACCGTCCCACCTACCTCGACAAGGCACACCTCTGCCTTCGTGCCGTCAGGGAACTCCTCTTCGGCCGCCTGCTGGATGCAGGTCTTGATCTGGTCGGTGATGTGGGGGATGATCTGGACGGTCTCTCCCAGGAAATCGCCCCGGCGTTCCTTGTCGATGACCGTGCGGTACACTTTGCCGGTCGTGATGTTATGCGAGGCCGTAAGCTCGATATCGAGGAAACGCTCGTAGTTACCAAGATCGAGATCGACTTCGCTCCCGTCCTTGAGGACAAAGACCTCGCCATGCTGGGCAGGGTTCATTGTCCCGGCATCGATATTCAGGTACGGGTCGATTTTTACGGCCGTCACCCGGTACCCCCGGTTTTTCAGGATACGTCCGACTGAGGCGGCTGTGATCCCTTTCCCCAGGCCGCTCATAACACCACCGGTGACAAAAATGTACTTCACGTGATCTCCCCGAATGCATACCATTTGAGCCGCATTCCCTATTATTATTATCTTATCGACGGGATAGAACGGCGAGGCCGGATCCTAGTGAGGGGTTTTACCGGATTTCCTGTACCACGCGTGAAAACGACCGACTTTATAATATCAGGAGAACTATTCACCGGCATGCACGCCAGGTACCTGGTACCGTTTCTGGAGAGGTGTGCCATCGTTGCCGGGATTGCAGGTCTTATTATTCTTGCAGCAGCGGGATTCGCGGCCACGCTCCCGGCCGGGTATGTAGATGCGCTGGTCCGGCAGAATATACTTAATTCATCACTTTTCTCGATCGCCTGGCTCGCCATCGGGGCATTCTGCGGATCGATCATGCTCTACCTCTGGTTCCTCCGGTGAATAGCACGGCGGGCAACCCGGGCAAAGATCCCGGCTTGCCAAAGCAAGATTGATGTCAGGACAGCACCCATATACCGGGTATGAAACGAGGGCAGATTCTCGGTATTCTGGCACTTCTTCTGGTGTGTGCCATAATGATCATTCCCGCCATGGCCGCGAACGAGACCACCCCCACGGATGCTGCCACGGGTTACTACAACGCGGCAGTGCAGTTACTGGGAGGCAAGGACTATTCAGGCGCGATTGTACTCTTCGATAAGGCACTCGCATCGAATACGACCATGATCCAGACCACAGATGCACTCCTCTACACGTACCAGGGCAAGTCCTATGCACAAATCCAGCTGGGCAATTATTCTGATGCGATAACGACCAGTGATGCCGGGCTCGCGGAGTATCCCAATGACGACATGCTCTGGAACAACAAGGGGTATGCCCAGTACAACCTCGGGAAATACACGGACGCGGTGACCTCGTATAACCAGGCGCTTGCCAATAATGCAAACTACACCGGCGCCATGATCAACAAGGGAGACGCACTGGTAAAACTCGGGAACTACCAGGACGCCATAACCTCGTACAAAGCAGCACTTGCAACCGATCCCGGCAACAGCGAGGCGACAACGAAGCTTGCTGCTGCACAGAACGCCGCTCCTTCTATACCGCCGGTTGCCCTGATCGTTCTCGCTCTCGTGGTGGTTATTGTCGCAGCAGGTGTCGCATATTATGCCACGAGAAAGGCAGCCGCCGCGGAAGAACCGGATAAAAAAGCAGGCACCAAGAAAAATAAAAAATGAGAGAAAAACTTTTTTCTTTTTATATTATTTGCATACCGTCACGGCAAATGAGGCGGTGGTCCGGGAGAGCATCGTCTTATCGGTGTCATCCATCCTGACCTCTCCCTCGCAGAACGCGACACGCCGCCCTTTCCGGATCACCCGGCCCTCAGCAAGGATCACGCCCTCCCGCACACCCTTGATAAAACTCGTGGACTCGGAGATGGTCGCTATCCCTTCGGTTGTTTCCAGCATAGGGTAGAGTGCAAGAGCCATCGCCTCATCGGCAAGCGCCACGAGCATCCCTCCCTGCAGCCAGCCGACACCGTTGTGCATATCGGGCCGGACTGCCATTTTCAGCGTAGCCCTGCCTTCCTCAGCACAGACGACCTCGATCCCTGTCAGGCAGAAGAAGGGATTTGCATATTTCCCATCTTTTTTTATATTCTCCAGATAGGTCATGGTACTCAGGGGAGATGTCTGGAATGCAAGGGGATTAAAGTTGTCGTGAGAGAGTGGAATGGGATCCTCCCGAACCTATATGAGATCCAAAACCGTAAACGGTGGACCGGTGATAGCAGAATGCCCCTTACCACAGCTGAATACAATAAAGGCACCGAAGGGATAAATGAAATCGAGGCCCTGCTCAGGGCGCATCCCAACACCGCGTACTCCCTCCACGAGATCGAGGAGGCACTCATCGGGCCCGGGATGAACCGCACAAAGCACCTCGATGTGTTCATCGCCGACCTGGCGCTGCTTGCCCCGCTCCTCTTTACGGAAAAGAAGATCGGGCACCGGGTGATCGACGGTGTCCCGTACTTCCGGTGGCAGGGATAAGGCAGCCGATCCTCCGCTTTTTTTTCTTCGTGACCCCCGTTTAGGGGCACGCCTTCCTTAAATACCGGCACGTCTGAAGTAGAGAGTATGGAAGATCCGGAACTCAAAAGCATGCTCGCCGACATGATCTGGCTTGACGCGCTGATCGCAACCGAGCTTATCCAGGTAACCGAGAACACCTCTGCCATACTGCGCAAGTCCCCGCCCCCGGAGACCTGCCTGAAGGATCACCAGGCGCTCAGGGCAACCGCGCTTGCCATCGCGGAGAAATACCATAAAGACACGGCACTCGCCCGGCATCTGGGCAAACACCAGTAATATTATTGGCGATCTCCACCCAACGGTACTGGATTAAACCGCTGCCGGGCCCGTGATTTTTGAACCTGCAGATGAAAGAACCTCCGTAAATGTACTGCCTGCCATGTCACCTGCCCCCACGATAAAATACAGTCTGGTCATCCCCGCCTACAACGAGGAAAAGCGGATACCTGACCTCTTTGTGGCCCTCACGCAGTTCGAGGGGGAGTTTATTGTTGTCTGCGACGGGAACGATGGCACTGCAGACGTGGTGGAGGCGATAGCACAACGCCGTCCCGACCTCTCCATCCGCTGCCTGCGTTTTTCCACCCGGCTCGGAAAGGGCGGGGGAGTGATTGCAGGACTTGCCGCCGCTCAGGCACCGCTCGTGGGATACGTGGATGCCGATGGTTCCACGAGTGTCGACGAGATCTGCCGGCTCTTCGGACATCTCTCCTCTTCAGATGTGGTCATCGGTTCCCGGTGGGTACCGGGTTCGCAGCAGGAGATTCGGCAGGGATGGCTGCGCCGGCTGGAGAGCCGGGGCTTCAACCTGATTATCCGGCTTCTGTTCGGCCTTTCCTTCCACGATACGCAGTGCGGGGCAAAAGTTTTTACAAAATCCGCGGTCGATGCTGTACTACCCCGGCTTATTGCACGGGGTTTTGAGTTCGACGTCGAACTGATCTGGAGGCTGAAACGGGCCGGGTACCGGATTGAGGAGGTGCCGGTCACATGGCAGAACAAGGGGGATTCCCGGGTCAGGAAAGGGGACATGATAAGGATGCTTGCCGGTCTTCTCAGGGTCCGGCTCCATCCAGGCACGCCATGATACCGGCAACAGCAGATAAACAGCATAAAGATGCATTCATGCTGTATGCCGAGGGAAAATACCAAGAATCACTCGACTTGTGCAACCGGCTGCTCGAAACGACCCGGGACCCTGCGCTGGAAATCCTTGCGGCCACCAACCTGTTCTCCCTTGGAAAACTGGAGGAGGCAGAGGTATATTTCCGGGATCTTGCCCGGAAAATGCCAGAGTCGTCTCATGTCCACAGTTATCTTGCAAAAGTGCTCGAACAGCGGGGCGACGAGGGGGCAATTGCAGAGTACGCGGCGGCGGTCAGGCTTGATCCCGATAACCAGGATGCCCTGCGCAGCTATGCGGCAAGTCTGCTTGCAGGAAATGATTGCCGGGGGGCACTCCCGGTTTTAAAACGGCTCTACGTGCTCGGGAAACGGCCTGACGACTGCCGGAACCTGGCCACTGCCCTCACCCGGACCGGGCGGGCAGAGGAAGCCTGTGCCCTGTACCAGTCTCCCGTAGCCGGGCACACAAAAAGCCGGGAATATATCGAAGCGCTCTGTGCAGCCGGGAGGTACCGGGAAGCAGCGGATGAGGCCCGGGGGCTCTGCGATGAATCACACGATCCGGCCATCATCCGGCTCTATCTTGCCGCACGGGCCGGCGCAGATGCCGCCACCGCTCCCGAGGCCTACGCATCGTCTCTCAAAGAAGTTCCTGACCCCGGTATCTTTCTCGATTATACGCTCCTGTTACGGGAAAGGGGAGAACATCTCCGGGGGCTTGCCGCCGTAAAAAAACTGATCGCGATCGATAATAAACCACAGCACCATCTCATCGCATGCGAACTCTCTGCGGCGCTCGGCGATCATGCAAACACCCTTCTGGCATACGAGAACCTGATCCGTAAGGAACTGGATGCACCATGCCCGGCAGAGACTTTCAGGCAGATCCTGATATCTTACCGGGGATACATCAGGTCACAGTTCCCGCCGGAACAGGCCCTCACACGGTTTCTTTCGCTTGTCCCGGGCGACACGAACGTGGTCTCTCTCACAGAGACCGCGGAGCTGTACCGGGAACAGGGGGATCCCGGCGAGGCCCGGTCCTGGTATTACCGGGCATACCGCGCCGATTACATAAACGGCGGGTTGCCGTACGCAGAGTTCCTTGCCTCGCAGGGGGACGACCGCGAATCCGAGAAGGTCCTGCTCTATATTCTTGCAAATGTCAGGAAACTGGCCGACCTCTGCCGGATTGCAGCAGCCGTGACAAAAAATGAGGGGACACTCCACCGGATGAGACGATTCACGGGAGAACTGATCCGGCGCCTTGAAGAGCGGAGGGATATGCTGGGATCAGAGGTACGGGAGTGCCTTGCCGCGGCGTACCGGAGCGCGGCCGCCGATGCGCTGTCCCGGGAGGACTATGCGGCCTGCATGCACGACTGTCTCTGCGGTATTGATGCGCTGCCCGCGTACTCCGGTAACTGCCGTCCTGACGATTTTCTTGTGTTGGTACAGCAGTGCAAACCGCAGATGCTCACGGACTGCCCGGTCGTAAAGGCCCAAGCGCCCGTCACGGGGAAAAAGACTGAGTCACTCCGGCCGGTACAGGCCATGAGCGAGATCATGGCGCTCACGGAGCCCGAACAGAAGATCCTCGTTTTCCTTGCCACCCACAGGAGGGCGAGCGAGACAGACCTGCGCAGGCTGCTGGACACCCGCAGGGTTGCCGGGATCGTAAACGCCCTGATTCGTAAATCGGCAACGCAGGGGATTATGCTTATTGAAAAAAAAGGTATGAGTGCGGAAGGGGAGGTCTATGAATATTCCGGAACCTGAACAGACAGCCCGGCGCCGGCACCAGAGCCTCAACATCATAAACGCGCTCAGGAGGGGTACCGTACCTGCGGATGGCCTGGAACGGATTGCAGTCGGATTTTACATGGAAGAGGGCGTGATCGCCCGGCAGCTGGACTATGTGGCTGAAGGAGGGGGAGACCTCAAGTTTATCCGGGGGGATTACGGGAGCGGCAAGACGTTTTTTGTCGCCCGCGCCCTTGAGATCGCCGGCACCAAAAATTTTGTCACTGTCCACGTTTTTGTCTCCCCCCAAGCCCCGCTCTCGAAACCAAAAGCGCTCTACCAGCAGATCTGTGCGAATCTCAAAACAAACGAGACAGAGCACGCGCTCAAGACTATCGTGGACAACTGGCTCTTTGCGATCGAAGAGCGGCTGATCGCAACGGGCAGCGGCAGCGTGGAGGACGCTCTTCTCGAAGCGGCAACGGAAAAGGAGATCGAGACGGCTCTTGCTGGTATCAGCGAAAAGAACAGCGCCCTTGCCGCCGCGCTGCGCACCTACTACCGGGCAAACAACGCCGGCAACTTCCCTATTGCCCAGGCAGCCATCGGTTGGATCGCAGCAGAGCCTACGGTCGGGCGCGACTTCAAACAGGAAGCAGGTATCAAAGGAGAGGTCGACGACGCCACCGCGTTTCTCTTCCTTTCAGGACTTGTCGAGATCCTCCACGGTGCAGGATACAAGGGGCTTGCGATTGCGATCGATGAACTGGAGACCACGCAGGGGCTCCAGCGGAACCAGCGGGAGAGAAGTTACCAGACACTCGCCCGGATCATCGATGCACTCGATGCCGGCAGGATGCCGCACTGTTATTTCCTGTTCACCGGCACCCCTGCATTCTTCGACGGGTCGCGGGGTATACGATCGGTAACGCCTCTGTACGACCGGATCAGCGTGGCCGAGACCGGCGCCTACAAAAACCCCCGCCAGCCCCAGATCCACCTTGCCCGGTTCGATACCGGCAAACTCGAACTGGTTGCCCTCAAGGTCGTTGACGTGTATTCGCAGGCGTTCAGGGAAGTCGACCGGGAGAAAGTTACCCACCGGTTCATCCGGGCCATGATCAAAAAGATCACCGGCCGGTTCGGTGGCAGGGTAGATGTGATCCCGCGGATATTCTTAAAAGAGTTTGTCGATGTCCTGGACAAGTGCGAGCTCTACGAGGATTACAACCCGGCCGACGGTTATGAGTTCGAAGCCGATCACCTAAAAGGGGAACTCAAAGCAGAGGAAGAGGCAGTCATGGTCGTGGAATTTTAAAAAAATTCCCCTTATGATACTGTTTTATCGTTTCAGCTGGAAGGGTACTGGTATGAAAGGGTGGTTCTGTCCGCTGGCAGCAGGTCTGTTCCTCATCCTTATCGCAATAGTTCCAGCGGGAGCGCAGACTGTCGTCACCATCAATGCCACCCCTTCCGTGGTGCATATCGGGGACATGGTCACCCTCAACGGCACGATCTCGGGCATCCAGACCATCGCGGTCTACCTCTTTTTGACCGGGCCGGATCTGGACTCCCGGGGCGTCACGCTGGAGAATCTCAATATACCGGCGGGGCACGGCCTCTTTACCACTGCACCCGTGAATATGACGGACGGTACTTGGGTGTATCACTGGGACACCTCCATCATCCTCGGGAACATGAACCCAGGGAAGTACACGGTCTATGTAGTAACCACCCCCATCGACCGGGAGCGGTTCAGCCACGGGGGTTACGCTTCGGCTGACATTCTCTTCCAGCCCCCGGAGACAGAACCCACACCAGTGCCCCTCTCCCCGGGGATAGCAATAGCCGCGCTCGGGATCACTATCGTCACCGGCTCGTGCATGATCCGCCGGCTGAAAACCGCATAAAGAAAAAATCCCGGGGAAAACCCGGTCCGACACGTCAGCAGCCTGAATCACTCTTCCGATCGCCCTTCTTTTCCTGCCGCCGCACCCGCACGGACTGTGCGTGGGCATAAAGACCCTCCGCAGTGGCAAGGGTTTCGATAATGTCCCCGATGCTGTCAAGACCCTCTTTTGTGAGGATCTGCACCGAGGATGTCTTGCAGAAGTGGTGCACGTCAAGGCCCGAATACTGACGGGCATACCCGGCGGTTGGGAGCACGTGGTTGGTACCCGATGCATAGTCCCCGCAGGCGACCGGGGTGTATGGCCCGACAAATATCGCGCCTGCATTCTGTATGCCGCCAAGGACCGGCAGGGGATCGGTCACCTGGATGGAGAGGTGCTCGGGAGCGATGGCATTTGAGATCGCAACCGCCTCATCCAGATCACCGGCCACAATATAGCCTGAGTTTTTAAGGGCCTGTGCGATGATATCCTTTCGCGGGGCGTCTGCGGCCTGTCTTTTGATCTCGGCACTGATACGATCGGCGACAGCGGCGGATGTGGCGATGAGAATGCAGGCTGCATGAGGGTCGTGCTCGGCCTGTGCGAGGATGTCTGACGCGACATACGCCGGCACGGCATGTTCGTCCGCTATGACAGCGATCTCACTCGGGCCTGCTGGAAAATCGATCTCTGCATACTCACGGAGCATCATCTTTGCGGCGGTCACGTACACGTTACCCGGTCCCACGATCTTGTCCACCGGATCAATACTTTCGGTCCCGAGCGCCATCGCGGCAATTGCCTGCGCTCCGCCGCACTGGTAGATCTCATCCACGCCCGCGATGTCGAGAGCGACGAGCGTGAGCGGCTGGATCGGCGGCGGGGAACAGCAGCAGATTGATGGGACGCCGGCGATACGGGCAGGAACCGTGCACATGAGGGCAGTCGAGGGGTAGGCGGCACGGCCCCCGGGGATGTATGCCCCGACACGGGAGAGCGGGGTCGTCTTCACGCCAAGAGTGAGGCCGGGCTCGAGCTCATTGAGCCAGAGGCCCCGGGGCAGTTGGAGTTCGTGGAAACGGCTGATCCGGGCCTCTGCCTCCACCAGACATTCTGTAACCTGTGCATCGACCATCTCGTAGGCAGCCTCCCTTATATCCTCATCGACGGCTATCGTATCGAGATGTACCTTGTCAAATTTTTCGGACAGTTCGATGAGAGCACCATCCCCTCCCAACCGTACCTTCTCGATGATTTCCTGGACCGGGCCGTGCACTGCATCCAACCGGGAAGTACGCCGCGAGACCCAGGTTTCTACATCTACCGCGCTCCACATAGCAGAAAAACTCGGCGGGAAAGGTTGTTAAGGTTTCGTTATCCGGGCTGTATTTATCCTGCGAATGCGGCCGGGATACCTCCCGCAGGTCCCCGGTTCGGGCTTTACGCTGCGGAACCTTTCTGCGCCTGCTTCATCTTTACCAGGATGATCATGTACGCCGCAGCAATGCCGATAATAAATGCGACGGTCATTGATATGGCAAGGGCAAGTACGCCGATAACGATGGTGATGGCAAGAGAATCCGTCCTGAGGCTGTACCGGCACATCTCAATTCCCACAAAGACCAGAAGCGCCCCGAGGACTCCCACCGCCACGATGGAGAGCACCTGCGGCGAGGTAAAGAACAGGGCGAGGATGATAAAGATCAGGCCGACAATAATGCTTGCCCCGCCGGTCCGTGCACCGTAACGGTACTGCCCCGCAAGCCCGCCTGCCCCATGACACATGGGAAACCCTCCGAAGGGAACCGAGACAATATTCATGAGACCGATCGTCGTCGAGAGCTTTTTTGGAGGCACATCCTTTCCGAAGAGGTCTTTTGTCAAAAGGGAGGTTGCCAGAATCGCATTTGCGATGGTGAGTGCCACCTGGGGCAGTACGAGCGTGGAAAGAGCAGAGGGGAAATCCGTGGGGAGAGGGATCACGAGCGTGGGGGATGGGATCAGGCTGAGGGGAGGGATACCATGCAGAATAATCCCACCTATCACGCCCACCGCGATCACGCAGATAGACGAAAGGTCCGGGACTTTTTTATAATGAATAATGAGAAGAAATGCCACAATAATGGCAATACCGATAACAAAAAAGAATACATCCTTGATCACGAAGTCCACGGAGGCTTTAAAGAGGAGCAGGGCAAGCCCGAGCTGGATGCCCCGCACCACACTCTCCGGCACCCATTTTTCGATGACCGCGAAGCACCGGCCATAGCCGAGCACCAGAAAAAGCACCCCGAGAATAAGACCGGCAGCCGCGATCTCCCCGCTCCCGATCCCACCGGCGATAACGATCACCGCTATCGCCTTCATCGGTTCGAGCGGGATGGGCAGCCGGTAATAGAGCCCGGTCAGGATAAACCAAATCCCAAAAAAGAGAAGGATATATCGGGGGTTGACATCGGAGACCAGTGCGACGGCGAGGATGAGCGGGATAATCGTCCCAAAGTCCCCCAGCGATCCGGCAAACTCGGAGAGCGTAAAGCGCAGGGGGGCCGGGACTTCACCGGTCACGGACTCCTTCCCTGAACTGCAATTCATGGATCTTCTCCCCGTATAACGATACCAACGTTCTTGCGGTTAATGGTCTTTTCCTTTTTTACAGGAAAATCCGTCGGGGGTTCCCGACGTCTTCCACGGGCAGTACAGCCGGATGATTTTTATTCAATAAATTTATCTGTATCCTACCGTAAAAGTCAATGTGATTCACCATGGCTGACCTGCTGACGGATCTGCTCATCTATATTGGTTTTGGGATCATCATGTTCTCGATCGGAATGATAATCGGGCACCAGGTCCTGACGCACTACTACTCGAAACGCTTTATGGTGCTTGCAAAGGAATGCTCCGATGCTGACTCCGTGGTTCCGATCGTGGACGAACTCGCCCGGGAAACCTGAGGGGATATACGATGGTCGATGTTACAAGTTATTGCCTGATTGGCGTCACGTGCTTCTGTTTTGGCCTCATTGTGAGTTTCCAGATCGCCCACATCCAGTACTGCCGGAAACTGACTATCCTTGTGAGGCGCTCGATCTCCACAAAGACCATTGCCCCGGTGCTTGCGGAGTATGAAACGATAAAAGCAAAAAAATAACCCCGGTTTTTCCTTTTTAACCCTGTTCCCATACCCCGTTGCAGACAGGATGAAAGCTGGTTAATACAAAAAACACCCATGATAACGGGACATGCAGTGCACGATTCTTGCGAGCGGAAGCAAAGGTAACTGTGCATATATCGGGGGAAGCGATGGCGCCATCCTGATCGATGCCGGCCTGAGCGCAAAAGAGACCCTGAACCGGCTCGTACAGACCGGCTGCACAGCCGATGCAATCGAGGCCATCATCGTCACCCACGAACATGTGGATCATATCAGGGGCCTTGACGTGCTCGCACGAAAACTGGAGTGCCCCATCTATGCCACGCGGGGCACGCTAGGGGATTTTCTGTGTCACCGGCGTACCTCGGATAAACCGCTCACGACGCACTCCTGCCGGTATGACGAAACGTTTGCAGCCGGCGGGTTTACCATCTCCCCGTTTGCCACTTCTCACGATGCAGCTGAACCCTGCGGGTTTGTGATCCGGGAGAACGGGGCGATGATCGGGTACTGCACCGATACAGGTATCCTCACCCCCCATATGCTCGACCTGCTCCGACACTGCGACGGACTCGTGCTCGAGAGCAACCACTGCCCGGAGATGCTCGCAAACGGGCCGTATCCCGAGTCCCTGAAACGGCGGATACGGTCCAGCCGGGGACACCTCTCAAACCCGGCTGCCGCAGCAGCACTCCGGGTCTTCGGAAAAGACGTGCCGCAGGTGGTTCTCTCCCACTTAAGCGAGATCAACAATACCCCGGACCGAGCGTGGGCAAGTGCACGCGACGGCTTCGGGCTCTACGCTGAAGAAAAATGCCTTACCGTGGCGACTCAGGGGGGTTCGACACCGGCCACCCCTCAGGAGATCCGGTTGTAAATCCCCTTATGACCGGAATGCCTGTGCAAGCGATTCCTCGAGTTCCTTGAACCCGTAAGGTTTTACAAGGGCCGCCACAAAACCGCCGGTGGCAAAACTGACGACCAGGGGGTGGGTGGCATACCCGCTGGAGACGATAGCACGCACTTCGGGATCAAGCTGCCGGAGCCGGGGCATGGTCTCCTGTGCCCCTTTCCCGCCCGGCACCGTGACATCGAGGATAACCGCATCGAACGGCACGGCTCCGGCCTGTGCCCGGGAATACAGATCTATGGCCACGTCGCCGTTCTCTGCCACGGTAACCTCGTGACCAAGGAATGTGAGCATATCGCTTGTGGCCGAAAGGATGGCCGCTTCATCGTCCATCAGCAGGATCCTGTACCGTGCAGCCAGACCCTTTTTCTTACCACCGGCACTCCCGATCTGCTTTTTTGGTACCTGCTCCCCGCGTTCTGTTCTGGCCTCTTTTTCCGGCCTCACCGAAGGTGTAAGCAGCTGGCGGGCATGATCCCGCGCCCGCAGCACGCTCGCCTCAGCGCTGTCCAGGTGCTCGAACATGCTATCCTTATGGGGGCACGATCTGCGGGAAAGCTGGATGTTCGCGAGCGCGGAACTGAGCGAGTTGTTGATATCATGGGCAATCTTTCGCACTGCCGTACTGTCGTGTATGGTTTCTCTGCCATCGTTCCTACCGGGGGCCTGCTCCCGCATATGCCGGTCGACTGCCGCTCCTATTACCTGAAGGAACTGCCGTGTCCCAAACGGCCGGACCAGGAACCCGTACGGGACCGGAGTGCCCTTGTGCAGAAGCGGGACGACCTCATCTGAAGCGGCGACCAGCACCACCGGAATGTTGCAGTGCATCTGGAGTTTCTTTACTGCTACCAGCGTTCCCATCTCCCCGCGAAGATGCACATCCATCAGAATGAGATCCGGATGACGGGCCTTTGCGAGCGCAATGACATCTTTCCCGGAAGATGCCCGTGCCATCACACGGTATCCTGCCTCCTCTGCCAGGTACGCGAGTTCGTCGGCTTCTGCCGCATCTCCCGCTGCGATAAGAATCCGCACTACGGTCATGGAGTGACCTCCTGCCGTTCCCGGAAAACCGTTCTGTCTTCACATACACCTGTCGTCATACGTGTTCTCATCATCGCACCTCAATCTTGAGCAGTTTTATACAATACTGATCGATGGCATCGAATACCGCCTTTTTAGCCCGTTTGACTTTTTTTGTGTCGTCTGACTGAAAATCGTGCGCCACATACTCGAGCAGCGTCACAAAAAAATGCTGCGGTCCGAAGCGTTTTTTGATCTCGTCCATGCAGGCAGCCGCCTCGGCCTGCTTGCCGCTCATCAACTCAAACGAATAGTCCAGCAGGAGTAGCGCCTGTGCCGGTATACTTTTAGTCACGGCAAGTTTTCGGAACCGGAAATAGGTGTCCATGCGGCTGGTGATGATCGAGAGTTTGAGGCCATAGTAGATCGGTTCGATGTCATCGGGATACTGCTGGGTCATCTGCTTGACGACTCCCGCAACCCCACCGGCATCACGGTTCTCGAGTTTGAGTTTGTAAAGCTCGCGCAGGAAGAACATATCATTGTAGAACCGCTCGATCGCGATGTTGAGGAGCTCCTCTTTTATGTCGCGTTTCCCGTCGCGGGATGCCTTTTCGATCCCGATGCGGATAAACTCGCGCTCGCTGGGGAACCATTCGATCGCCTTCTTGATCATGAACCAGAAGATCGTGTTGATCCGGGGGTCTTCAGCAATTTCGAGATCCTGAAGCCGGTTTATGGGTGGATTGAGCCGGATGAGCTCGATCATCTGTTCCCGCGCGGCAAGCGACATATTATTGGGGCGCTGGGCCCCCCCGGTCCGGTCGATCGGGGTCTGCTGGGTGGAGAGGACAAAGTGGCAGTATGCGATCGCTGGGCAGATGATGACATCAACAGAACGGTACTTCTTGAGCTGCTCGGCTGCCTCTGCATACTTGCCGGTATTGATCATCTTCATGCCAAGGAGGATATCGTAGACTACGCGACCCCGGTTCCCGCGCTTGTTCCGCATGGCGTAATCGAAGAGTTTTTCCACAAACGGGATGTCCTCGGATCGTTTTGAGGCTTCAAGCACGGCAAATGCCATTGCATCGATAAACGAGTCGTAGAGATCGTCACCAAGGCCCGGGAGCGTCTTGTCAAGGGACGCAATGACCTGACCAAAAAAAACCGGGATGTTGGCATCGATCTTTTCGCTGTTGACCGCGATATAATCGATAAACTCCTTTTTAAGGCGTTCCAGTCTCAACCGGACAACAGCTTCTGGCTGCCACTCATCACCCATAGAGATAATCCACGACCTGCACTGCATGAACTATCGGCAGATCATTAAAAATACTTTTACATTTATCGCAGAGCGGGAACCAACACTAATAAAACCCCGGTTTACGGCGTTACAGTAAAATGTTAATGCTCCAGCGGCCAACTCACAAAACAGGAACATCATGCTCTTTCTGGAGTTCTCCCGTTGCTGCGAAAAGATTGAGGGCATCTCCGGCCGCCTCGACATGATCGATGTGATAAGCAGGGTCCTGCCCGGGCTTTCACCGGAGGAACTCCCGGTCTTTGTCAGGTTTGTCATGGGACGGATATTTCCTGACTGGAGCAATAAAAAACTAGATATAGGGCCTAATCTACTCTATGAATCTGTCGGCTATGTTGTCGGTTTAAAGAAAGAGCAGGTCATTGACCGAATCAACCGAACGGGGGATGTTGGCATGGCTGTGGAGGAGCTCTTGTCCAATAAAAATCACATTTCCCAGCAGATGCTCTTTTCCCACGAAGCCCACGACATTATGTCGGTCTACAACGAACTGATCAACATCTCGGAGCAGGGCGGAAAGAACCTGCAAGCGGGCGCCGGCCAAGATAAAATCCGACGTGAGAAGCCGCAGCAGGAAAAACTGCGTGGCGTGCGTAAACTCTTCTCAACCGCCAGCCCGCTTGAAGGGCGGTACCTCGCCAGGATCATGCTTGAGGAGCTCCGCATCGGGGTCGGCGAGGGGAGCGTGCGGGAGGCTATTGCAAAGGCGTTCTCTGTGGAGCCGGCCCTTGTGGAACACGCGATGCAAGCCATCAATGATCTGGGCGAAGTGGCACGCCTCGCAAAGATAGGACCGGACGCACTCAGGGACGTCCGTATCACGCTCTTCCACCCGGTGAGAATGATGCTCGCCCAGCAGGGCTCGATCGCCGGGATGATCGAAGAACACGGAGAGGTCGCAGCGGAGTTCAAGTACGATGGATCCCGTTTCCAGTTCCACAAAAAGGGGAGACTTGGGAAGATGTACTCCCGCAGGCTCGAGGACGTCAGTGGGGCGCTGCCCGACGTGATAGAAATCCTGCTTGCTTCAACGGACAACGATGTCATCCTCGACGGAGAAGTGATCGCCATAAAAGATAACAGGCCGATGCCGTTCCAGTCCGTGTTGAGGAGGTTCCGGCGCCGGCATGATATTGCCGAGGTGAAGGAAGAGATCATGATGGTGCCCAACATCTTTGATATTCTCTACCTCGATGGGGAGACCCTGATCGACCTCCCGTTCACGGAACGCCGCAAACGGCTGGAGAGTGTGGTGACACAAAAAAAATACATGGCACCGCAGGTGACAAGTGCGGATCCGGCCGTGATAGCGGACACCTACAACCGGGCGCTTGCCGCCGGCCATGAAGGCATTATGATAAAGGTCCGCGATTCGCCGTACACGCCCGGACAGAGAGGCAAGAACTGGATCAAGATCAAACCCGAAGTGGATACGCTCGACCTTGCCGTCATCGGGGCGGAATGGGGCGAAGGCAAACGGGCGCACGTCTTCGGCTCGTTCCTTGTCGCCTGCCAGGACCAGGGAAAACTTATTCCCCTCTCACGGGTCGCCACCGGTTTTTCCGATGAGCAGCTGGCCGAGGTGTACGATCTCCTCAAGGACACGGTGATATCAGGCTCCGGTAAAGAGGTGCAGTTCGAACCGGGACTTGTGTTCGAAGTAGGGTATGCGGAACTCCAGGTCAGCCCGACCTACCAAGCAGGGTTTGCCCTCAGGTTCCCCCGTTTTATCCGGATCAGGGACGACAAGGACACAACCGAGATCGAGACGCTCGACGCCATAAAAGACCGGTACCAGCGGCAGTCCAAATCGGCGCAGGCATACCAGAAATAAACGATCAGAATGAAAAAAGGGTCCGCTGCGTGCGCATTTCAAGAATGAGCGTGCTGTGCTGCTGCCAGTAATCAAACCCGATCCGGTCGGACGCAACGGCTATGGCCGCGTCCAGCGACTCGCATGAATCCGAAGGCGAGGCCATTGCCTTTCGTCCCGCTTCACGGATTACCCAGGTTCCGAGCGGTGCCCAGTAATCGCTGGATATGTAGCGCAGCACGATCACTCGTGCTGATCGGCGGATGCTTTTGAGATACTCGCACACGGCAAGCCGTGCCGAGTAATAGGCACCTGAAATGGGGGAGTAGCCCTGTTTTTTCATTGATTCCCGGTCCTCGACGATCACTTCCGTATCCCCGGCCCAGAGCGTGCGCCGGCCCCAGACTTCGATCATCTCGTATCGCCAGTCCCCCGGCGCAAGGATGCAGACGATCCGGTTGCCGAAGATCTCTCCGGAAAAGACCCGGTATTCGTCAAGGGACGGGAACTGTGCGATCTCTTTTTTCAGGGCCGTGGAAAGAGTGTCATCGACCGCTATGATCGCCCAGCGGGTGGGAACGAAATGCCGGCGTTTTCCAAGGAGCCCCGCGGTCATGAGTTTCGTGATCTCGTAGACATCGCTTCCACCTTGGCTGAGTTCGACACAGGCATCCGTGGCCCGTATGTCCACGTCAGATGTGATCCTGTCCACGACTCTCCCAACCCGGGCGCTCCCGATGACGTCAAGGTTTCGGACTGCCCCGGAAAACCCGACCGGGGCGACCGTGCCATCAAAGGTCATCGCAAATGAAACGGGCTTTTCAAACATCACATCGACATCAAGAGGCTGCGAGGAGAGGGCGATCTCCTGGAGGTTGCCGGTAAACCGCTGGAGCGGGGCTCTCCCGCGGATCGTCCGTGCCCGGATATCCACAATATCCTCAATCCCAAGGTTCCGGCCCAGCCAGTCCGGGGGATGATCGCTGTCATTTATCATGAGCGGGCCGCCCTGGACATCCGGGAACCCGAAACTGCCGACAAAAATCGACGGGGCGCTGCCCTGGTAACAGGTGGATGGTTTCACTTCAGCCTGTGCATGGAACCTGCTCGTGATGGGACACCGGGCGAGACCGCACATCCCTTTTCCCTTGCACCGGATACACTGCATCAGGAACCGCCTCCCGGCTCCACGCTGCCGTCCCCCATTCCCGGATTTTGCAGGGACAGGACGGGCGCATCAGCGCAGGATAATACTCGTTGCCTTGACAACACGGTTCTCCTCATCGCAGAACGAGATCCGCCAGCCTGCATCGAACCGCGCCCCGCACTCAGGACAGATCAGGATAACCCGGTAAATGGCCCCGGTGGATTTCACCGGGCTCTCCTTTCCGTCAGTTCCGGCATTCACACTCACAAAGGACGTATGGAACCCATATTCGTACCTGCATGATGGGCACTTATGCAGTTCCTCACCCGGTTTTATGGATTTGATCTCCGCTGAAATGCCCATATCATTCACTGCTCACCGGTAGGGGATGATGAAGACTTAATCTTTCCATTTACCCCACGACCTGCGACCGCCTCGATGATCGCCGCAGCATTCTTCCTGCCGGCAACCGCCGCATAATCTGTACCGGATTTTCTGGGAGAGAGAGCCAGCGTCTCGGCGATCTTTTGTCTGAGGATCTCCTTTGTGACGGTCCGTCCGTCAATTGATATTCCTGCACCCATATCGACAATCTTCTTTGCATTGTTCTGCTGCTCGGGGTGACCGGGATCCATAATGATAAGAACCGGCTTATTAAAGAGGAGTGCCTCATGAAGCGTGGTGAGCCCGCCATGCACAATTGCAATCCGCGCCTCTGCGAGGTGCTCATACAGGTTGGGCACGTACCCGTGGGACAGATAATTCTCAGATGATTCCGGAAGAATGGCACCGGTATAGAATACGTCGAAAATCAGATCCTTTCTCTCATCGGCAATCTTCCGCAGCAGCTGGTAGAGCGGAAGCTTGTACGGCTCTCCCCCGAAACTGGCAAAGATCGTTTCCTGTGAAAAATGGTACCGGGAAAGATCGACATCGAGAAACGGACCGGTGAAATGATAGTGATTTCGTTCATGATCCGGAATAAACAGATTATATTCGCTTACCGTATCCGGAGGGGCATAATCCGGGATGATCACCGTATCGGTAAGACACAGGTACCGCCGGATCACAAAATTGAGAATGTACCAGACCGGGTTCATCCGGCCGCCGGGGCCGCTGAACCGGTTCTGGTTGGTGATAAAAACAACCGGCACCCCTTGGAACCGTGCCGCCATGACCCCGCCATACATCGTATCGCAGACCACGCAATCGATATTCTGCTCTATGATCAGCCGGCGGACACGTAATCCGGAACGGATCAGGTTGAAGGCAGCCCACTTCGAGCACCAGAGGGTTTTTTTCAGGGAAAAAAAACCGTTCTCCCCTTCAAGACAGACCTCCCGCTCCCCCCTGAAGACATTGACGCACCCATGGTCGCGGAAGAAATCGTAGGATTTTCCGTACGCCACAAAGCTGACCGAATGTCCCTGCTGCTCGAGGTAATGACCAAGATGGATGCACCGGGACGAGTGCCCCAGCCCTTCGCCGCACACGACAAACAGTATCCGCATTTTTTAATTTCCTCACGCACAGGGTGCCTGCCGGCGCTGCCTCAGCGCCACGGGAATTTTCCCGGACGATCCGTTCCGCAGGAATGCCCCGACAGAATGCTACAGTACCGGCATTTCATAGTGGATGGTGTGTCGTTATCGATTATGAGGATTACCGTAATGACAGGTGGTGAAATTACTACACAACCATTAACAGGTTGTGTGAAAAAGGGACTCTCCTGAGGAGTCTGTGATGGGCGAACTTAAGACCGCGATATTTGGGGCCGGCTGTTTCTGGGGCGTCGAGGCCGCATTCCGGAAGGTGCACGGTGTAGTGTCGACAGAAGTGGGATACGCAGGGGGACACACGAAAAATCCCCGGTACGAGGATGTCTGTACCGGGCAGACGGGACATGCAGAGGTGGCAAGGCTCCTGTACGATCCCGATGAGGTAACGTATGGGGACCTCCTTGCAACGTTCTGGTCGATCCACGACCCGACGCAGGAAGACCGTCAGGGGCCCGATATCGGGACGAATTACCGTTCGGTCATCTTTTACCATGATCCGGAACAGCAGCGGATCGCGAACCTATCAAAGGAAGAAGTTGGCCGCTCCGGACGGTTCAAACGACCGGTTATCACCGAGATCGTTCCTGCGGGGGAGTTCTGGCGGGCTGAAGAGTACCACCAGCAGTATCATGAAAAACATGGCAGTGCGGGGTGCCGGCTTATATGAGCAGTTAGATAAAACAGAAAAACGCAATTACTGAATGATATGAGCAAGAATGATTTGAAATCTACGAGTGGTGTATCTGAGGTCGCTGCCGAGATCCTGATCGTCATCCTCGTGGTACTGATTGCCGTGGTGGCCTATGCGGCGTTCTCCGGCCAACTCAACTCCCTGTTCTTCAAAAAGAGCGTTTATGTCGCGGGAAGTGCCGGGATAGCCACCATCCCGCAGTCTGGGGGTATTTCAGACGATGTGTTGACCTTCCTGCCAAAAGCAGGAGATCTCTTCTACCTGACCGGGCAGACATCCGGGACAACCGGTACGCAGGTCACGCTGGAGGCAATCAGCCCGACCGGGCAGGTGCTCTACCCGGACGCAAGCACCTTAAACGGGACGTTGTACGGGAAAACACTCTACATCTACCCAAATAACACACCCTCGTCCACGCAGTGCAACTATGCAATATCCCAGAAGCCCCCGAACGGTACGCTCCGGCCCATGGCACTTGGCACCTGGACCATCCGGATGATCGACCAGAACGTACATGTGATCGCCGGCACATATACCGAGCAGGTGAAGAATGGGGCTTCAGCGTTGCCGGTGGCAGGAGGGCTTCTTAGTACCGGCACCGGTCAGTTCTACGACGTGAATTGTAATCCCTTAAACGAAACGGTAAACGGGCTTCTGACCACTTCCAACAGTGGGCCCGGAGGCATGCTGGCCACCTTATTCAGCAATGGCGCATATATCACAATCCCAGATTCTACCGGACTCGCCTTCACCGGGGATATGTCCATCTCCATGTGGTTTGATCCGACGACGGCGGGATCAGCAAGCAACAGCGGCAACTGGCAGCAACTTATCGGGAAAGGTCTGACAACCAGCGCCGGGAGCAGTTCATCAGATGAGAACGACAATTATCAGATCTTCCAGCTGGGAAACCAGTTGTTATTCGAATGGAATGATGCTACAAATGGCCAGCATTACCAGGCAATCACTACAACGACACCGGTCACTGCAGGCTCATGGAATTACGTGACCGCGACCGTCTCCGGTGGTCATCTTACGATCTATGATAACGGTGTGGCACAGCCCCTTGTCTATGACAACAGTAATGTACCGAATTTAAGCTCGACCCAAACTACTCCCCCCACCCCGAATGGTCTGGTCAATATTGCGAATAATAATAACTACCCGGTAAATATCGGGCAGCAAAATGCAGCAAGTTCGGGCAATGACTTCAATTACAATGGGTACATAGGATCGACGGCGCTCTATAACCAGGCCCTGACCTCAACGCAGGTTGCCGCCAATTATGCCGGGTATACGGCATAACCGGAACAGATTTCCAATTCCCTTTTTTACTCCTGCTTTTCAGGGCACCCGTAAAACAAATATTGTCAGGGATACCTATCCTGCACCATGGACATCGCCGGACTTATCCAGATCGTCGCCATCCTGTTTGAATGCGCAGTCGCATTAATTGCCGTACTGATTGCGGTCCTGAAGGGCAGGTCGTACGGCTGGCTTATTGCGATTACCTTTGCACTCTTTGCCCTGTCTGACGGGGTTCGGACTTTTTCCCCGTATACGTTTCCCCGTCTTCATTCGCTGATCCTGCTCATTGCCTCCGCCATCATGCTCTACGCGGTGTGGATGATATACACTGAATCCCAAAAAACGGTACGGAGAAACTCATACACAGATCCTGTGGCAGAGTGGAAGAAATCAGCTTAGGATTTCATCACATCCCAAAACCGCTCCAGCTCGCAAAAGAACGGAAACTAAAAAAAATAAGCATCGGAATGGGCCCGCTGAGATTCGAACTCAGGACCTCCGCCATGTCAAGGCGACGTCATAGCCAACTAGACCACGAGCCCGCAAAAGGTCTGATGCTCTACGATATTTGTCATCCTATTATTAAAAAATAGTGCACCCGTGCCGCGTTCCGCCCTGCATTTCTCCTCTGGCCTAGATCAGGGCGCACAAAAACCGGTCGGTTTATCAGCGCTCATCACATAGTAGGAGCCGGGTTTATTATGACTGAAGGAACTGCCCTAGCCTCCACCCAGCTCTTCACGTACGTGCACGATGCAAGCCGTCTTGAGCTGCTCATCCGCATCGTCTACTGGATCCTGATTGCAATTGTCGTCTGGGTCTACGGGATCATCACTTTCATCTGCCTGTTCATCCAGTGGTTCCACATCCTGATTTTCGGCACCCGGCACGAAGGGCTCTCCAACTTTGCCAGAGGCTACCTTGAGTATCGCGTACACGTGATGAGCTACACGTACATCATGAACGACAAGCGCCCCGACATCCTGCCGGTTGCGATCAGGGTGTACGAAGAAGAAGCATAGTCGGCAAAACCCGGTCTTCTTTTTTACCCGGGCACAGATTTGAGTGCCAGAATTGTAAAAATATATAAAAAAGGTTCAGATCTTCTTTGATGAGATTTTGGCAAACGTCGCGGAGAAGATGCCTGGCATCGAGCGGATCTCCTTCATCACGGTCTCGGGAACCTCGCTGTCCACATTCAGGACCATGAGTGCCTCTTCGCCAGGGTTGATCCGGCCCACCTGCATGCCGGCAATATTGATGTTGCACTTCCCAAGGATCGTGGATGCCCTCCCGATCACGCCCGGCTTGTCCAGGTGACGGGAGACAATCACGTACCCCTCGGGGATCAAATCCATCGTGTACTTGTCGACCGAGACGATCCGGCTGCGGCCTTTCACAAACACCGTGCCGCTGACGGTCTCCTCGGTCTTGTCAGTCTTCACCCTGATCGTGATCAGATTCTTGAACCCGTGGGACTCCTCGGTCACGGTCTCGCTCATCGAGATGCCGCGCTCCTTTGCGACAAACTCGGCATTCACGATATTGACCGGCGTCTGGAGGATCGGGTCAAGAAGTCCTTTGAGGACAAGCCGGGTCACAAACTTCATGCTTCCCGCATAGGCAGAGAGCTCGCCGCCGTAGATACACTCGACCGACGCGAGCCGTCCTTCAACAGTCTGGATCGCAAAACGTCCCATCTTCTCGGCAAGCTCGGCAAACGGCTCGAGCACTTCGGCCTGCTCTGACGGAACCATCGGTGCGTTCACCACGTACTTTGCGGAGCCGCCGTTTAAGACCTCGATGCACTGTTTTGCGACCTGAATTGCCACGTTCTTCTGGGCCTCGACCGTGCTTGCCCCGAGGTGCGGGGTTACGATAACTTTGTCAAGGGTAAGAAGCGGGGATTCCAGAGGAGGTTCTTCCTCGAAGACATCGAGCGCCGCACCGGCAACCTTGCCGCTCTGGATCGCATCATAGAGCGCCTTTTCATCGATGATGCCGCCGCGTGCACAGTTGATGATCCGCACGCCGTCTTTCATCGTCGCGATGCTCCGGGCGTTGATGACATGTTTTGTCTCTTTGATGAGCGGCGTGTGTACCGTGATTACATCGGCGACCTTGAAGAGTTCATCAAGGGACATGACCTTAACACCGAGCTGGGCCGCACGCTCCTTGGAGATGAACGGGTCGTAGGCAACGCACTTCATATCCATCGCGTTTGCCCTTTTCGCCACCTCACGGCCGATCCGGCCAAAACCGACAATCCCCAGTGTCTTCTCGTTAAGCTCGACTCCCATGAACTTCGAGCGCTTCCATTCCTTCTTCTTCAGGCTCGCGGTTGCCTGCGGGATGTTTCGTGCGAGCGAGAGCATCATCGCCATGGTGTGCTCGGTTGCTGCGAGAGTATTTCCCTCAGGGGCGTTCGCTACAATGACACCTTTTCTGGTTGCCGCGTCTACGTCAACGTTGTCCACACCGACGCCGGCACGCCCGATAAACCTGAGCTTTTTACCGGACTCGATCACCTTTGCGGTCACTTCGGTACCGCTCCGCACGATCAGGGCCTCGTAATCTCCGATGATCCCGCAGAGCTCGTCCTCTTTCAAGCCGGTTTTGACATCAACGTCGCACGTCTCTTTGAGGATAAGAAGCCCCTCTTCCGCCAGCGGATCGCTGACGAGCACTCTCGCGTTTGCCATAAAAACCCATACAATATCTGCGCGATACCTAATCAGGGTTATTCTTGCCTTATGAAAAAAAGGGCCGGCCGGGACGTCCATGGGTGTACCGGCAGATGATAATACTTAAACAGGGGGGAGGTGAGATCATAAGTGGTGCGAGCATGAAAGAAGTGCCCAATATTCTATGGCTCGAAGAGATCAGGAAGGAGGATATCTCGTCGGTCGGCGGCAAGGGAGCTTCCCTTGGTGAGATGGCTTCGATCGGCCTTCCGGTGCCTCCGGCGTTTGTGGTCACTGCCCAGGCGTTCCGGAGGTTTCTTGTCGAGACCGGCCTTGACCAGAAGATCTTCAAGGTCTCGGACAATCTGGATGTAGAGGATAATGCGGCTCTTGAAAAGGCCGCCGATACCATAAAGGCGCTGGTGATAAAGTCAAAGATGCCGTCAGCGATAAAAGACGACATCAAAGCCTCGTACAAAAAGATGTCGCAAAAAGACCTGATCGTCGCCGTGCGATCGAGCGCCACAGCTGAAGACCTTCCTGATGCAAGTTTTGCCGGCCAGCAGGATACCTATCTCAATATAAAGGGGGAGGCGGCGCTCCTTACATCAGTACAGAACTGTTGGGCTTCGCTCTACGGGGCACGGGCGATTTATTACCGGGCAAAACAGGGATTCGAGGACAGCACGGTCAACATCGCGGTCGTCGTCCAGCAGCTGGTTCATTCGGAGAAGGCGGGAGTCATGTTTACCTCCCACCCGATCAGCGGTGAACCGATCACAATTATCGAAGGCTCGTGGGGCCTTGGCGAGGCAGTTGTGTCCGGCTCGGTCTCTCCCGACCATTATGTTTTTGACCAGCGGACGGAGTCCATCGCGGAAACGACGATTGCAAACAAGAAAGTGGAGATCGTTCCTGACGGATCCCACGGCACGAAACTGGTGGCCGTTGACGCGGCCCGGCAGGATGCGCAGGTGCTCGCTGATGCCGAGGTGGCGAAGCTCGCCATGTACGGCAAGATCGCCGAGAACCACTACGGGGTTCCGCAGGATGTTGAATGGGGCATTGTTGCCGGGACTATCTATATCCTCCAGTCCCGGCCGATCACAACCATCGGTAAGAAAGAGGCAACGGGCATGTCTGGACAGAACAAGGATGCAAAGATTCTCCTGAAAGGTCAGGGTGCGGCGCCGGGTACCGCGACCGGTAAAGTGGTCATCATCCGGGATGCAAAGGATACGGGAGCAGTAAAAGAGGGCGATATCCTCGTCACCCGAATGACCAATCCGGACATGGTGCCGGCGATGAGAAAGGTCGCCGCGATCGTGACCGATGAAGGAGGTATGACGTGCCACGCAGCCATCGTGAGCAGGGAACTGGGCACCCCTGCAGTAGTCGGCACAAAGACGGGGACCCAGCAGCTCAAGAACGGGCAGCTTGTTACCGTCGATGGCGAACTGGGGCTTGTCTACGAGGGCGCAGTTGGCGGAGCAGCAAAGGCCGGCAGTGCCGCACCGGTGGTTGTCGGCAGCGCACCGGTGATCACCGCGACAAGCGTGAAAGTCAACGTCTCGATCCCCGAGGCAGCGGCACGGGCGGCGGCAACCGGTGCTGACGGTGTCGGTCTGCTCCGGATCGAGCACCTCATCCTCGGGCTCAACAAGACGCCCGGCTGGTATATCTCCAACCACAAGGAAGAGGAGTTCGTAAAAGAGCTCTACGATGGCATCAAGATCGTGCTCGACGCATTCCCGGGAAAAACCGTCTGGGTACGGACGCTCGATGCCCCGACTGACGAGTTCAGGAACATGGCAGGCGGAGAGAACGAGCCGCTCGAACACAACCCGATGCTCGGCTGGCGCGGGATCCGCCGCGACCTCCAGAGCCCGGACCAGTTCCGGCTCCAGGTTGAGGCGTTCAAGCGTCTCTGGAAGGCCGGCTACGAACATCTCGGCGTCATGTTCCCGATGGTCTCCCACCCCGACCAGTTCATAAAAGCAAAGGAAATGATGCGGGACTGGGGCGTTGACGTGGAAAACGTTGAACTTGGCATTATGATCGAGATCCCCGCAAGCGCAATTATGATCGAGGACTTCCTCCAGGCCGGCATTAAGTTTGCCTCGTTTGGGACAAACGACCTTATCCAGTACACGATCGCCATTGACCGGAACAACGAGAATGTGGCCGACATGTACAACCCCCAGCACCCTGCAGTCCTTACCCTGATCCACAACTCCATCCAGAAATGCCGCGAGTACGGGGTCGAATGCTCGATCTGTGGGCAGGCCGGCTCCGACCCGAAGATGGCGGTCTGGCTCGTGGAACACGGGATTTCAAGTATCTCTGCAAATATCGATGCCATTGCAAAGATCCGCGAGGCTGTTGCCCGCACCGAGAAACGCATCATCCTTGAAGCTGCGAGAAACCGCGATGCTGAATAAGGGCACGACAGAAGACAATCTCTTCTCTTTTTTATCCTCAAAAAAACAGGAGGATATCGACCATTCGTATATCTTAAGCTCCATGTGCACGCTCCCGCACCCGGTCGCCGTAAAGGCGCACGATATGTTCATGGAGACGAACCTCGGCGACCCCGGGCTCTTTCCCGGGACGGCGTCGCTTGAGCGGCTGCTCATCGAACGCTTCGGCACACTCTTCCACAGGAAGGAGGCCGGGGGATATGCGACCTCTGGAGGCACCGAATCCAATATCCAGGCACTCCGGCTTGCAAAAACCCTCCGGCATGCCACCTGTCCGAACGTGGTCGTTCCGGAGTCCGCCCACTTCTCGTTCAAGAAGGCCTGCGATATCCTCTGCCTTGAGATGCGGAGCGTGCCGCTCGGCCCCGATCTCCGGATGCAGGCAGACAAGGCTGCCGAGCTTGTCGATAAGAATACCATCTGCATGGTCGGTGTCGCTGGTACTACTGAGTACGGCATGGTCGACCCTATTGCAGATCTGGCAAAGATCGCAGACCAGCACGATCTCTTCCTGCACGTGGATGCAGCGTTCGGCGGCATGGTGATCCCGTTTCTCGATAGGCCCCTGCCCTTTGATTTTGCCCTGCCCGGGGTGACGACCATTGCTGTCGACCCGCACAAGATGGGCATGAGCACCATCCCGGCCGGCTGCCTGTTAACCCGGGAACCGGACATGCTCGATGCGCTCAACATTGACACCCCGTACCTCACGGTGAAAAAAGAATACACGCTCGCCGGTACCCGCCCGGGGGCCCCGGTGGCAGGAGCCCTCGCGGTGCTCGATTATCTCGGTATTGAGGGCATGAGAGCCGTCGTTGCCGGCTGCATGAAAAATACCCGACGCCTCATCGCCGGCATGGGAACGCTCGGCATTGAGGCGGCGGCGACCCCTGACGTGAACGTGGCGACCTTTGTCTGCGAGAAGGGCCCGTCCCCGTGGAAGGTTTCGTGGACGAGAAACGGCCACCTGCGGATCGTCTGCATGCCGCACGTGACCCGCAATAGTATTGAGGCATTCTTAAAAGATTTTGGTGATATGCATGCTTGACCGACTGGTAGAATCCCTTGAATCATGCCCGATGGTGAAACGCGGAGAGTACAATTACTTTATCCACCCAATCACTGACGGCGTTCCGCTCGTTGAACCCGCCCTGCTCCGCGATGTGTGCAGCGCGATGATAAAAGTGCTTGACCTCAACAATGTCGATAAGATCGTTGTTGTCGAGGCGATGGGCATCCACATCGGGGCGGTACTCTCGGTGATGACCGACATCCCCATGACAGTCATGCGCAAACGGGAGTATAAACTTCCCTCAGAAGTGCCTGTTCACCAGAAGACCGGCTACTCGAAAGGGGAACTGTACCTCAACGGCGTATACAAATGTGACCGGGTTGTGATCATCGATGATGTGGTGAGCACGGGTGGCACGATGCGGGCGCTCCTTGCGGCACTTGAAATCGCAGGTGCTGAGGTAAAAGATGTCTGCATCGTGATCCAGCGCGGCGACCCCGACATCGGGCGGCCGTACAAGTCACTCGTGAAGATCAATGTCACCGACCGGGTGCATGTGGTTGAGCGACACATCTGAGCTGATCAAAAAACTCAAAAAACGCGGGGCACATAAGGTTGCCCTCCAGTTTCCCGAAGGGCTCAAACGGCAAGCAGCATCCGTTACCTCCAATCTGAAGAATGCAGGATTCGAGGTTATTATCAGTGGCGATCCCTGTTATGGCGCCTGCGATCTTGCGCTCGACACCCTTGAATACGGGAATGCAGACGTACTCGTGCATTTCGGACACGCTCCCGTAGACAAGAGGGAGAACGTCATATTCGAGCCATGGACGGTAGATTTCGATGTGTCGGTTCTCGCCCATGCTTTTCCCCTGCTTAAGGAGAAGATCGTTGGCCTTGTCACCACGGTCCAGCATGCCCCGCTCATCCCGGCAATGGAAGCATTTCTCGCATCGCACGGCCATGAAGTCCGGGTCGCCGATGGCGCCGGGCGCACCCCGTTAAGGGGGCAGGTTCTCGGGTGCAGTTTTGCCGCGGCAAAATCGACCGGGGCCGGCGAGATCCTCTTTGTCGGCACCGGCCTTTTCCACCCGATCGGCATCGCGCTTGCCACGAAAGCCCGGGTGATCGCACTCGATCCCCTTACCGGTGCTGCACAGGAAGTCAGCGCCGATGCGCTCCTGCGCCGGCGGTTTGCGGTGATGGAGAAAGCCCGGGGGGCACAGCACATCGGTATCATCGTGAGCACGAAAAGCGGCCAGCAGCGCCGGGCACTTGCAGAACGGCTCGCGGCACTTTCTCCCGGGGCCGTCATTGTCACGATGCGCGAGGTAAACCCGGACGAACTGCTCAACCTCGGGTTTGACTGTTACGTGAACACGGCCTGCCCCCGGCTTGCCTATGACGACCAGGTACGGTTTAAAAAACCCGTCCTTTCCCCACAGGAATTCGAGATCCTCTGCGGTGTGCGGACGTGGGACTACTACACCATTGACGAGATCGTATGAAACTCAGGCAGCTGGAGATGGCATTGCAGCGCTGTGCCGGTTACAAAACGCCCCGCGTGGCATGGGAACAGTACCAGACCCCGGCCACCCTTGCCGCCCGGCTCCTCTATGACGCATACATGAACGGCGACATCGAGGGAAAGGCAGTCTGTGACCTCGGGTGCGGGACCGGGATCCTTGCGATCGGGGCGGCACTCCTCGGCGCCCGGACGGTGCGGGCGGTCGATCTCGACCCAGCGGCCATCGTTACCGCACGGGAGAATGCCGCACTGCTCGACGCTGATGTGAACTGCATCGTGGCCGACATTGCCGGGGCGGATACCAGAGTCCTTTCTGAACGGATCGGCCCCTGCGA
>NZ_JBAVMX010000124.1:0-9194 GCF_049690535.1 Methanoregula sp. | reverse complement strand
CCTTCTTCCTCTATCATCAGGCATGCCTCGCGAAGTGCCAGAAACAGCGGGACCGCCGGGGTGTACGGAGTCTCCATCGGCTTTCCGGCGGCGCTCTTCCTGTACGCGGCAAGGTCAAGATAGTAGGGAGGGTTCTTCGTGAGCCGTTCCCATGCCCGGCTGCTCACCGCGACCGCGGCAAGCCCCGCCGGGGCGGCAAGGCACTTCTGCGAACCGACGATGGCGACATCGACACCCCACTTGTCGGCTTCAAAAACATCGCCGCCAACCGAGGTGATCCCGTCCACGATAAAGAGTGCGTCGTGCTTGTGGGCCAGTCTTCCGACCTCCGCTGCCGGGTTCTTGATCCCCGCAGAGGTCTCGTTGTGGACAAGGGTAACAACCTGTGCGCCCGCTTCGAGCTGCTCTTCAAGCGCTGCGAGGTTTAACGGCGTCCCCCATTCGGAGGGGAACTCGTGGGCCTTGCCGTAGCGCTGGCTGATCTTGTAGAGCCGTTCGCCGAATTTTCCGTTCACGAAGCAGGCGATCTCCTTATCCCTGCCGAAGTTTGCGACCGCGGCTTCCATGCCGGCCGTACCGGATCCGCTTATCACAACGACATCGTTTGTTGTCCCGAATGCGGTCTTTAAAACCCGCACGCAGTCCGCGTAAACTACGCCAAACTCGGCGCTCCGGTGGTTGATTGCCTGGCGTGACATTGCGAACCTGACCCGTTCCGGCATCGGAACCGGGCCTGGCAGCATAAGGAGTGATTCTTTTTCCATGTGGATCTGCCAATAGTATATTTATATAGACGGGATATAAGTTTGGATGGCTTATATGGCAGACGTTGCAATCATCTGCGGATCAACATCCGATTCCGCGATTGCCGACAAGGCAAAGAAGGTCCTTGACGAACACAAGGTTTCCTGGGACTACCAGGTGATCTCTGCCCACCGGGACCCGGACAAGCTGGATGCGTATGTCAAAACCAATACTTGTAAGGTATTCATCGCCATCGCCGGGCTCTCGGCTGCACTGCCGGGCGTTATCGCGTCAAAGACCGACAAGCCGGTGATCGGGGTGCCGGTCAGCGGGACGTTGAATGGCCTCGATGCCCTGCTCTCGATCGTCCAGATGCCAAAGGGCGTGCCTGTCGCGTGCGTGGGTGTCGATAACGGGGACAACGCGGCTCACCTCGCGATCCGGATCCTGAAACTGGCTAAAAAGTAAAGCGTGGGAATAATCCCACGGGCAGGATTATCTCTTTTTCAGCCCTACGCTGGTACCATGCCGATCCTGCAGGACCCGGTGGTGACTCTCGAAGGGGTCTCGCTCAGGAATGTTTCCCTATCGACACTCGACCTTGAAGTGGCGATCCGGGTGGAGAACAAGAACCCGGTGGGCGCGACCCTGAAAGAATGCCCGTTTGCCGTTTTGTACCAGAAAGATGGCACAAGCCAGCAGATCGCAACAGGGAACACCGGGGAAGCGAAGATCGCCGCCAGCACCGCAACCGTGCTCAGGGTTCCGGTCACATCACACAACACGGCACTTGCCGGAGCGCTCGCAATGTTTGTCACGAAAGGCAGCATTGAGGTAACTATCGCCGGGACGGCCGTCATAAAGTTCCTGATGATCACAAAATCGGTACCGTTTTCCCGGACCACGCCGGTCACCATGGCGCAGGTTGCCGGGATCGTGAACGGGGCAAAAAAGCAGGGCTAACCGGGAACCCCCGGTCACTCATTCTCCCCTTTTCCCGTTTTTCCCTCAAAGAGCTCCCGCACCATCTTAATCGCACAGAGATCCCCACACATCGAGCAGGTGTCCGTGTCCCCGTCCCGGCAGTGGATCGCTTTTGCATGGTCGCCGTACAGCGCCAGCCTGAACTGTGCATCCCAGTCGAGCAGGTGTCGGGCCTCCGCCATCTGCACCTCGCGCTCCATTTTGTATCCCTCGTGGCGCCGTACAGTATCCCCGACGTGCGCCGCAATTTTTGCGACCCGGGTCCCTTCGATGATGTCCTCAACGTCCGGAAGGGCGAGATGCTCACTCGGCGAAACCATGCAGAGGAAGTCGGCGCCGTTCCGGCAGGCCTCCGCTCCCCCGATCGCCGCAACCACATGGTCGTAGCCCGGCGCAATATCGGTCACGATGGGCCCGAGCAGGTAGAGAGGGGCATGATCGGTGATCTCCTTTATCATCCGCACGTTGTAGCCCACCTGGTCGAGCGGCATGTGCCCCGGCCCCTCGATCATCCGCTGGACGCCCCGGGCAAGGGAACGTTTCGCGAGCGTGCCGAGCGTCACGTACTCCACCGACTTTGCGAGTTTTCCCGCATCCTGCATACAGCCGGGCCGCATCCCATCCCCGAGGCTAATTGTGACGTCGTATTCCGCGAGGATATCAAGGAGATACTCGAACTCGGCATAGAGCGGGTTTTCCTCGTCCCGGAGCATCATCATTGCGCAGTGGAATGTCCCTCCCCGGCTCACAACTCCCATCAGGCGCGGGTCGAGTTTCAGGGCATCGAGAGCCTGCCGGTTTACCCCGCAGTGGAGGGTTAAGAAATCCACACCCTGTTCGCAGTGCTCCCGTATGACCTTAAAGAGCAGGTCGGCATCCACGTCTGCCGCATTTCCCGCACGGCGCACGGCCTCGTATATGGGCACGGTCCCGACCGTCGTGTCAAGGGAGAGCATCTTTTTCCGGATGGCAACGAGATCCCCGCCGGTCGAGAGGTCCATGATCGCGTCGGCCCCGTTATCGAGTGCTCCTTTCGCCTTCTTCTCCTCAAGGGCATAGTCACACCGGGTGCCCGATGTCCCGACATTCACGTTCACCTTGACCGTGCACTCCTTACCGATGGCAGAGAGCCGGTGCCGGCGTTTCGGGTTTGCCGGGATCGCGATCCGGCCCGCAGCGATGAGCCGGGCCATCCGTTCCGGGTCCATGCCCTCCGCCCGTGCCGCCACTGCGACGTGATCGGGAACACCAGAAGAGCACCTGCGGATGAGCATATCCATAACAAACATCTGTTGGTATGCTTTATTATTGTGCATGCAGGTCAGGTGGATTCCCGAACAGGGAGCTTTCGCGAACTCATATATTTTCGGCACGATCCTTGTGGACGCCGGTCTCCTTCCCATGGCTGTCCAGCCGTACAAGGATGAGATCGACACCATTGTCCTTACCCACTGCCACTTTGACCACATTGCCCACGTAAAGGAGATCGCCCACATGTGTAAAGCGAAGGTTGCGATCCACCGGGACGATGCTGCGGGCCTTATCGATGATTCACGGAGCCTTTCGATGCACTTTTGCGCCCGCTCGCCGGGCATCGTGCCTGATATCGTACTCAATGACGGTGATACGATCGGAAATCTCACGGTCATCCACACACCGGGCCATACACCGGGGAGTATCTGCCTCTGGTCGGAGCCGGACAAGGTGCTTATCAGCGGGGACACCGTGTTTACCGATGGCGCATTCGGCCGCTATGATTTCCTTGGCGGCAGCCGTCAGGCGCTTGAAAAATCCCTCGACCGTCTCCTGCCGCTTGACGTGGAAGGGCTCTACCCGGGGCACGGGAAGCCGGTGGACTGCGGCGGGAAACGCCACATCGCGGCAGCAAACCAGCTCATGAAGGGCGGGTATGGATAAGGGAATCTACGGTCTTGTTCTGAAAAATCCCACCTGCACCGTGCGAATCGGGGCGCTTGGCCCCCTCCCGTTTGCAGCCGGATGGCACTGCTACATCGGTTCAGCCCTCGGGCCCGGCGGCCTTGTGCGGCTCGAACGCCACATGAGGCTCGCGGAGCAGAGGGACAGGCTGCCGAAATGGCATATCGATTACCTGCTGACCGATCCACGCTTCCGTATCGCATATGCCGTGTATGCCCCAACACAGGAGCGCCTCGAATGCCGGCTCGCCGCGGTCCTTGCCCGGGGCGGAACTGGTGTGGAAAAATTCGGGTGCAGTGACTGTGACTGCCTGTCCCACCTCCTGTACCGGCCCCGCGACCCGCAACGAGAGATCGTCGCGGCATTTTCCGGCCTCGGGCTTTCCCCCGGGATCAAAACCATCATTACCCCCAAAGGAAAGGGTAACGTATGAAAGTCCTCGGGTTGTCGGGCAGTATGCGAAAAGAGGGGAACACTGCACAGCTCATCCAGGTGATCCTCGGGCAGTGTAAGGAGGCAGGATTAAAAACGGAATTTGTCTCCCTTGCCGGGAAAAAGATCCACCCGTGCCTGGGCTGCCTCAAATGCATGGAGAAAAAGTGGTGCGTGATCGAGAATGATGACTGGGGGAGCATCGCACAGAAGGTCCTCGACTGCGAGGTGCTCGTGATCGGGTCCCCCACGTATTACTACGATGTCACGGGCCAGCTCAAGAATTTCATCGACCGCACGTACTCGCTCTACCATGACCGCAGGCTTTCCGGGAAAAAAGGGATTGCCGTTGCGGTCAACGCCTCGATGGGGGCGGAGCGGGCGGCGGCAACGATCGAGGGGTTCCTTGGCGCCCACGAGTTTGCATCGCTCGGTTCCGTCATCGGAACGGGAACGGATGAAGGGGATATCATGAAGGATGCAAAAGCCGTGGCGCACGCCAAAAAGACCGGGGACAAGATCGTCAGGCTGCTCAAGCCCCGGTAATCTGGTATTGGCACAAGGGATCAGTACCCTTAAGGGAGTGCCACACCACAGCCCCCCTCCATCAGGCTTTTTTATAGAGCGTCGTGCGCCGGCACAGCGGCCGGCCGATATCCTCTGCGACCCGCTGCATCTCCTTTGGGTCGAGGTAGTCCGTGTTTTGTGCCCCGGCGCCTTTTGAGATGCTCTCCTCAAACATCGTGCCGCCAAGATCGTTTGCCCCGGCAAGAAGCCCGAGCTGCGCCATCTTGATCCCTTCCTTTACCCACGAGACCTGGATATTCCTGAAATTATCGAGGAAGAGCCGGGCAACTGCAACCATCAGCCCGTCCTCGCGGCCGGTGGCCCCGGCTCGGGCCAGCCCGGCCCGGTAAATCGGCGTGTTCATGTGGACAAACGAGAGCGGGACAAACTCGGTAAAGCCGTGGGTCTCATCCTGGATCTCCCGCAAAATCGCAAGGTGCCGGACCCGGTCCGCGTCGCTCTCACAGTGGCCGTACATGATCGTCGCAGTCGTGGGGATGCCAAGCCCGTGTGCCTCTCTGATGATCCGGATCCACTCGGCGGTCGGGATCTTCTGAGGACATATCTTCTCCCGGATAGAATCCACAAGGATCTCCGCGGCCGTCCCACACATCGAGCGGAGACCCGCCTCTTTCATCGCTGCGAGCACGTCCTTTGTGCTCATGCCGCTTTGCCGCGCCGCGTACGCAACCTCCATCGGGTTGCTCGCGTGCAGGTGCACCCCCGGGGCTTCCTCGCAGATCCAGCGGTAGACATCGATATAGGACTGTGCGGTAAAAGCCGGGTGGAGGCCGCTCACCGTACAGATCTCGGAGACGCCGCGGGACTTCGCGAGCTGTGCCTTCTCCCGGATAACTGACTCGTCATGGAAATAGATCCTTTCGTCGCCCGGCTTCTTCGAGAAACCGCAGAAACCGCAGGCATTGACGCAGAGGTTGGTTACGTTGATGTTCTGGTTCCGGACATACGTGACCGCATCACCGGCAATTTTTTCCCGCTTTTCATCGGCGGCTGCCACGATCTTCCAGAGATCGCGGCCCCGGGTCCCAAAGAGCGCGAGCGCATCCTGTTCGCTGATCCGGTGACCGCCCGCTGCATCGGAGAGCACTGTTCGAAGATCCCTGTCCATACCAGCACCATTCATCGTCTTAGTGTGTCACACTGTGTCATACTTACCATAAAACCTGTCGGCCCGGGCAGTTCCCCGTCATAATTATTATACCGTGGCGCCAATGTGCATCATAAGAAGGATTATGCAAAAGGTCTCCGTTCATCTGTCAAAGAAGGTAGCCGACGGGTACGTCATCCCGCTCGGGCCCGCAAACCTAGTCGCGGTTATCACCGATGTGGGTCTTGTGGGGTGCGGCGCTTTCGATGTCGCCGCGCTTGACTCGTTCAGTTACCCGGCGGCAAAAGTCCGCCCCGCAAAAGGACCGTCCATTGTCACCACCGATGACATCCTGACCGGCATTATAAAGGAGGTCAACCGGGGCGCGATGAGTCGCGGGATCACAAACGGCATGACCGGCAAGCAGGCGCTGGAACTGCTCTGATCGACTCTTAAAGAAAATAACCTGAAAAAAATCTTTTTTGAGAGGTTTCCGCCGTTTCAGCGGGTTATATCAGATCGTAGAGCGTCGTCCGCTGCCGGAGCGTCCGCCCGAGATCCGCCGTCATCCTCTCCATAACTTCAGGGGAAAGGTAACTGGCATCGCCTGCACCCGCATCCACGGAGACCTCATCGGTAAACATCGTGCCGGCAAGGTCGTTACCCCCGCACAGGAGCGCAAGCTGCGTCATCTTGAGGCCGAGCTTGCCCCACGATACCTGCACGTTGTTGAAATTGTCCAGGAACAGCCGGGAGACCGCGATCATCAGGAGGTCTTCCCTGCCCGTTGCCCCGGCCCTTGCTACACCCTGCGTATAGAGCGGGGTATTGGTGTGGATATATGACATCGGGATGAACTCGGTAAAGCCGTGGGTATCATCCTGGATCTCACGCACGATCGCCATGTGGTCCACCTGGTCACGGGCGGACTCGTACGAGCCGTACATGATGGTGGCAGATGTGCGGATGCCCATTGCGTGAGCCTCCCGGATAATCCGCACCCATTCGGCACCGGAGACTTTCCGGGGACAGATCACTTTTCGCACGGACTCGATCAGGATCTCCGCAGCGGTTCCCTGAAGAGAACCGAGCCCCGCATCCCTGAGGGCGGCAAGAACCTCTGCCGTGGTGCACCGGCTCCGTTTTGCCGCATGGGCTACCTCGTCCGGGCTGAACGCGTGGATGTGGATATCAGGGGCGATCTCGTGCACCGCGGTGAGCAGCCCGGTGTAGGTGTCGAGGTCAAAAGCGGGGTTGACACCTGAGAGAAAACAGATCTCAGTGACATGGCGTTCCTGTGCCAGCCGCACACCGGCCCGGGTCGCGTCAAGGTCCTGGCAGTAGGCGCCGGGATCGGTCGCTTTTTTCCCAAAGCCGCAGAACCCGCAGAGGTTCTTGCAGATATTGGTCACGTGCAGGTTCTGGTTCCGGACGTACGTGACAATATCGCCGACCTTTTCCTCCCTCACCTCATCGGCAGCTGCAGTGACGCGGAAGACGTCGCGGCCGGTCGTCTTCATGAGGTATTCGCCTTCGTCAGGTGAGAGCCGGTGGCCGGCCTGTACGTCGCGCAGGAGCGTGTTAAGTGCGGATGTCATTGTCGTTACGACCAGAATATCAGATTATTTCTTCTGCCGGGAACCCTTCGAAGGCTTCCTAGATTTTCCGGCCTTTTTGCCGGACTCCGCTTCCTTTCGTTTTGCATACCAGTCCCAGGCAACCATCACTACGATGAAGACGAGGATCACCCACCATATATTGAGCGGGAGCAGACCGATAAGGGGGATCGTGAAAAGGGCTTTTCCGACCACCCAGTCTTTTTCGACCGGCTCGATCGTCTGGATGTCCCCGACCGTGAGATACCCTTCATCGCTCACCGGGTTGTTGTCCCCTTTGGTGATGTAGCCGCCATGCGCTGTTGCATCGCCGTATCTGACATACCCGCTCCCGTTAATAACGTATTGTTCGGGGAGGAAGTACTTCGCGGTGGCAGTACTGAATCCCATGCCCTGGGAATATTCGGAGAGATTCCCCGGGGGCGTAGCGTTTTCGGGGTACATGAGATAGTACCCGTACTCGGTCGTATTGGTCGTTGCAAGCGGAATATACCCGGAGGGGGTTACGTTCCCGCGATACGGGTTGAGATACGATGGTTCGGGATCCCCTGCATCCACCCAAGTCATGGCCCGGTGGATGATCGGGTGCTGCTTTGAGAGCGGGAGCAGGCCGATCTGTGCCCAGAAATCGGTCTCGCCGTTCGGGCGGTAGATGATCACATCCCCGTAATCGCCGAACTTCTGGTACCCGGTCGCGTGGGCCTCGTCCCATGTCTGGAGGGGGCCGAACCGGTCGGGGGCGACAACGACCACGAGATCCCCGATGTTCATGTGGGGCTCCATGCTCCCCGATTCCACGGTGACGACCGCCGGCCACGTCCCGCAGATCAGGTAGAGCGCGAGCGCGATACAGCCGACCACGGCCGCCACCCAGAGAATGTCGCGGGCAAGGGAGACCGCCCAGTGCTCGCTTGTCCTGAACTCATGGATCATCGTGCGGATGTCCCGCGACGGTTCTTTCTCTGCCATCCTTAACGTTCTCTATTAGCGTTTTTTGTTAATATACCGCACCTTGTCCCAAGGAGGTTCAGGCCCAAGGCACTAGGACCCGCACGAGGTAATAGCACCCGAAGATGACCAGAAAGAGGCCGCACGCAATCATGATCCGCTGGTACGTGAGATCGGAGAGGAGTGTCTTTCCCCTGGAGATGCCGGTCGAGACAAGGGTAAACCACCCGAGATCCGCACACCAGTGCCCGGCCATAAAGACGCAGGCAAGGAAGATCCCACCGGCAAGGCCGGCAATCACCATCGCGCTCCCGATCGTGAGCCACCAGATCCAGAAATACGGGTTTGCGACGCTCGTGAAAAAACCGGCAAAATACGGGTTTGCCGCAACGGTTGCCTGCCCGCCGCTATTCCCCGCAAGCGAGGCCCCCCGGCTCCCGGTGATCGTGAGGATACCGAAGATCACGAGTGCCACGCCCCCGATGACCGCAACCGCGGTGGTGTACCGGAGCGCGACGGTTGCAAGGCCGGCCACGATCAAAAGGACGATAACGAGTTCTGATAGCATGTGGCCGAGCGTCACTTTCGGGCCCATCGTCCAGCCGCCGGGGATCGATGCGTTGATGGTGGCAACCAGCGTGGGGCCCGGCGCAAGGGCGCCGGTCAGGCCAAGGGCAAATGCCAGAATAAACATCTGGAGGGTGTCGAGCATGGTATCGGGAAGGGGTGTGCACCCGTAACCTGAACAGGGTTAGAACGGACGACGATATCAAGGATTCCCTGCGACGGGTGTCAGAGAGGACACGTGCATGGGTGATATGATTATTTTCCCGGTGCTGCAATATACTACGTTATGC
>NZ_JBAVMX010000123.1:0-3628 GCF_049690535.1 Methanoregula sp. | reverse complement strand
GCCCGACACCCTTTGCACCGCATTTGGCGATAAGCGAGATGATGCCCTTGTTGATCTTGCCGACGAGCACCATTTGGGCAATCTCCAGCGTCTCCTGATCGGTGACCCGGAGCCCCCCGACAAAGACTGACTCTTTCCCAAGGGCCTTCATCTTCTCGGTGATCTCCGGCCCGCCCCCGTGAACGAGCACGACATGGATCCCGACGTAATGGAGGAGGACTGCATCCTTTATGGCGTTTTCAAGGACCACCGGGTCGACCATCGCATGGCCGCCGAGCTTGATAACGATAGTCTTGCCGTGGAACTGCTGGATGTAGGGGAGGGCCTCCATGAGGACGTCCTCGCGCTTCATCATGTCGTATACCTCCCGTTGATCTCGACATATTTCTCAGTAAGATCGCAGCCCCATGCGGTCGCCTCTTCCTTTCCGGCCCCAAGGTCAAGCACGAAGATGACCTTGTTACCGTGCATCGCTGCCTTGGCTTTAGTCAGATCGGCGATAATCTCACCGGATTTTACCAGGGGGTACTGGTTGTTCCCGTCGCTGATCCACAGCGAAACCGCGTTCGGGTCAAACTTAACACCGGCCCGACCTGCGGCCGCAATGACACGTCCCCAGTTGGGGTCTTCACCGTAAACCGCCGTCTTTACAAGGGGTGATTCGATCACGACCCGGGCAACCTTTGCAGCTGCGGCCTCTTTTGGGGCACCGCGGACAGTGACTTCGAGGAGTTTGCTCGCGCCTTCACCATCAGCTGCGATCTGCTGCGCAAGGGAGCGGCAGCACGCTTCGAGCGCAAGGGAGAACTCCTTTTCATTTACCTTTCCGGCATCGCCGGTTGCGGTGCAGAGCGCGATGTCATTTGTACTCATATCGCCATCGACAACGACCCGGTTGAACGTCCGCTGTGCGGCAAGTTTGAGCGCCTCCTTGAGAGGTTTTGCCTCGATCTGCGCATCGGTGTAGATGAACGAGAGCATCGTGCCCATGTTAGGGGCAATCATGCCGCTTCCCTTGGCAATCGCCCCGATCGTGAAACTTTCATTTTTAACGAGCGCGTGCTTGGGGCGCGTGTCGGTCGTCATGATAGCATGAACCGTGCGATCCTCGGCATCCGGATTCGAGGTGAGTTTGAGAGCCACATCGGCACACTGGCGCCGGATCAGGGAAAGGTCGAGGTACCGGCCAATAACCCCGGTGCTTGCCACACCGACTGATGTTGCATCCACGCCCAGTGCGGATCCGGCATACTCTGTCATGGTGACCGCGTCTTCGTACCCCCTCTTTCCGGTGTAGGCATTCGCGCAGCCGCTATTGGCGATGACTGCCTCCAGTTTTCCTGATTTAATCTGCTTTCGCATCAGTTCGATAGGAGCCGCCTTTGCGAGATTCTCGGTAAACACGCCGGCTGCAGTTCCGCTTGCGCGGATAAGTGCCAGACCGAACTTTCCTTCCTTCACCCCGTATGCGGTGACACCTTTTACCGCACAGATACTCTTATAGACCATGTTCCTGTTCCCTCCGCTGGTAGTGGTTACTTTTGCGTTTGATGTTTCAGGTTGAATATGATGCGCCGACTGCCTGGACAATATCGGCACGGGTGAGTATTCCGACCAGTTTTTTCCCTTCAAGTACCGGCAGACGCGCGATGCCCTCTTTAAGCATCAGTGCGGCAGCAGCCTCGATATCCATGTCCCCTGTCGCGGTAACGACCCGGTGAGTCATCACTTTTTTTACCGGTAGATCCCCGATATTGCGCAGGGCATCCTTGGTCTTCTCCCAGTTGACAAATTCCCGTATCGGCACCTCAATGATCTCAAGGGGAGACGGGAGCCAGAGATCATCGGAAAGTTTCCTGGTCTCCAGTTGTGCGATGACATCGGATTCCGTGATTATCCCGGCAAGGGTGTCCCCTTCCATAACGGGCAGTCCCCCGATGTGATGCTGGCGCAGGATCGCAACCGCATCGCGGAGCGGGGTATCTACAGTACATGTCAGGAGATTTTTTGTCATGGCTTCTGAAACAAGCATCGTGTTCACTCCGTTATGGCAGCAGACCGGCTGCGACAAGACCGTCGGTTTCCTTAAACCCGCACATGATGTTCATATTCTGGATGGCCTGCCCGCTTGCTCCCTTGACAAGATTATCGATCGCTGACGCCACGACCACCCGCATGCCTTCGCTCTCGACCATGAGATCGCAGAAGTTGCTGCCCCGGACTGCCGAGAGCATCGGCTTCTGGTACCGGACGAAAAATTCGTCCTTGTAGAAATCCTGGTACAGTTTCTCGACCTCTTTCGTTTCCATAGGCTCGTTTAGGAGGATGTGGGCGGTGGTAAGGATGCCACGGTTGACCGGTACGAGGTGGGGTGTGAAGTAGCATTTCGCGGTTGAACCGAGCTTTGAGAGTTCCTGTTTCATCTCGGCGAGATGGCGGTGGCTGGTCCATTTGTAGGGCGTGATATTGTCACCGACGTTCGGGTAGTGGGTGGTTGCTGACGGGTTGTCACCCGCTCCGCTCACACCTGTCTTTGAATCAAAGATGACCGTGTTTGCGTACCGGGCTAGCGGGGCTGCGGCAAGGGTGGCACCGGTGGGGAAACACCCGGGGTTTGCCACAAACTTCGCATTGATGCACTCTTTCCGGTGCAGTTCGGGGATACCGTAGGGTGCAGGGAAATAATCCGTGTGCGTGACGCCATACACTTTCTCAAAAGTCTCCTTTGGGAGGCGGTAATCGGCACTTAAATCGACCACCTTGATCCCCCGTGAGAGGAGTTTTCCCGCGATGGACATGGCCGCTGTGTGTGGAACAGCGAGAAATGCAACATCTGCATCCAGCGCATCCGGCAACGGATTCTCGAATTTGAGATTCGTGAATCCTTTGAGATGGGGATGGATCTGGTCAAGAGGTGTCCCTGCCAGTTTGCGCGATGTGGCGCAGACAACCTCCGCGGCAGAATGATGGTACAGGAGGCGGACCAGTTCCCCACCGGCATACCCCGAAGCCCCGACAATCGCAACTTTCATATATGGATCTTTTTATTCCTGAAAACTTAACCTTTTGCGGAAAGCGGATGCAGGAATTCCGGGGATTCTGAAAAATATCGCAAAAATAAGATTTATTCCGGTTTTTAGGGGATTTGCAGAGTATCAGGTTTCGAGTTTTCGGGTGTAGATATCGAAGATGCGCTGGGAGAGTATTTCGATCCGTTGCCGGTCTTCGAGACCCTCCAGAAGATCGACGGGGATTGCATCGATACCCTTGCTTGCCCCAAGATACGCCCCGCAGATAAAACCGATTGTATCGGTGTTTCCGCCCACATGGGCCGCAACGGTCAGGAGATCGGCAGGGCGCTGGTACCGGCTGATCAGGAAGAATGCAATGGGAAGTGTCTGGTACAACGACACGTCATTGCCGATCTTAAGGACTGCGGTGTCCGTTTCTGTACCATCTTTTTCAAGCTCGATTGCGTTATGGATCTTGCCCCCAAGCACCTCGTCCTCGTTCTGTGCCTGCTGCAGGGCCTTCCCGACAGGGTCGGGGAGTTCATGCACCGCGTGGTACAGCAGCGTGATAAATGTCGAGACCGCGGCGTGGGCTGCCGGGTGGGTATGGGTTATCG
>NZ_JBAVMX010000122.1:0-3335 GCF_049690535.1 Methanoregula sp. | reverse complement strand
TTACGATTATATCATTGCACGGCAGGGAAAGGTTGTCCTTGACGCGATAGAGGCACCCAAGACAAAGTGGTCATCGGCCGGCAAGGTCTTTGACGAGGTGTACGCCCACGAGCAGAAAGTAACCGGCATGATTAACAACCTTGTCGACCTCGCGGTCAAGGAAAAAGACCACGCAACGTTCGAAGTGCTCCAGTGGTTTGTAAAAGAGCAGGTCGAAGAAGAAATGAATGCCGCCACAATCTGCGACAAGATCAAAACTGTCGGGGATACGCCCGGCCATCTCTTCTGCCTCGACCACGAACTTTCAAAACGAAAATAATAACACATTCTTTTTTATCGTTAGCCGTCAAATGAACGAAATAACGGTCAGAAATGCTGTCAGTGCTTATTATTGATGATGAGGAGGAAGTGCTCAGCGTAACAAAGCTGTTTTTAGAGCGGTTCGGGGACATGAAGATCAGTACCACCAGATCCGCAAAAGAATCCCTTGGACTCCTCAACAACCAGACCTTCGATGCAATTATTGTCGATTACGATATGCCGGAGATCAACGGGATCGAGTTTTTGAAGATCCTCCGGTCAAAAGGCGATACGACGCCGGTCATTATTTTTACCGGAGTGGGACGGGAATATGCCGCCATTGAGGCGCTCAACAACGGTGCGAACTTTTTCTTAAAAAAAGGCGAGGATATCCAGCCGCAGCTCCGGGAGATGGTGCACATGATCAGGCGGGCGGTCGAAGGAAAGATGGTCGGGAAGGGTCTTGGAACCTCACAAAAGATCCTGACCGATGCAGTCCACTTCTTCCGCGAGCCGGCGTTTGCGATCGACCGGGACGGGCAGGTGATCGCATGGAACGAGGGCATGGCAAATCTTTCCGGTGTCGGGGTCGCGGATATCATCGGGAAAAAAGACCACGAATATGCCCTCCCCTTCTTTGGAAATAAGGATCCGATGCTCGTAGACATGGTTTTTGAAGAGCTCCCGGTTATCCGGCGGCATAATTATTCAGTCATTGCAAAGGATGGGGGGACGGTTACCGCGTGGACAAAGGCACCGGCAAGCAACGGAGGGGAGAGGATCCTGTGGATGAAGGCGACCCCGATTTCTGACGGCCGCGGGATCTTTATCGGTATCATCGGGGCGATCCGCGATATCACCAATACCCTTGGACCGGAACTCTTAAGCCGTCAGACTCCCATTACAGCCGATGCGACCACCGCGGAAAAAACCGAACCCCCCGCAGGCCAGGGCAATATGTTTGGCCGCATTCTGGGGAGGGCAAAAGCCCACTACATGGAGGGTCTCAGGCTCTATTACCGGGAAGGGCGGTACGAGGATGCGATTGCTGCTTTTGACCGTGCGCTTGAGATCGATCCCTCGCATGCTTTTGCGTGGAACGACCGTAGTTTATGCCTGAAAGCGCTGGAGCGCAACGAAGAGGCACTTGCGTCCGTTACAAAAGCGGTGGAACTCGCGCCGAATGAGGAGGAGATCCTCTATACCTGTGCCGAAACACTCAAAAAAATCGGGATCCTCAGGGACGATGACACGATCCTCTCGGCAGCGGTGGATACGTACAACCGACTGCTGGAGAAGAACCCGGCGAATGCTGATGCCTGGAACAACATGGGAGTCTGTGCGCAGGAGATGGGCCGGGAAGACCTCTCCCGCCAGTACTTCGAGCGGGCAAAGGACCTGAAACGGTACAATAAGGACAGGTCCCGGATGCGCAACCTTGATGCAATAGTCTGACCGGCCACGAACTTTAGATACGTGTGCGTGACAATAATCGATCGGGGATGATCCGGATGACAAGTAAAGTCTGGTTTGCAAGCCTCCGGGCACGATCGAATGACGAGAGCACCGAGGCAAAAGTACGGCGGCTCTTTGAGGTGGCTGGTTTTTCGTCCTGTATCCACAAGCGGGATCGCACGGCGATAAAACTGCATTTCGGGGAACAGGGAAACGATTCTTTCATCAGCCCGGTCTATGTCCGGCAGGTAGTGGAGAAGATAAAAGAGGCGGGGGCCCTGCCGTTTGTAACGGATACAAACACGCTGTACCTCGGAAGCCGTTCCAACGCGGTCGACCATATCACGACCGCGGTGCACCACGGGTTCGACTACGCGGTGATCGGGGCACCGGTGATCATTGCGGACGGACTCTGCGGGAAAAACGTCGCTCATATTGCCATTAACAAAAAGCACTTTGAATCGGTCTCGATCGCAGGAGACATCGTCGCGGCGGACAGCATGATCGTGATGACCCATTTCAAGGGGCACGAGGTGGCCGGGTTTGGCGGGGCGCTCAAAAACCTCGCGATGGGGTGCGCACCGCCCGAGGGAAAACGGGCGCAGCACCAGGCAAAGCCGTTTTCGATCCGCAAATTCTGTATCGGATGCGGGAAGTGCGTGGCGGTCTGCCCGAAGTCCGCGATCACGCTTGTCAAAAAGAAATCCACTATCGATCACGGTCTCTGCATCGGGTGCTTCGAATGCATGACAGTCTGCCCGTCGCACGCGATCGACATCAACTGGGAGACCGAGATCCCACTCTTTACCGAGCGGCTGATCGAGTATGCGTACGGGGCGGTGCAGGGGAAAGAAGGGAAGGTAGGCTACATCAGTTTTCTTACCCGGATCACGCCGGACTGCGACTGCGTCCCGTGGAGCGATGCATCGATTGTCCCGGACATCGGCATCCTCGCCTCAACAGACCCGGTGGCGATTGATGCGGCGGCACGTGATCTCGTGAACCAGCAGCAGGGGTACAAGGAGTCATTCCTCACATCCCACCTCCACCCGGGCGAGGACAAGTTTGCCGGGATGCGGCCAAACACTGACGGCCCGCGCCAGCTGCAGTATGCAGAAGAATTGGGCATGGGCAGCCGTGACTACGAGCTGGTCAGGCTCTGACACTTTTTTCGCGGGTAGATACCTGAATCAGCACCGGGGCACCCTTTGGCAGCGGCGCTTATCGCGTGTAGGAGCAGGATATCCCTCACTTCCTCACTACATATCCCTGATTTGTCAGCACGCGGATTACCATCTCGTCCCATCGTGAATCATCCGGTTCCCGGACCGCGTCGATGCACTCTTCAAAAATCCGGGTCACCAGCGGATCTTCCGAGCAGAGATACCGGGAGAACATGATCCTTCCCACCCGTCGTCCGGATCGGTTGACGATCAGCATCCGCCAGCAGCCGTAGTCCCGGCAGATATCGGGCCGGGTCAGGTGCACCGTGCAGAACGCCTTCTCCGAACCCGGCTGGTGACGGAAGAACGGGCAGGCCTCGGGGAGCGTGGTAAAGATACTCTTGTCGTCAAAAAGGG
>NZ_JBAVMX010000121.1:0-3821 GCF_049690535.1 Methanoregula sp. | reverse complement strand
AGTGGACTTTCTTGTGCTTTACGAGATCAGCGGCCCACTCGCGTGCACCCTCAACTGCGTTGTGCACGCCGTCGGCCGGCTCGTAGCCCCGCTCCCGCATATCGTCGGCGTTCGTCTCGCCCCATTCGAGCTCGTTAATGTTGAGAAAATCGAGGTACGGGAGGGCCGGGATGAGCAGTTCAAGGCCGGGGAGCGCCGGGACTTCGATGCCGATGTCAAAGCCCTGCTCCTTTGCCATTTTTGCGGAGGCGATAAAATCGGTATCGAGAATATGATCCCAGCACTCCCGGGGCGGGTGGAGCCGGATTTCGTCCACGACCCCCTTGAGCCGTTCCAGGTCCGCCTTTGCCGGGGCCTGCGCCGTATAGAGGTGGATCTGGTGCTCCGGTCCGAAATGCTCTTTGAGCGCCGTACAATACTGTGCGACCCGGTCGAGGCAGAGGAGCGGTTCGCCGCCGGTGACCCCGGTCCCGAGCGCGCTCATGCGCTCCGCGATCTCAATCGCTTGATCCGGGCTTTCGATCCGGTGCTCGTTTGCGAAGATCACGTCCTTTCCCTTGCGCTCCTCAGAGAGCGGGCAGTACCAGCAGGAGCGGCGGCAGCGTCCCGTCACAAAGAGCACCATCTTTGCGCCCTGATAACAGAGGACACAGCCTTTCGCGAGGTTCGCGGGCAGTCCATTTTGGGATTCGGAACGTGGAGCGGTCATCAGAAGTATGGGTAGTACGTTGGCGCCGGGGATTCAAAACCCTTCTTGAACGGGTCGTGGTCATCATTTTTTACCGGGGCCGAAACCATCCGGTAACGGCAAGGGGGGGTTGAAGTAAAATCGCTATCGAAGATAGATATTCCACCTCCCGAAAACTTGACAGAATCGTAATTAAATTCCCATTACCATTCCCTTTCGCTTTTTATAATCAAGAATATAATAATTCGGGATAACCATGACCGAACCGAGCTATGATGAAGTCTCATCTTATCACGAAGCGGGGCATGTCGTATTCGCTCATCTGTTTAACGTTCCGGTGAAATATCTCACCGTAGAACACCCCCCGGGTTTTCGATATACGCTTCGAGGGAGTTTCAAAACACTTCGTAATATGAGAGAAACTCGGATTATTCTCAGATCGGGTATGATGGTACAGAAAAGATATTGCCCAACTATTGACGATCCTCTAGATGGTGTAACGGATACAAAGAAATTTGATTTTTCATGCAAAATTAGTCGTGTAGACCCATCCATTGAGAAAAGAGAGATCGAATCGATTATCAATAAACATCTCGATGATCCCAAGATTCTCCATAAGATCGAAATATTATCGCGTGAACTCCTCAAAAAACGCACACTTCACACAGAAGAAATAAAAATAATTCTGGATGAAAAAATACCTCCGGAACTTGAAATTCAAACAGTTGATATCGCCGCGTCAGCAATGAAGTCAGCATTGTCATTACTTCCAACGGTTGGCCCACTTATGAGTGAATTGGTTGGAACCATTATTCCAAATCAGAGATTTGATCGATTGGTGAAATATTCAATTCAGTTAGAGAAAAAAACGGAAAAAATAGATTCCACTCTATTTAAACTTGCATTACAAAATGAAAATTTTACAGAATTAATGGAGGAAAGTTTAAGACAAGCCGCAAGATCATTATCTGATGAAAGACGAAGTTATCTTGCATCGATAATTAAAAACAGTCTTATTTCAGATGATGTTGATTTCATTGAATCCAAACATCTTCTGAAAATTCTTGGCGAAATAAATGATATTGAGATAATTTTCCTTCGTTTTTTTCTATATCCCCTTGTAAATGGTGATCGTGAATTTAGAGAAAAACACAAAAAAATACTCGAACCCATTGACACTTTAGAAAATCCGCAATGGATGATTGATAGCGAACCTAAGGTATCAATGGATTTCCATGGAACCCTCTACAAAAGTTATCTAGAACATCTTGTTCAACTGGGTCTATTAGCAAGAAGATATGTTATTGATATGAAAACCGATTCGCCAATTTATGACTCTTTTTCCCGAGGGCAAAAATTAAGTGGATATGATATTACAAATTTTGGAATCCTACTTATACATCACGTTGATTGCGAAACGAAGATAGATGGGATTTCATTTCCCTTCAATGGACGAAATCCGTAATACCGGATTAGTTTCAACCTACCCGGCTTTTTTGAAAAGTCCGGGCTGGTTATAGATCTTCTGTTCCGGGAAAACCCTTGTTTTTATTGTAAGTGCTCCGGGGATTTTCTTCTACCCCCTCCCGAAAAACGCCTGAAAAATCGTCCGATTGCCCCCCATAAAAATTAAACCACTAAAATGCCCCTATTTTAAAAAATAGGCCCAAATTGGCCCCCATATAATGCCCTTTATCGGGCCATATTCGCGTTCTGGCAGCGGTCATTTTCCGGATCGTCCAAATGGCAATTTAGCATGAGATCTGCCAAAAGAACCGCACTATCGAGTCCGTTTTACTTCGTCCGATTGCCAAAATACGGCCTATTTGGGCTTATTTTTAAACGGAGCCCTATACGGGCTTCTTTTGGATGCGGGAGGAGTCAATCGGAGACCATATTGAGCCCGGATTAATGGATGTCCTCACAACAGCTCACTCAGCCGGTGCCCCCCGCTGTCCTCGCACCGCTCCTTATACTTGCACCGGTTACAAGGAGCATTCAAAGGGTGGATGGGGGCCTCGCCCCGGTGGATCGCCCGGAGCTTGTGCAGGGTCGTGAGGAGCTGGCGCCGGTCCCGGGGCTGGACGGTATGGTACCGCGAGATCCCGTCCGGGATATACTCCACGTGGCCGCCCTCCACCTCTTTTCCCGTCATCTCCTCAAGGCAGAACGCGATGCCCGCGATCCGGAGCCGGTCTGCCGCGTAGGTGCCAAAGGGCATCGCTCCTGCCGCCCGCATGATCGAGAACGTTCCGTCCTCTGCCACCCGGTCAATCATGCCGGCGATGCCGTGCTTCTTTGAGACCACCGTCACATCGGTCTGGACCGCCGGCTTCCACTCGTGCTTGTTGCAGGACGACACGCAGATGTCCAGGAACTCCCGGAGCGCCGGGTCGGTCTTTGGGCGGACGATGAGCACCTCGTCCCAGATGGCGTCAGCCACAAGGGGACTGCCGAGGTGGTACGAGAGCTGCTTGCAGATCGCGTACCGGTCCGACTCAAAAATGGGCTCGTTCTTCTCGTAGTAAAACCGGACCGGGCAGGCCTGCACCCGCACCAGCTCCGAGATCGTGACATGCCCGTCCTCGCCCGCCAGAATAATTCCTCTCTTCTAATCGAGGAAAACCGGCCACTTAAACTTTTGGAAATGCTCATGGAAGGGCTTCGAGCAAAGGCATGTGACCAACTATTCATACCAGAAACGGCAAACCAATCAGTATGACCGGACAGGAAATATCCGTCAATATCCCCCCGACGCTTGACCCCGTCTACAGCAACATGATCCAGATCGCGTACAAGGATGACGAGTTCACGTTCATGTTCCTCCACCAGCTCCCGCAGGTCAACCAGGCGCGGGCAAAAGCAATCGTCTCCATCACGCCGGCGCACGCAAAGAACCTGCTTGGTGTCCTCCAGAAAACCATCGCTGACTACGAAGGGAAGTTTGGAACGATCTCCCCGGCAAAGGAAGCGCACCCCGCCGAGAGCGTAACAACCCTCCGGGGATATTCATAAACCCCCCACCAAACACAGATTTTATTAGCGTACGGGTCGATATTGTGAGGCAGTGCGCCGCCGTGGCTTAGCGGTATAGCGGCTGATTCGTAATCAGCAGGTCGAGGGTTCAAGTCCC
>NZ_JBAVMX010000120.1:0-32694 GCF_049690535.1 Methanoregula sp. | reverse complement strand
ACAATCGTGCCGACCGGACTGTAGCCTTCCGGGATCCGGAACCCTGCCGTGAGCTTCCTGTTCTCATAGGCCACTTCCGTTGACCCGATCCAGCAGCTCCCGATACCGAGCGCATGAGCGGCAAGCATCATGTTCTCAGCACAGAGCGACGAGTCAATCTCCCGGAACCGGCTCGCTGTTTTCCCGACGATCATAATAACCGTCGGCGCATGGTAATAGATCGAATATCCGGGGCTCTCAAGCATCGCCCGGAACGCATCGGACATCCCGTCATGCGCATCCTTCATGTGCGCAATCATGATGGGTTTACAATAATCCGAGACCCGGGTGAGGAATTCCTGGTCCTGTATCACGATAAATGCCCACGGCTGGAGGGCGAGGGCAGACGGGGCATAGGTTCCTGCTTTGAGGATTTCTGCAAGAGCCGCATCCGGTATCTGTCGTTTCTTGTATTTCCTGACACTGCGGCGTGTCATGATTGCGTCAAGGGCTTCCATAACGGGGTGTCTCCATTATCACGCTACTCAAGGGATATCTTCCTGAATGGTTCATCAGGATTCCTGCGCCTTTTTCATCGTTTTGATGAGCCAGGCCATGTTCTTCGCGGCATCCCGAGCACGGCCGATGCCTTCCTCGTCGTTGTTCACGTCCCCGATCTCCCTCCCGACGCCGAGGACCGGGAATCCCGGGACAACCATTCCACCGGCGAGCAGGAAGTGGAGCATGGTGTCGATCGTACGGCTGCCCCCGGACCGCCGTTCAGCCGCAACAGCCATACCCACCCTGCGGCGGTACAGGCCCCCGTTTGCCATGGACACGAACCCCGCCCGGTCGATCAATCCCTTCATCTCCGCGGTCACGTCCAGGAAGTATACCGGCGAACCGAGGATGATACCGTCCGCCCCGACCATTTTATCGATGCAGCTGTTGACGATATCGTCATCGAAAACACAATGCCCGTCCTTGTTCTCGAAACACTTCATGCAGGCAGTACAGCCCCGGACCTTCTTTTTGCCGATCTGCACAAGTTCGGTCTCAATCCCTTCGTTCTCCAGTTCCTCAAACATATGCCCAATCAGGATGGAGGTGTTTCCATCCTTTCTTGGGCTTCCGTTGAATGCAACAACTTTTGTCATATTCGATCACTTCGTTTTCCATTTTTTACCTGGTGCGCGGGAGTTTCCCGGGGAGACGACCGCGGGTCTTTCCCCCGCTCACCGTTTTTCGTCTTTTAAGGCCTCTGCAACCTCGCGGGTCGCGACGATGCCATTCAATGCTGCCGGAAACCCGGCATAAATGGAGATCAGCAGCATGATTTCGACGATCTCGTTCTCGGAAAGGCCGGCCCGGAGCCCGCCGCCGATATGGAACCGGAGCTGCGAGGGGGCGGTACCTTTTGCGGCGAGCGCGGCGATGGTAGCAACCTGCCGGATCCGGATTGGCAGGATGCCCCGGGCATAGATATCCCCATAACCGAACTCGATGACGTACCGGGTAATATCCGGGTTTATCGGATCGAACGTCTCTTTGAGCACACGTTCCTGATCGGGTGCAATCCGCGAGAGCCAGTCCTTCCCGCGCTCGTACCGGCCCTCGGAACCGGCGTGGACGGATACCTTTGAAAGGGCCAGCCCGGTCTCTTTTAAGACCTCCATGAGCGTGCCCATCGCGTTTAAGGTCGCCGGGAATCCCGCGTAACCGCACATCTGGATGATGATCTCCCGGATCTCTTCTGGAGTACAGCCGACGTGGAGTGCTGCATGGATGTGAACCTTCAGCTGGGGAGCGGCCGTACCCATGGCGGTCAGGGCGGCGACGACCGCCTGTTCCTTTGTTTTGTTGTCAAGGATCTCCCGGGCATAGATCTCCCCGAACGAATATTCGATGAGGTAACGGGCAAGGTCCGGGCAGACGTTGTTTACTGTCTCTTCGACCCTGACACCGGCCTCGCCGTCAATCTCACGCAGTTTTTTCCTTCCGACACTTGCATAATCCGTCATACCTTCTCCTGATTATCCGTGGTATTAATCGTTTCCGCGCCCGGTGTCATTTCCTACCGCCACGTCACCTGCAACGGCTTCCGGCGCGGAATACCATACGTCTTGTACTGCGGGTGGCCGAACATCAGGCTGTAGGCGTACCTGCGTCCCGCCGGGAGGGCCAGCGCTTCCTGCAGGGGCTCATAGGCGGCGGCAGCCATCGAGAGGAATCCTGCCCAGCAGGTTCCGATGCCGAATGCCGGCGCAGCGATATCGAAATGAGTCAGTGCGATCAGGGCGTCCACCGATGCCACCGGGTTGCTCTCCGGGATATGGGCGATCACGAGATGGGGTGCCCCGCGGCAGACCGGGTCATTTCCGGCCTCCCATGCGGCAAGCAGCGTCGGGATATACCCGCTCATCGGGTGGCTGCTGTTTTGTAAGGTCTTCATCCAGTCGATGCACAACCCCGCGAGCCGGTGAACTTCGATAGGATCGTGTACGATAAGCCACTCGACCGGCTGTCCGTTGCCTCCTGATGCAGCGTACCGGGCGATGTCGAGAACCTGCAGGATGTCCTCCCTTGAGACCGGCTCCTTACTGAAATGCCGGACCGACCTGCGTTTCTTCAGGTAAACACCGAGATCGCCGGCCGACAGGGAACCGGCCGCAGCCGGGACCTGCGCTTTCTCATCGGGGAGATAGTTCAGGAGAAGCGCCTGCGACGGGCAGGAGACCTCGCAGTGCCCGCACCGGATGCACAGCCCGGCTTTTACATCCTGCACCTTCGGCAGGGTGTTCTCATCTGCCGGGTCGACAATCGACATCGGACAGACCACAGAACAGATCCCGCACCGGGTGCAAAGATCCTGATCGACAAGAATAGTTACCATACGGTTACCGTCCCTTTTGTTTTTGTGTGCTTTTTTGCGATGGATACACCAGGTTCTTTCCGGCACTCCATGCATCCCCGGCATAGTTCCCGAGCATCCAGTACCGGTTGTCGGGCATGGTCAGGAAGAGCGGGTCGATTGCCGTAAAGTCGGGTTTCCCCTCCTTGATCACATTCCCGTCGGCATATGCCCCCATAATCTCGCCCACAAACAGCGTGTGCGTAGGGAGGGGGACAGCCTTTTCCAGCCGGCACTCGAGAGTGACCGGGCACTCCCGGATCATCGGTGCGGTCCCAAGTGTGCCGTAAAACACTTCAAACACCCCGGACTTGTCCGTCTTCTCGCCCGAGACGATTCCGCAGTAATCGGTTTTTTCGAGAAGTGCTGACGAAGGAATGTTCACGGAGAACGTCTTGGTCTCTGCAATACCCTTTGCCGTGAAATGGTGACTCCCGATCCCGCAGGCAATCATTGGGGGATTGCCATTTGCCCGGGTAATCCAGCCCACTGCCATGAAATTCGCCCGTCCCTCCACCTGCATCCCGACAAGGACAACCGGCATCGGGATGAAAAAATTCTGTCCTATCTGTGTCTTTTCCATACCTGATCACCTTACTGACCGCGAGTGTGCGGAAAATCCCGACAGAACACCGTGTGCAGTCATGATAGTGAAAACTTTTCTGCAGGGGTCGGTCAGAACCATTAAGATAAAATGTGCCTTAGCAGATTAAATAGGAAATACCATTATTCTGGTAACAGACTTTCACTGGAGTAACCATGACCTATACAAAAAACGGCAAGTCCTACCATTGCACTGTCGAGGCAACACTGGATGTGATCGGCGGCAAGTGGAAACCACTCATCCTCTGGCACCTGGGCGACACTGTGATGCGATTTGGCCAGCTGCAGAAAGCACTGCCAGGGGTCAATGCCAAGATGCTCACCAAGCAGCTCCGCGAGCTCGAGGAGGACGGCGTGATCCAAAGAACAGTCTACCCCGAGGTGCCGCCCCGGGTGGAATACGCGATAACAGAGTTTGGCAGGACCCTGATCCCGATCCTGCAGGCACTTTGCGCATGGGGGGCGCTGTACCTCGATGTCGAAAATGGAAACACGAGCGGCTCCGCCAGCCAGTGTCCGGCAGCAAAAAGCAAAAAAGGGACCGGGGTGACTGGCTGAGGAGGAGATTTCCGGGCAGCGATTGTGGGTCCCGCCGGCCTTACCGCTGACGCACCCCTTATCCCCCTTCCCCCCCAACGCTGATTCATGGACCCGGTGATCGTACACATCCGGCAGGACCTCAAAGCGCAGGCGGATCCGCAGATCCAAAAAACGACCCGGCGGTTTTTCAAGGATGAAATCCTGTGCTACGGCCTGAAAACTGCGACCGTCATGGCGATTGCAAAAAAGTACTGGAAAGAGGTCAAAGACCGTGACAAACAGGAGATCTTCGCGCTCTGCGAAGAGCTCTACCGCTCGGGGTACATCGAGGAATCATTTGTTGTCTCGAACTGGGCCCGTGCCCTCTCAGACCGGTACGAGCGGAAGGATCTTGCGGTGTTCCGGCGTTGGATCGATACCTACATCACCAACTGGGCCTCGTGTGACGGATTCTGCAACCACACGATAGGGGAATTTATTGAACAATACCCGGAATATACGGCCGAGCTGAAACGGTGGGCGCAGTCACGGAACCGCTGGATGCGCCGGGCTGCCGCAGTTTCCCTGATTGTCCCGGCTAAGCACGGGAGGTTCCTCTCCGAGGCAATGGAAATTGCCGACCTGCTCCTGACCGATACCGACGATATGGTGCAGAAAGGCTACGGCTGGCTCTTGAAAGAGGCGAGCCGGCAGCACGAGGCCGAGGTGTTTGCGTACGTCGTGCGGAACAGGAACGTGATGCCCCGGACAGCACTTCGGTATGCAATAGAACTGATGCCAAAAGATCTGAAGGCAGAAGCGATGAAAAAAGAGCCTGCGGGAATAAAAAAGTAAATGCCCGGGTTATGCCGGTGCTGTTTTCTCTTCGAAGAGATATTTCCAGACAACCGCCGCCACCAGCGCCCCGATGATCGGCGCAAGGATGAACACCCAGAGCTGGGCAAGTGCGGTCCCTCCGGCGACGAGCGCGGGGCCGAGGCTCCGTGCCGGGTTCACAGAGGTACCGGTTATCGGGATACCGACCATGTGGATCATGGCAAGCGACAGACCTATGGCGATCCCTGCAAAGCCTGCGGGAGCTTTCTTACTCGTTGCACCAAATACCACCATCAGGAAGATGAAGGTCAGGACAACCTCAGCGATAAAGCCCGATGCAAGGGGAAATCCCCCGGGGGATGCGACCCCGTACCCGTTCTGGCCAAGGCCGTTTGTGGCAAGATCATAGCCCGGCAACCCGGTCATGATAGAGAGAAGGATGAGCGAGGCAATGACTGCACCGATGCACTGCGCAACGATATACATCGCAGCATCCTTTGACCCGATCTTCCCGTTTGCGAGCATCGCAATCGTTATTGCCGGGTTGATATGACAACCGGAGATCTGCCCGATTGCATAGACCATGACAAGGACGGAGATGCCAAAGGCGAGGGCGATCCCGAGAAAGCCGATCTCTTTTCCTGCAACAACAGCGCTCCCGGTCCCGATAAAGACAAGGACAAAAGTCCCGATGAGTTCTGCAAGATATTTTTTCCATTCACACATGTGAAAACCACCCATTTCCGGCATTTCCTCCGGTGAAAGGGTTGTCGGCGGCAGGATTTATACAGGTATCGGCATATTCTGCCCGAAAACAGACGCAGCGCTGCCGGCAGGCTCAGATCCGATTCAGGAATGTGCGGACTGGTCTTTCTTTGCGACCCGTTTTTGCGGTTTCCTTTTCGGGGGGTCGCTACTCTGCCCGGCTGCCCGCACATTGTTCAACGGCACCGTCACGCTCCGTGCCCCTTCATCCTCATATACCATCACGCGGCCCAGGAGCGCATTCAGTCTGCATACCGTGATGAGATTTCCCGTCATGATATGGGCGACCGGTTGGGACCCTGGTGCCGGTTCTTCACCGGGACGCGGCTCCCAGGTAAGGACAAAATCATCGCGGTTTTCGAGCGCACGGGAGAGCATGACGGCCAGTTCCCGCTGCAATACTGCCGGTATTGTTCCGTGGGGCTGATCCCTTTTTGCCATATACACGAACATACCGTGTCCGGGATGATAAGGATACTACAAAAATCCGGAATGCTGGTTTACAACGGGCAGACCCGGATGCACATGCCGCACCGCAAGCCGCCAAGTGTTGTGAACATGAAATCCCGGCATGCCTGGGGCCGGAAGGTCCCGTCGGCCGAGATCGCACCGACCGGGCAGACCTTCACGCACTTCTGGCACGCGGCACATTCGGGTCTGACAAACGATTCTTCCTTGGGATGATCCGTATCCAGTGGCGCATCGGTCAGGATCGCGGTCATCCGGATCCGGGGGCCGGTCTCGCTGGTGATGAGCAGCTGGTTGAGGCCGTACGTACCAAGGCCGGCAAGCCATGCAGCATACTTGAGAGAAATATCCGCCCTGAGGGTTTCCCTGTCGGCGTACCACATCCCAAATTCGCTGCCTTCCGTGGGAACGAGGGCGGCCAGATATCCCTGCTTTTCCAGGTCCCGGGCAATGCGGAACGCGATCACCCGCAGCGTCGCGGTTCCTGCCATCAGGGTGTTGGTATATTCCGGCCTGCCTTTAGGCAGGGGCTGGACGCATCCCTTCGGGATCACGACTCCGACCACGATCACGGACCGGATCCCGGGCATGAACTCCTGCGGCCGGTTCCCGGTGTAACCGGGATTCAGGAACCCCGCTGCATCCGCGACGCCCACAAAATCAGCACCAAGCCGGCGGGCCTGCTCTTTAATTTCTGCGGTATCCTGTCTCATAAACATGAACTCGGGCGGAAAAATAATGAAATAGTCGGTCAGATCCCCAGATTCTGCAAAAACCGCTCATGAAGCCGGAGATCCCCGCCAAGTTCCGGGTGGAAGGCAAGCGCCAGGTACCTGCCCTTCTCGGCCGCAACGATGCCCTGATCCAGTGTCGCAAGTACATGAACGCCCGACCCGGCAGCAGTCACAACTGGTGCCCGGATAAAGATCGCATGGAAGGGGCCGCCGTCAGGAAGCCCCGCAACCGGGATATCAGCCTCAAACGACTCCCTCTGCCGGCCGAACGCGTTCCGGTCAACGGTCATGTCCATGAGGCCGAGAGTGTGCACCCGGGGATCGGCGACATCGGTCGCCATCAGCACCATGCCGGCACAGGTCGCAAAGATCCCACCCGGGAAGGTGCGGATCGGTTCGTAGAGCCCGTTCTTATCGATCAGCCGCGAGATGGTCGTGGACTCACCTCCCGGGATCGCAAGCGCTGCGCAGCCGGCGAGATCTGCAGGACGCCTGACCTCGACAACGGACGATGCCTTCCCACAGCCCCGTGACCGGAGCGCTGCAGAAAAGGCATCGATATGCTCGCTCACGTCACCCTGTAACGCGAGCACCCCGATCTTAACGTCCACGGGTCTGCAGCACCTCATCGGCCCTGAGAGTGTGGACATCGAGGCCCGGCATCGCGTCGCCAAGGCCAGTACTGACCTTCGCAATTACCTTTGCATCGTTGAAGTGGTTGACCGCTTCGACGATCGCCTTTGCCATCTTCTCCGGTTCCGAGGACTTGAAGATCCCGGAACCGACAAAGACTCCGTCAGCCCCGAGCTGCATCATCAGCGCAGCATCCGAGGGGGTGGCAATACCGCCGGCCGAGAAGTTCACGACCGGGAGCCGGCCGCGGGTCGCGCACTCGATGACAAGCTCGGCCGGAGCCTCGATGGTCCGGGCATAGCTGATGCGCTCCTGCTCGTCCATGCCCTGCACCTTGCGGATATCGCCCATGATCGCCCGCATGTGGCGGACTGCCTCGACGACGTTTCCTGTTCCTGCCTCGCCTTTGGTGCGGATCATTGCTGCACCTTCATTGACCCGGCGCAATGCCTCGCCAAGGTTCCGCGCACCGCAGACAAACGGGACCTTGAACTGCTTCTTGTCAATATGGAATTCCTCGTCTGCTGGGGTGAGTACTTCGCTCTCATCAATCATATCGACGCCAAGAACTTCAAGCACCTGTGCCTCGACAAAGTGGCCGATCCTGACCTTTCCCATAACCGGGATCGAGACCGCATCGATGATCTCCTGGACTTTCTCAGGGTCTGCCATCCGGGCGACGCCGCCCTGTTTCCTTATGTCGGATGGCACCCGTTCCAGCGACATGACTGCGACGGCACCGGCTGCCTCGGCAATCTTTGCCTGCTCGGCATTGACGACATCCATGATCACGCCCCCCTTCTGCATGGATGCAAAGCCGCGTTTGAGGAGCTCCGTGCCAAATCTCAGTTCTTCTAATTTCATATACCAGTACTATGGATCAACCATGCCAATAAAATAAGTGTAGCTGCAGTTATTGCCGCAAACGAAAGAGTGACCGCCCTGACTGCACTGACAATCGCAGAGCCGCCTTCTTCAAGCGATCGCTCCCCGTTCCCGATCGTATAGACTCCCGGCTTGTCAAAACAAACGCCGCAGCCCCCGGCCATCGCCGCCATAACGATGCCGCCGTTGAATCCCGGGCGTTTCTTCCCATCCCGGCGCATCACCCGCCACGCACGGGTCGCAGTACCCTTCGTGAGGAACCAGGCCAGCAAAAAAAACGTGGTGACCCGGGCGGGGATATAGTTGAGGACATCGTCCATCCGGGCGGAGCACCAGCCAAGCCGGGCCCGTTCGTCCCGGTACCCGAGCATCGCATCCATCGTGTTTGCGGCACGAAAAACCGCAGTCCCCGCAAGCCCGAGACCAAACAGGGAGAGCAGCGCGAAGTAAAAAAGGGGCGAGATGATGCTGTCGGTGAGATTCTCGGTCATGGACTCGTAGGCTGCCGACCGGATGTGATCCGCATCGAGCTCTGCCGTCTCCCGGGAAACCATCAGTTTCACCCGTTCGCGGCCCTTATCCACACCGTTCTCGAGTGCGGCTACCACGCCCAGCGCATGCTCCTCAAGCGAGCGCCACGCAAAGCAGCACTTGAGAAGGAACGGTGCGCCGACAAGAAATATTAGCCACGGGGCATACCTCCCGAACAGGAAGAACGGGAACGTAAAAAGAACGGCTGTAAGAATCCAGAAAAAGACACCGGCTGCACGCTGGACGCGGGAGGAATAGTGAGAGGGCTGACCCCACCAGCCGATAAACCGGCCCAGAAGTGCGACCGGGTGGAATGCCGAGTGAGGATCGCCAATAAGCCGATCGACAGCAAGCGCAAGAAGGATGACAGCGCCGGCAAGTATCAGGTCTGTCGGTACCATACGAACAGTGCACCGACAATAAGAACGATGAATGCCGCGATGTTGAGGAATTCAATCTTGGTATAGTACCAGGTGCTGTACAGGATAAGACCCAGAGCCATCGCCACCATCAGGAGGTGAGGCCGGCCGTGGGCTTCGGGCTGGACGGGAGGATCTTTTTCCAGTGCCTGTTCTCCCCGGCTGGGCTTCACAATGACCTCGACACGGAGGGTAGCCTTCATTGCGCCGTAGCCGGCGATGATGTCGATGTCAAAAAAGCCTGGAGCACACTCCTTTCGTAACGAAATGCCGAGCACCACTTCATCGATCACATACATGTTCTCGTGGAAAAAATCCGTAAACATGCCGGCATTGGATGTCGTTGCCGTGATATGGATGGGGGCGCCACGGTTCACAAACCTGACCTTCAGGAGACTCCCACACACAACATGTGCATTCTGCGAAGGGACTTCGATCGTGTTGATGCCCGACCGGTTAAGATAGATCTCTGTCATCATCTCCTCTGCCGGAGGGATATCCGTAACCGCCAGAAGTTCAAAAGGCAGCGGGAGATGCATGGCGTCACCGGTTATCGTACGGTCGGGGGAAGAAGATTTGGGATCCCCTCGTGGATTGGGTAGTCTGCGTTGCAGGCAGCGCAGCGCAGGTTACCTTCAAGGATCTCCTTTTCATTCTCTGCATCAACCCGGAGCACGAGATCGCCCTTGCAGACGGGGCAGCAGAGAATGTCCATGAGCGAACGCTTCATGCGTATTCTTTCCTGATATCGATGATCTGGGTGAGTTCCGGCCCGGTGGAGATGAGCGTGATGGGGGAGCCGATATCATCCTCGGCAGTTTTTAAGAAGTCCTTTGCCTTTTTGGTGAGCTTGCTGTACTCGGTGAGCCCGAAGCAGGTCTTGTCCACCCGGTCGATCCCGGTGATCGCTGCCTGCGTGCAGCCGTTGATCATCGCAGAATACCCGGCCATCTGGCCGTCCCAGCCGCCGATCCGGCGCTTCCGGTGGGTAACCGTACCGAACTCCTGGATGCCCATCGCGTCCGACTTCTCCGAGGTCATCTCAGTAGAGAACGGGCCTTCGCCCACCCGGGTCGGGTAGGCCTTGAAGACGACGATCACATCGTCAATTTTTGTCGGTCCGACACCGTTGTCCGCAGCGATCTGGGAGGCGGACGTGTCTTTGCTCGTGACAAACGGATAGGTCCCGTAATAGAGCGAGATCCCAAAACCCTGGGTACCTTCCAGAAGAACGGTCTGGCCACTTTTTATGGCAGTGTTGAGAGCGAGGGGAACATCCAGCAGGTACTCGGCAAGTTCCGGCACATCCTTTGCCTGCGGGGATATCCGCATCACCCGGTCGGAATTTGCCGGCCCGCAGCCGGAACCGGTGCTGCCGATCTTCTTTGAGAGGTACGCGCTGCCCTTGTCACGGGCGATATGATCCTCGGTGATAATACCGCAGCGTTTGTCGACAAAGATCCGGCCTTTGACTCCCAGCGTCTCGACCTCGTGCTTAAGAACTCTCGGATCGACGAGAACACCGCTGCCGATGCAGAGTTTGGCCTTTTTATAGACAAAACCGGATGGGACCATGCGGACACCATATTCATGGTCGCCGACCTGAACCGTGTGCCCGGCATTCGGGCCTACGCCACCACGGGAGATGATGACAGGTTCATCCGCATGTGCGATGTGGGCAACGATCTTGCCCTTTCCCTCATCTCCAAAAAATCCACCTACGATAATAGTACAGCTCATTGGAGTATCATGTAGTGTGGGGCGGGTAGGGCAATAAAGTCTGCCCTGAACCACGTAAAAAAACCGGAATCCGTACCAGTGAACGGGTGGAACATCCCCGGATCGCACAAACCGGGAACTGCCGGGCAGGAACTCCCGGCCTTCTTCCAAAGCTACAGACCGTTAACGAAGGTTTCCATCCGGCCAAGGGATTCAGCGAGCTCTTTTCTTGAGACCGCGTAGGCGCAACGGAGATGGTAGTCCCCGCCACTGCCAAAGACGCTGCCCGGTACCACGGCTACCCGCTGTTCCTTGAGAAGCCGTTCTGCAAACTCCACATCGGAAAGCCCGGTCCCTTTCACCGAGGGGAAGGCATAGAATGCACCCTCTGGAACATGACAGGAGAGACTGATCTTGTTGAGACCGGAAACAAACATGTTACGCCTGAGCCGGTACTCGTTGACCATGCTTGCCTTCTCATCCTCCGCAGAGCGGAGCGCTTCGAGCGCCCCGACCTGTCCCATCACCGGGGCGCAGAGCATGACGTACTGGTGGATCTTGAGCGCGGCATCACAGATCTCCTGTGGCGCACAGAGAAAACCCACCCTCCACCCGGTCATCGCGTACGCCTTGGAGAATCCGTTAAGGGTGATGGTCCTCTGCCAGAGATCCTTCACCGTTGCCGCAGCAGTGTGGGAGGATTCATACGTGAGCTCCGAATAGACCTCGTCGCTGATGAGCAGGAGATCCCGGTCAGTGACGATATCCGCGATGGGTTCGAGATCCTCCTTTTTCATAATGGCGCCTGTCGGGTTGTTGGGGAAGTTGATGATCAGGGCCTTTGACTTATCCGTGATCTTTTCCTGGAGTTTGTCCGGGTTGAGCCGGAAATGGTCCTTTTCAGAACACTCAACGGGAACTGGTATCCCGCCCGCAAGCCTGACGCAGGGTGCATAGGAGACGTAACTGGGCTCGGCGATCAGGACTTCGTCACCGGGGTTGACGACGGCGCGGATCGCGATATCAAGCGCCTCGGAAACGCCGGTGGTGATGATCATCTCATCATTCGCCGAGTACTTGAGCTGGTACCGGCTCGCGAGGTGGGCAGAAAGTGCATCGCGGAGGGTCTGAAGTCCCCGGTTCGAGGTATAGGAGGTCACGCCCTGTTCGATGGCGTATATGCCGGACTCGCAGATGTTCCACGGGGTCCTGAAATCAGGCTCGCCGACACCAAGGGAGATCACGTCATCCATGGTGAGAACCAGATCGAAAAATTTCCGGATTCCGGATGGCGGTATCTCCCGGGCACGTTCAGAGACAAATGTTCTCAATCATCTCACCTTTAGAAAGAGTAGGGAAGGCGTTCGGTCTCCTGCTGCTCAAAGAGTGTATTGCCATTCTCCTTGTAGGACTTCATGACGATATGCGTCGCCGTCTCGCGAATCCGGTCCATCGGGGCGACATGCTCCGAGACAAACCGGGAAACCTCCTGCATATTCTTCCCGCTCACCATCACTTGGAGATCGTATGTACCGGTGATCAGGCGGAGGGTCCGCACCTGTTTGAACCGGGAGAGACGCTCGGCAATCCTGTCGTACCCGAAGTCCCGTTCCGGGCTCACTTTCAGCTCGATGATGGCCGACACCTCGCTATTGCCCGCCTTCTCCCAGTTGATGACCGTTGTGTACTTGCGGATTATCTGAGTCTCCTCAAGGGCATGAATCCGTGCTTCCACTTCGGCCGGGATAAGGTTGGTCATCGATCCGATTTCCTGCGCAGACAGCCGGCTGTTCTCCTCAAGAATCCGGAGGAGTTCAAGATCCTTGTCATCCATCACATTTCACCTGAACCACGTTTTTAACCATTTGGTTTCCATCTGATTTATATCGAGATCTTTTATCCCGTTCAGCCGTGGGTCCTTGAGCACGACTTCGCGGATCTTGACGGTATTTGCATCGAACCACATCTCCTTCGTGCGCCCGTACCGGCCCCGGCTCACGACACGGGTATTGATCACGCCCAGCATGTTGAGCTCTGAGATGAGATCCGTGATCCGGCGGTGGGTGAGGATATCGAGCTGGATGTGCGGCGCGATATCCTGGTAGATGCGCGAGACCTCCCCACTCGTGAAGGTGTTCTGGCCCAGCTGTTCGAGCGTCAGCATGGAAAAGAGGATCAGCTTGCTCTGGGTGGGGAGCGTCGCAATACACTCGATCATACTGTCGGTCTCGATCTTCGCCTGCGCCTGTTTTACGTGCTCCTCAGTTACCTGCTTTGACTCATCCCGGTCAGCAAGTTCCCCCGAGATCCGGAGGAGATCCAGGGCCCGGCGGGCGTCCCCGTGTTCCTGTGCTGCAAGCGCTGAGCAGAGCGGGATCACCCCTTCCGCAATCGCACCATCAATAAATGCGCCGGCAGCGCGCTGGGTCAGGATATCAACCAGCTGCGGGGCGTTATATGGTGGAAAGACGATCTCCTCTTCCGAAAGCGAGGAGAGAACCCGGGGGTCTAGGAAGTCCTTGAAGCTGAGATCGTTCGAAATCCCGATGATACTCACCTTGGAGTTCTTGAGATCGGAGTTGATCCGGGTCAGGTTGTACAGGGTGTCGTCACCGCTCTTCTTGACCAGCTTGTCGATTTCGTCGAGCACGATCACCAGCACACCGCCACCGGTGTCAAGCTGGTTTTTGAGCTCTGAGTACACCTGGTCCGTGGGCCACCCGGTCATCGGGATGTGGAGGCGGGTCTTGTCGCTTGATGCTTCTTCAAAACCATCGATACACTTGGCGATCTGGGCAAGCACCCGGTACTGAGTATCAATCACTTCGCAATTGAGGTGGACAATACGGCAGGTGGTACCCATCGTGCTACTGGCCTTTTCGAGTTCCGAACCGACGTACCGTACACTTGCGGTCTTCCCGGTTCCCGTTTTCCCGTAAATAAGAATGTTGGATGGGGTTTCATTTCGGAGGGAGGGGGCAAGAATCGAGGCAACGGTATCGATCTGAGGCTGCCGGTGGGGGAGGATCTGCGGCCGGTAGGAGTGCCGAAGCACTTCCCGGTCACGGAATATCCGGTTATTGGAAAGGTATTTTATAAATAGTCCTGTTGATGGATCTTCGGGTTCTGGCATGGTGACACGTGGAGCTGAGTCTTAGCCGGACAAGATTAAAAAAGCACGTGGTTTGTTTCCTTTATAAACCCCATCGCTTCCTGTGGAAATTTCATGTAAAACGCTGTGATTGTTGTTTAATCCCTTTAAACAAAAATTTAAAAAATTCTATTTTTGTTTTTTATGAACTGCATGGAAAGAACGTGTTTGTAAGAATAATCTGGTTCCCTCCCGCAAATGGAGATGCACAGGGACACCCCTTGATTTCGTATGGAACCCCGAGAGAGATACTGATATATTTTTAGATTTTAAAAGAGAATAGTCATTCTAAATTCACCTTTTGATCTATTTAAGATATTCGAAATGTGTTTGTAGAAGTTTCTCGAAACAAAAGTTGGTATACAAAACTGTAATTTTATGAATACAAACTGTATCCAAAAGTAATCCTTTAAAGGCACAATTTGACTTATACTACAATCAATAGCACCAGCCAATCAGATGAAAGAACCGCAACCAATGAGGTGTCTGCCTTCATCGAGCTGACCTTGTTCCCCGGCTTACTTTGATCACGGGGTCAGGTTAAATGCAAATCCGGTGACTGTAAAGAATTACATCTCCAGTGGAAGTAAAGGGGGAGCTCCATTCTCATAAAATGAGGTTAAGAGAGGGCAGGAAATTATGGATCTTATGCATCTATTAACGAGCAATAACCATGATCTTTATCGCTATGAAGCAGGAACACGTTCAACCCATCCCAATAACCGGTGCGATAATCACGGTCTCCACAACAAGAACCAAAGAAACGGACACCAGCGGTAAGACTATTCAGGAAATCCTGACTGAAGCAAAGATCTCCGTTGGGTATTACTCAGTAGTTCCAGACCAGATCGAAGCCATCCGGCTCGAGCTGTACCAGGCTCTTAAAACCTGCAACTGCATCATCATCGATGGTGGTACCGGTCTGACACATGATGACTGTACGATTGAGGCGATCGCCCCCCTCCTTGAAAAGAAGATCGATGGCTTTGGGGAGCTCTTCCGGATGAAAAGTTATGAAGAGATCGGGACCTCCGCCATGCTCTCCCGGGCAATTGCTGGCACGATTCGTGGCAGGGTGGTCTTCTGTATTCCAGGGTCCACCCCAGCGGTGACACATGCCACAAAAACACTCATCGTTCCGGAAATCCCACACATCCTTTCCCATGCAAACAAATAACTCATTTTTTTTGGATTTCAGTTCCGAAAAAGAAAAGACTCCCAGATAAACTGCCTGCTTCAAGGTCTAAATATTGTGAATACCTGTAAAGGCGAATCTCCTTTTTTAGTACGTGCAGATCAGTTCCTGTCATGAATACGATCATTTAACAAGGGGGGTACTTATCACAGATCGCATAGGGTGGCGATCGATGGAGGCATCGGGCAGCATTTGACAGGAGTTCCTGGTGAGAGAGGGGTTGTAAATTTTGAGTCCTGTTGCAGGATCCTGGCAGGTCACCGTTGGGGACGCGTCTATTATTTACTGACTTCCAGCAGCGCCACCCGTTCCAGTACCAGATCCCGGATGCGATTCTGACCCGTTGCTTCAATCTCTTCTGGTGTTATATCGAAGAGGGCTGCAAGCCGAGCGGCTTTCTGCGGGGATATGTTCTCGTCAGGATCACTATTAAACTGCATGTGGAGGGTAAGGTCTTTCCAGATGCCCGCCGGTGCCGGGCAGCAGCAGACGAACAGGTAGTTTCTGCCTTCGTGGAGACCAAATGAGACGGCCGCGCTACACTGCCGGGTCCCCGCGGCGTAGAGCAGCGCCTCCATCTCAAATGAGTTGGAGATCATACTACCCTGTCCGAATGACCGGTGCGCATGCCGGAGTGCGGCCTCTGCGTGCGCCCGGCCAGCCAGTTTTTCCGCATCAAAACAGACGATGTTTGCGGCATAATGTCTGGCAATTTTCCGCAGCATCTCAAGAACAGCTGCCCGATCCTGGATCGTCATCTCGGCATACCGTATCTCGCAGGACAAAGGTAAAGGGTCCATGGCTCACCCGAAACGGAACAGCGTGGACTGGCCGGCAGGTCTCTCCCCGGTCACGCTTGTTGTATCCGTACTCCTGTTCTTTGGCTCTAACTGTTCAAAAATCTGATCCGTTATACCCTGCCCGAGGATCCGTGCGATCTCCTCACGTGGATGTTTTTTGATCTCTTCCGGTGATGTCATTCCATTATTGAAGAGACGCCGTGCACGGACGCGGCCGATGCCCCGGAGCCGGATAAGCGGGAGCAGCTCGCGCCGGGTCCCATTCTTCATGCAAATCTCGCATTCGTTAATCTGCGGGTAGAATTTCGGGGCAAACAATCTTGCCAGCTGGGATGTCGCGTGCAGCAGCCAGTTGATACTTTCGACCATCCCGTAAATGTCGCCCGGTCCGACCGCATACCGCTCGCAGATCTTCTCTTCCGGGAGTTCATCGGTCCAGTCCGAGAGAAGCATCGCGGTTTTTACTGCGCGGTAATACCCTTCGGCCTCATCCTCGTCTTTTGGCAACGGGAGCCAGAGTTCACCTGCCTTGTCTTCTATCATGCGGGAGAGCGCGTCAAGATCGGAATTCCTGGCATAGAGTTTGGGCATGTCGGGCGTACTGCAGATGAGCTGGACAAGGCCGAGATCCGCGTATGCATCTTTCTCCCGCAGGGTCGTAACGATCTGCGAAGCACTTCTCGGATCTATGTACATCCGCGAGACAAGGGTGCCGAGTTCGGTGGCTCCTAGGTGCTCCCCGACCTCAAGGACCATCTCTGCGGAAATCAAAAACTCAAGCGCGGCATCCACTGCCCGGTGCATGAGCCGGCCCTGCCTGTGCTCGTGGACGTAAAACGAGCGGTTCATGAACTCGGAGAGCTCGTCGCGAGTCTTCGCAAAACCCGAGGCCACAAGGGAAAGGACGTGCGTGTAGAGTGCCGTCGGCTCGGCGATCCGTGAATGGAGATCGTCAGCTGGTGCATCGATATAACATTCGAAAAGTTCCGGTACCTGCTCAGCCTCTTTTGCAATCAATACGGCCTCGCCGTACGGGTCGAGGCGGGGCCGGCCGGCCCTCCCTGCCATCTGCCGGTACTCGCTGACCGGGATCGGCTGCATCCCCTCGCCGGCTGAAAACCGGAGATAGTCGCGGATGACAACCCGCCGTGCCGGAAGGTTAAGGCCCGCAGCAAGGGTCGGCGTGGAGGAGATACACTTGATCCAGCCTTTGCGGAAAGCCTCTTCCACGATGGAACGTTCGTTCCGGCTTAAGCCCGCATGGTGGAATGCCGCACCTTTTGCCACGCATGCGGCAAGGGTCTTTACCATCTCGGTCTGGGCAGCGGCGAGAAGCCGGTCTGCGCATCCGGCAAGCGCCGGGTCCTCGCTTTTTATCGCTGCCGCCGCCCGCTTTGCAAATGCCTCGGCGTTCCGGCGCGACGAGACAAAGACAAGGCACTGTCCTCCCTCGGCAATGGTGTCGAGGCAGAGATTGAGATCATCATAGTTCTTTGAAACCTGCCTGATCTCCCGGGTTCCCTCCTCGAACTGGATCCGGTTGTTGAAAAAGACGCCCTGACGCAGATCCACCGGCCGCCACGAGCTCGTGACCAGTTCCGCGTCCAGCCAGCCGGCAAGCATCTTCGGGTTGCCAATGGTTGCCGAGAGGCCGATAATCTGCATGCCGGGATTCCGGTACCGCATCTTTGCGATCACCATCTCGAGCGTCGGGCCCCGGTCCGGGGAATCGATCAGGTGAACCTCATCCACTACGATGAGCGTGATCTCAGGAATCCAGCGTGCGCCGTTCCTCAGGAGCGAATCCACCTTCTCGCTCGTTGCGACAATGATATCGTTTTTACCAAGGGCATCGTCGCGCCGGTCAAGATCCCCGGTGGAAATGCCGACCCTCACACCCTTGTTGCCAAACTCCTCGTATTTTTCCGAGGCAAGGGCTTTGAGCGGGACGATATAGAGACACTTCCCACCTCTGGCGATATGGCAGTGCATCGCCATCTCCGCGATCAGCGTCTTTCCGCTTGCCGTCGGGATTGCAACAAGGAGATTTTTACCCTTAAGGAGCCCTTTCTCGACACAGGTGGCCTGCGGCGGGTAGAGTTCAAGGATGCCAAGCCCGAGGTACTGTTGTCTGAGGGGTTCGGGTATGGCAAGATCCTGTATCTTCATGGAGATTCCCATCGGTGTCGCGTTTTGTGAAACTGCCTGTTATCCTTTATTGTCGGATGAATTGATTTTTGCGGATTATACCTGGTAGGCGGTGTTTCCCCGCAGGATCCCGTGCCGGATCGCATATGGGTTTCCGGACCGGCTGTCAGGTTGTTATCCGGTACCGTTTTAGCGGACTGCATAAAAAAGAGGAGGTGCGGGAGGCGGAAGTGATTTAGTAGTAATAACTGATCATGTCCTGCTTGGCCTCTTTTTTCTTCTTGTCGAGGAATGCAAAGACGTTCTCGTGGGGGACGCCTTCGATGAGCATGTCGATCGCCGCCCGGGCGACCTTCATCTGTTCAGGGTAGCCGATGAGGGCAACAGTGTGACCAAAGACCGAGAGATCCACATCGGTCATGTTCTCGATCTGTTCGCGGGCCCGGCCGTCTTTCCCGATGATCCGGCCGCGAAGCCGGTCGAGCTGCTTGGGGTTGTCGGTCGCTCTGGAGAGATCGATGATATCGAGCAGGAGATCCTCATCTTCGATCATCTCGAAGGCACGCTCGGGTGAGAACCCGGCGTTGATGGCGTTGATGATCTCGACCGCACGAAGGAGCGAAATTGCGTTCTCCTCTGCCCCTTCGACTTTTACAAGCCCCTCCTTGCTGTCGATGGAAATGGCTGTGTGGGTCTTTGATTCGAGCTCTTTTTTTGTCGCCCCGCCCTTCCCGATGAGGACGCCTACCCTGCTTGTTGCAACTTTTAATTCCTGTATCATGGTTGTGTCACCTTTCCGGCTGGCTGCCCGGCATTCTTATCGCAGGTTATACCGTTCTTTCTGGAGATGATGCTGATGTGTGTCATGGTTGTGAAACGTTGAGACCGGTCACCGCGTTGAAGATCTCATATTCTGTTTTTACTTCGCAGCCCTTCTTCTTAAAGAACCTGTTCATATTGCGGATGTCCCGCATCAGGAACTGGAGTGCACGCGGATGGTCGCGGGTGACCGACTGCCCCATATCGATGAGATAAGGTTGATCACTATACAATATATTGAACTCGCTTAAGTCACCATGCACCAGTTCTGCCTTATTATACAGCGTGTCGATCATCGTCATAATGTTCTCGTAGACTTGTCCAGGCCTGTCGATCTCTGCACTCCGCAGCTGGGGATACGGGCATTCCCCTTCCCCAAGGAAGGACATGATGAGGATGTTCCGGTCCCACACCAGCGGCTCGGGAACAGGAAGTCCTGCCTCTTTTGCCCGGGCAAGATTGGAGAACTCCTTTCTTGTCCATGCAAAGATGAGCTCCTTTTTGGACTTTTTTACATGGGAGAACCGGCGGTCTCCCGTAACGTAGGAACTCATGGTGGTGAAATTCGCCGACTGGATCCGGTAGATCTTTATGGCAACTGCCAGATCCTCTCGTTCGCCCAAAAAAACATTGGCCTCTTTCCCGGTGCTGATGGAGCCGCCAATCGCGGAGAGCCATTTCTTGTGGACGAGCTTGTAAAGAGCAAGGAGGGTGACCTCGTCAAAAACATTCTCGCTGACTTTTAAGGTATTCGCATCTTTTATACGGATACCCATCTCAGCAAGGCGCTGGTCGAATGCTTCTTCCTGCTGTTCGATGCTCACGTGTCATCCCCGGCTATTTCAGACACGTATCTTTTTGCCCTAGCGTATATAGTCGCGCACCGGTGCAAGGATTTCGACCAGCCCCTCGCCGCAGGCTTTCTTGAGGTCGAGCGGGTGAATCTCAGCCTTGCCATAGGCAGCTTCGAGCTCCGCATAACCGGTAAATGTCCGGTCGCCCCCGAATTTTTCCGGCCGCTTTATGGTGATCTCCGGAAGGCGGGGGAAGATATGGTGCTGGAAGATCTGGAGGATCGGGTTCTCCGCGATCTCCGGTGGGCAGAACGCCTTCTGGCACTTCTTCCTGATCTCATCCTCGCTGTCGGCGACCGAGATGTAGTTGCCCTGCGACGAGGACATCTTCTTCCCGTCAAGGCCGTTTAGGATTGGCGTGTGGATACAGACCGGAGAGGGGAATTTGAAGTTTGGAAGGTGCTCCCGGGCGAGCATGTGGATCTTCCGCTGGTCGATCCCGCCCACTGCAGCGTCAACGCCGAGCATCGCGATGTCGGCCATTTGCATGATCGGGTAGACCATCTGCGAGACGGTCGGGTGGTCCATCTGCCGGCCGACTTCGTCCATGCTCCGGGTCGCCCGGGCAAGGGTGATCTGTTGGGAGAGCTGGTGGACGAGGAGTTCGTAGTCCCGGTTGAGCTGGAGATCCGAGCCAAGCACATATTTTACGTTCTTGAGGCCGAGCCCCTCAAAACAGCGGCGGTTGTATTCGGCAAGCTCCCCGACCTTTTCCATGGTCCCTTTCCGGTTGAGGAACGCGTGCAGGTCGGCCAAGAGGACCGTGACCTCAAAGCCTGCGGCCTGGAGATCGACAAGTTTGTTTACCGTGACAAGGTGGCCAAGGTGAATCTCGCCGCTTGGCTCGTACCCTGCGTATACCTTCTTTACAGGTTTGGCAAGGAGGGCGCGGAGTTCGTCTTCGGTGACGATTTCAACGGTGTTCCGGGTAACCCGTTCGAATGTGTCCATTAAAAATAATGGGTGATGAAGGAAGTTAATGGTTATTCTGGATGGGAGTAAACCCGAGAGCGTCGTTGGTAAGTTTTATGGAGGTTGCTGCATCCTTACAAATGCCAGTCATCGCACGGATCGCGTCCACGTTCTCAACGACGACATCCGCCTCTTGGTGGATGGCCTGGAAGAAGCATAGCTCGTTTTTGTTGGCGTAGATGGAGTCCTCGAAGATGCAGTTCTCGTAAAGATCCGCACGCTGCCTGCCGAGGTCCATCGCAAATTCCTTGAGTTCCGCGGTACTTTTTATCGCCGCCGTCTTTTTCACGAGACCCAGGCGGGGGTGAGTATTGATAAGCTCGATCACTTTCTCGCGGTTCACGTCTTTTTTGGTCGTGATCCGGATCGCGTGCATGTGCATCATCGTGGTCGGGACGATCATCGCCATGGTCGTGATCGAGATGTGTGGGAGCACAGTCTGCACATCGGGGCCGTGGTGGCTCGGGACCGTCACTGGGTCGAGAACAACGGCATCGATCGGTCCTTTTTTGATCTCGCCGGGGTCGGATCCCCTGCGCACCATGATCGCGTGGACGTGTTCGACGCCAAATGCCTTGTCGACTTCGTGAATGATCCGGCAGAGGCCGGTGGTGTTGCACGAGACTACCCGGACGAACTGCCGGCCGATGGCGTCCTTGAAGTTGCAGGACGAGTTGAAGGAAAAACCGGCAACCTCGTGCTCTTCGCCGCCCTGCCAGAGTGCCTTTTTCCCGAGTTTTTCGTAGAGCGGCTTGTTGGTCGCACCGACATCGCCGGGAGTCGCATCCACGATCACATCGGCTGCCCTGCACATGTCCTCGACCGAACCGGCAACTTTAAGGCCTGCTTTTTCAAATGCCGCCTTTTTTGAGAGATCCGCGATGTAGAGAGGATATCCCCGCTGCTTTGCGATAAATGCCTCGGCGTTCGGGCGGGTCTTTGAGACGCCGATTACTTTCATGTCCTTCTGGGCTGCAACCGCATCGGCGACACGCTTTCCGATGGTACCGTACCCGTTGATGGCAACCTTGATCATATACCGAAACTGTATGAGCGAGATGAGATAAAGGTTGCTTGTTCTGGTTTTTTATCCCTTTACCGATGGTAGTATCTGGTTTAACCTGGAAGAAAATCGTTAAAAAATGCGGGATCGATTGGGTACGGGAAGATTACAAGAACTTATCGTCCTTTTACAAAAACAGCGCCTGAAACTTCACGACTTCGGTGCTGTCTTTTGCCGTGACGTACAACTCCAGCGGTTCTTTGTTGACCTCTAAAAACCGGATGCCCCAGCTGACGCAGCCGAGAATCTGTGCCGCCCGTTCCTGCTCCCCGAGAATATAGAGCGATGCGGCAAGCGCTTCGATAGAGGTGAGCTTGCAGGGTTTGCCAAAATTGACCGGGTTTGCCGCCATCAGGAAAGGAAGAGCCCGCCGGATCCTCCACGAGCTGACCGCGCCAGTATCGAGCACTTCCCAAGAGCAGTCAAGAGCGGTAATGGATTTTACGTACTTGTCTGCAGGAGAGAGCGCCTGCTCGGCGGTTGGGTCGAGCAGCAGGGTGTTTCTTGGGATCTGCGAAATTTTTTTAACGATCCTCAAAAAGCCGGCCCGCTCCAGTTTCTTTACCGTGCACTTGCGGGGATCGCAGCTGTTGTCCCGGTAGGCAACAAGCGGAATCATTGATTATTGTGTGCGTGCACACACTGTAATAATGTACGTCCTTTGTTCTCCCTGCATTCTCAACCCCTCCCTGCGTGCAAAAGGTATCACGCATCCCTCTGATATTGCATTGTTCGCCCGGTCCATCGGGCGCTGCAAAAAGTTCGGGATAGATGTTGTTCCTCTTCCGTGCCCCGAGACCCAGTATCTCGGCCCGGACCGGAAGCCGGGCACGTACCTTGAACGGCTCAATACCCCAGAGTTTGCCACGCTTCTGGAGGGATTGTGCGCGAACGTGAACAAAATTATCGAAGAACGGGGATCGCCACTCTGTATCCTTGGCGTGAACTCGTCACCTACATGCGGCGTTACGAGCACGTATTACGGGGCCGAAGGCGACAAACCGGCCTTACGTGAAAACCGGGGAGTATTTTATGCAAAGTTTCCCGATATCCCGGCGCAGGATGTCGCCGTGTTCTCGAAATACCGGATCTACCTTGCCGCCCCGCTCTTTTCGGAAGCGGAGCGTTCCTACAATACCGTCATTGCAGAGCTGCTCCGTGCTCATTATTATGAGGTATCTCTCCCTCAGGATGCCGGGGACGACCATGCCGTAAGGGATAAAAATGAGCATATGCGGATTTACAACCACAACAGGAGAGCGATCCGAGATGCGGATATCCTGGTCGCGATCATTGACGGGGCTGACGCAGATTCCGGGACTGCATGGGAGATGGGCTATGCCGCAGCGCTTAAAAAACCGGTCATTGCACTCAGGACAGATTTCAGGATGAATGGGAGTCATGAACGGGTGAACCTTATGCTCGAACAGGCGTCACGGGTAGTGACAAATAAAAACGGGCTCCTCGAATCACTGGGATGCTCTCTTGTTCATGCACATCAGCCGGAAAAGAAATCCACATAACCGGTAGTTCTGCCACTGCTGTCAAAATGCCGGTGCTCTTTTTTTCAGGGACAGGCTGGCAACTTATATCTGAATCTTGACAAATAGATAGTGAGTGCGATGGCAAAGAAAAAAGAGGGCCGGGAAGCGGGAAAAAAGCAGAACGTGGCCGGGGAGTGTGATCTGGACGGGGGGTATGCCTCTCCCATAAAAACGTTCCGCGATCTTTCCATTGAAAATATAAAATCGCTTATTTCTGCGAGCCGGTACATTCAGACCCTTATTGTCCTCACAATCATCGGTTTTTTCCTGCGGTTTTACAATCTCGGGTACAACTCTCTCTGGCTTGATGAAGCCTCGACCTATTCCATTTCGATTAAGTCATTCGCTGATATCTGGCAAGTTACAGCCAGTGGAGAGTTTAACCCGCCACTCTTTTACTGGGCCGAACACGTCATGCTCATGCTCGGTAATAACGAGTTCATCCTGCGTTTTATCCCGGCTCTTCTCGGTGTCCTTACGATCCCACTCTTTTACCTGATCGGAAAGGAGTTCCTCGACAGGAACGCAGGCATTATCGCTGCTGCTGCGTGTACCGTCTCCCCATTCCTGATCTATTACTCGCAGGAAGCCCGGGCCTACATGATGATGCTTTTTTTTATCGCTCTTGCGACATTCTTTTTCCTCAGGGCCATGAAATCGTGCAGCTTGGCCCACTGGGCGCTTTTTGGAGTCTTTTCTGCACTTGCCTTCTGGGCGCATTTTTATGCACTGGTGATGATCGGGACCCTGGTGCTTTGTGCACTCGTTGAATGGGCTCCCCACATCCGGAGCGAACTTGCGAACCTCACGATGCTGGTAGCGGGTATTATCGTCTTTGTTGCCCTTTCGCTCCCTCTGATTATCGTCACCCTCCAGCTCTTCGTTCTCCGTACCTCTTCGGCACCCACGTACGGGATCCAGGGGCTTGGGATTATTTTTGAAACCTTCATTCAGGTCGCCGGCATGAACGATATTGCAATGTACCTGCTGGTTGCACTCTTTATCGTCGGTATACTCCAGGCATTCCGTATCGGGAAAAATAAAGGGATCTTCCTTGTGCTGATCACCGTTCTTACCTTTGTTATCAGCTACATTCTCTCGTTCAAGATGCCGATGCTCCCCCGGTACCTTATCTTTTTGAGCATCGTCTTTTTCCTCGGTATCGCGGTATCTTACCAGCTCGTTTACTCCCTGTGGAATACCAAGGCTGTGGTGTACGGGTTTATTGTAGTTCTTTTTGTGATCAGTGCTCCGGTCCTTGCCGGGTATTATTCAGGGTATTCAAAGGAAGACTGGAGAGGTTTTTCTGAAGCACTCCAGCAAAAGGCCAGTCCCGGTGATGTGGTTGTGGCGGTTCCCGGGTACATATCCCAGCCTCTTGATTACTATTACTCATCGACAAGGGCAGATACGCGGGAATTCAGGGCCACTACGAGTCAGGACCTTGAAAAAATATACTCCCAAAAGGGTAACAGTACGATGTATTTTGTCGTGACAGGGGATATCAGCGCCGCAGATCCTGACGGAGATGCACTGGCTTGGCTCCAGAATAATACCCGCTTGGCAGGTCAGGATACCGGAATCTACCTCTTCACCTCCCCATAGTCTGCGAGTTTCTTCATGTACGATCTGACCATAATTATCCCCACGTTCAAGGAAGAGTCGAACATCGGTACTATCATTTTGGAAGTTGATACGGTTCTTTCCCGGAACGCGATTAACGGAGAGATTCTTGTTGTTGATGATAATTCCCCGGATCGGACCATCGAAATTGTCAGAAATTTAAAAAAGTCAAAACCCAATCTCAATCTTATTGTCCGGAAAGAGGATCCCGGACTTTCCCAGTCCGTTGTCGAAGGATTCCGTCAGGCACAATCGGATGTTTTTCTTGTTATGGATGCGGATCTCTCCCATCCGACGGCACTTATAACGGTTATGCTGGAGGGGATCCACGCCGGTAATGATCTCGTTATCGGAAGCCGGTACATGGAAGGCGGCGGAATAAAAAAATGGCCGCTTAAGCGGCGCATCATATCGATGGGTGCAACATTCCTTGGTCGTTTCCTGTTCCCGGAAATCCACGATCCGGTCAGCGGCTTTTTTGCAGTAAAAAAGAGTGTCGTTGAGCATGCGCCCCTCAGGCCACGGGGCTACAAAATCCTGCTCGAAGTGTTAGGCAAGGGTACCTGGCAGAAGGCAAAGGAGATCCCGTTTGAATTTGTTGACCGGGCAACCGGATCAAGCAAGCTGGGTGGTCGGACGATCATCGAGTACGCAGAACAGGTGATCGATAATGCACGGTTCTCTTGGAACCACCACGAGAGTATCATCTGGCAGGAATGGGTTAAATTGTTCAAATTCGGGGCGGTGGGACTCTCGGGCATCATTGTCAATGAAGGAATTCTTATCTATCTCAAGGGATATGTCCAGTTGAGCCTGCCGGTTGCAAGCATTATTGCCATAGAACTTTCGATCCTGAGCAATTTTATCCTAAACGATACCTGGACGTTCAGGACGGGGCAGCAGCACGCCATGCCACACTGGTGGGAGCGCCTCCTCTCTTTTCAGGTAGTATCCATCGGCGGAGCAGCGATAAATTTTGTTATTCTTAATGCACTTGCTGCCTTCACCGGTGTTGATTACAGGGTTGCCAATATCCTTGGTATCCTGATTGCATTTTCATGGAATTTCTGGGTGAACCGGCGGGTGACCTGGAAAAAATCCGAATAAGTCAATCTCCTGAACTCCAAGGATAGATCCGGAACAATTCTGGGAACTTCAGGAAGGAACATTTCCGTTTTTTCGGTGTCACCGCTTATAATTCACGCGGAACATCTCCCGGCATCACTTATTTCGCGGACGTTCTCATCCCCCTCTGGATGCCCGGAACCGGTTAAGAATCATTATAGGGAAGAAACGAGATGTGTACGATAGAACGACATATCCGATCGCCTCTCTGTTTGGTATCTTGGGTAGTGTGTTGACGGGGAATTATGAGCAAGAAAAAAAATCAGGAATCAAATCAGGATCGGACAAATGCGGCGTCTGGTACTGGCGTGAACAGAAGGAAAAAACTGTCGGAGTTTTCCTTATTCGGCATCTCTTGTGAGGGCATTGATACTGCAGAAGTAAAACGCCACCTCCTTTATCTCATAATCATTGCCATCATCGCCAAATTTGTCATCGTTTTTGTCACCATCACCGTTTTTCATTCATTTATTGATTATTTTGATTTCCAGTACTATCTTCAGGGAGCAGTCAATATCATGCAGGGTCAGGTTCCCTATGCAGACTTTGGTTTTGACTATCCCCCTCTTGTCTTCATTCCCATTCTGCTTGCATTTATCCCGGCAATCCTGTTCAACAGTGCCGCTGCGTTCATCCTCTCGTTTCAGTTCCTAATGGTAATCTGCGATGTCATTATCGTTATATGCATCTACCTGATCGGGCTGAAACTCTATAATGAAAAAACCGCATTTGTTGCCGCATTTCTCTATGCAACGGCGTTCTCTGTCGGGTATTTTGTCTTGACAAAATATGATGCATTCCCGACAAGCATCCTGATGCTTGCGGTGCTCTTTACGGTCTACAACCGGAGTATTCGAGGGTACATTTCCATCGTTGTCGGTACCCTCGCAAAAATATTTCCGGGAATTGCTCTTCCCTTTGTGGCGTTCTATAATGCCAAGTCAACCTCTCTACGGCAAGAGATCATCAGTATCCTCAAAATCGGGATCCCGGTGGCGGTGATTCTCTTTGTCCCTGTCCTGATCATAAAACCCGGCATTATCATATCCTATATCTCCGGCAGTCTCGTCAGGTCCGATGTATATGTGAATACCGCAACCTATACGCTGTACGCGTACCTCCACGATGTCCTGAATCTCGGGATCTCAGTTTCGACGGTTTCTTTCCTCATGTACATTCTCATGGGGCTGGTGCTTCTTTTCCTGCTCGCTATTGCATATATCGAACCGAAGAAGGATGCCCGCTTCTTGATAAAACTTATGGCGGTATCGATTTTCGTAGTCGTATTCTGCATGGCATACCACAGCCCGCAATATGTTGTCTGGTATACTCCCTTTGTCTGCCTTCTTGTGGCTGACTCCCTTCAAGGGATCATTCTCTTGTACGTGACGCAGGCAATCACCTATATTGAGTTCCCTCTATCGTTTGGCGCATTGTACACCAACACAAGCTATGCCAGTTCTGCCGGAACGCCCGGGTGGTATCTTGCGCTGGCTCTTTTTACCGTGGATATCGTAGCGTATCTCCTCCTCATGTATGTGGCAGTGAACCCAACCAATACCCACATCAGAATGCTTCTCAATCGAGTATCAGGGAAACGGGAGAAAAAAACAGAATAACCCCGGTACCCCACGCCCTGGGTTTTCCGTACGTAAACCCTAATACTGTCTCGAAGCCAAGTACGTACCATCATGTCCAATATCACCGTCGCCGTTCTGGCCCCGAACGGCTATGCAGATGATCTGGGAAAGAAAGGCACCTCAAGCGATATCACCTTCTATAACCTCAAAAAAGGCGGATCCACGGTCACCTTCATTGAGCCCACCCGGTATCCTGAAAAACTCTCATCCCTGTTCTACGCGATTACCCTCGCGGAACGCGTGGTTCTTGTGGTTGAGGAGATCAATGCGACGTTCGGGGAGACTATCCTGATGCTCCAGTGCGCCGGCAAAGCGAGCGGGTATATCATATTCAAGAACTATCTCTCCCCCGACCAGATCGCCCCGCTCATCAAGGGCACCGTCCTTGAACATTACGAGGTCATCGAGAACGACCCGCTCGGTCTTCGGGAGAAACTGCTCGATCTCGCGACAAAGATGACTGCCCACCAGAAGGTAAAGGAAGGGGCCGGTAACGGAGCAGTCCCGATCGATCACCATTTCAATGTCAAAGGAGTCGGGATCGTCATCCTTGGATGCGTTGCCCACGGAGTCATCAAAAAACACGATTCCTTAAAAGTGCTCCCCACCGCAAAAACCGCACAGATCCGTTCCATCCAGAAGCACGAGGATGACGCGGAGATCGCGGTTGCCGGGGATCGTGTCGGTCTTGCCCTTAAAGGTGTCGAGACTGAAGATCTCGACCGGGGCTACGTCCTCACAAATGACCCCGCAATAAAGAGTTCGTCGATCATCACCGGCAAAGCGCAGCTGGTCAAGTACTGGCCGGCGCCGTTAAAAGAGGACATGGTCCTGTATGTGGGCCACTGGATGCAGTTCCTGCCATCCCGGGTAACGAAAGTTTCCGCGGATGGAGACTGGAGGATGCCCGAACTGACGCTCACACTTGAAAAAGATCTGGTTTTTCCCCCAGGTGCAAAGGTCGTTCTCAACTACCTCGAAGGCGGCAAACTCCGGGTTGTCGGAACCCTTACACTCCCATAGGATCGCGACATCCCCCAAAACTTTTTTTAAGAAATGATTTTAGCTGAGTTTTTCTGTCAATAATCTCAGGGAACCTCATTTATTATTTAGTGCCGGGATCATCAGTACACTGAGAAACCATGCTTGGAGATATTATTGGCTGGGTTATCCTTGCTGTTATCGTCATTGTCATAATCGGGCTTGTCCTGTGGGCCGTCGGGATATATAACCGGTTCTATTCCCTGAAAAATTCATCAGAGGCAACCCTCGGGCAGATCCGGGTCGCGATGAAGAAACGGCTCGACATGATCGAGCAGCTGCTCGGCGCGGTCAAGAGCTACGCAAAGTTCGAGCAGGACACCCTCACCAGGGTCACCGCCATGCGGGCAGCAGTGGCAACGGCCGGGCCCGGTGACTTGAACAAGGTCGAGGCAGAGTCCCGCTCCATCTTCGGGCGCCTGCTTGCCGTGGCTGAAAACTATCCTGAATTAAAGACCTCCCAGACCGTCACCTCGCTTATGGACTCAGTCAAGAGCCTTGAGGAAGAGATTGCCCGCCAGCGGTATACTTACAACAACATTTCGCAGGAGTTCAACACGATGATGGACACGATCCCGTCAACGTTTATCGGGCACATGATTCATCTGCCGAAGCTTGAATACCTCCAGTTCGAAGATGAGATCAAGACCCCGCCGAAAATTGAGTTCTGAAAAAGGATTTGTCATAGGTGAAGCCGGGCATACTGTTGGGAGCCTCCTCTTTTTAACAGGGAGAAATTCCCTGTTCCGGTATTCGCCTCTTACTTCCCTGAACATGAGAGTAACCTGCGTTTTTTTAAGGATTCGGTTTTGGCCGCGCCGGGGAAAACAAGCTTGCGCGGCCGTCCCCGCTGCACGTACAAATGCGTGGTCAATAACCGCAGATTTTCTTATTTTAAGAGGAAAAGAGATATAAATCCGCGTCAATCCTATGAATACCCGGATAAACAAAGGCGTTCATATGCAATATTCTGAAGGTCGGCTCGGCAGGGTGTTTGTCGTCAGGATCGATGACGGCGAGGATTTTTTAGCTGTCATGCACGAGTTCGTCCGCATCAAATCCGTACGAACCGGTACTATCCTTTTTCTCGGTGCACTCCGGCAGGGGAGGATGGTGACAGGTCCTGAAGAAGCGATCCTTCCCCCGGATCCGCATTTTGTCATGTTTGAAGGCGGCTGGGAGATGGTAGGGCTTGGCACTATCTGTCCGGGGGAAGATGGTCCTGCAATCCACTACCATGCATCGGTCGGCCGGGCCGGATACGCTCTGACCGGGTGCCTGAGGGAAAAGGCCATCACCTACATCGTCGCTGAGGCGATTGTTCTTGAATTTACCGGGCTAGACATCAGCCGCCAGTTCGATGAGAAAACCCAGGTGTCCCTGCCGTTCCACAAAAACGATGACGGAGATCTCGGGCAGTCCCCGGGTGCTCCAAAGGCAAGCGCACCGACAGAAGAACCCGTGCCCAAAGAGGAAGAGACGGCAACAAAAGAAGATGACACTCAAGGGGGGCTTGCCGAGATTATCCGCGACCTGACCCGGCGGCCACGGATATGAGCCTCGCACATCCCCGGTTTTTATGAACCCCCAACCCCCGTTTCTTCCCCTCTCCCGTGATGAGGGAGCGGCCCTTGGTATTGACCGTTTTGATATCATCCTTGTCACGGGCGATGCGTATGTCGACCACCCCTCCTTTGGTACGGCACTTATCGGCCGGGTCCTCTGGGATGCGGGATTTTCCGTTGGCATTATTGCCCAGCCGGACTGGAAGATCGATCTGGACGTTACGGCTCTGGGAAAACCACGGCTCTTTTTTGGCATCTCGTCCGGTAATGTCGACTCGATGGTGAACAACCTCACGCCGAACCTGAAACGACGGAGTTCCGATGTGTACTCGCCCGGCGGGGTGCCCCGGCGCCCGGACCGGGCGACCATCGTGTACGCAAACCGGGTGCACGGGGCATATCCCGATGTCCCGGTTGTCATCGGGGGCATCGAGGCGAGCCTGCGCCGGTTTGCTCACTACGATTACTGGCAGGACCGGGTGCGCCAGTCGATCCTCGCCGATGCCCCGGCGACCCTTCTTGTCTATGGCATGGGGGAGCGGCAGATGGTTGAGATCGCCCGGCGGCTGGGCGCGGGAGAACCTACCCGGTCGCTGCGGGATATCCGGGGAACGGCGTATGCGATGGAAGTTGCCGAATGGCGTACCGCCCGGCCGGAAGGGGTTGTTGAGATCCCCGTTTTTACCGAAGTTAGTTCGGACAAGGCCGCGTACGCCCGGGCGTTTGCCCTCCACTATCGCGAACAGGACCCGGTCCGGGGGAAACCGGTCGTCCAGCCACACCCAAAGACGGTGATCGTCCAGATCCCCCCGGCCCAGCCTCTCTCTACGGCCGAGCTCGACCACATCTACGAATTGCCCTTCTCTCGCCGGGCCCACCCCTCGTACCGGAAACCGGTCCCGGCGCTTGAACCGGTGCAGTTCTCGGTCGTGAGCCACCGGGGGTGTTTCGGGGGCTGCTCGTTCTGCGCCCTCACCCACCACCAGGGACGGATCATCCAGAACCGGAGCATAGAATCCATTGTCCGCGAGGTGAACCGGATGGCCGCGATGCCGGAGTTCAAAGGCATCGTCCAGGATGTGGGCGGCCCTACGGCAAACATGTACGCGATGGAATGCGGACGGTGGGAGAAGGCGGGCGCCTGCCCGGACAAATCCTGTTCACCGGCGTGCAAGACCCTCAAAACAAGTCACCGTCAGCTCACCGAGCTCCTCAAAAGGGTCAGCGAGGTGCCGGGTGTGAAAAAAGTGTTCGTCGGCTCAGGCATCCGGTACGATCTTGTCCTCGCCGATGATCCAGGTTCCCGGTACCTGGAGGATCTCTGCGACCGTCACGTCTCCGGCCATCTCAAGGTCGCCCCGGAGCATATCTGCCCAAAGGTCACTGCCGCGATGAACAAGCCAGTCGGTGCGGTTTTCGACCGGTTCCGCGACCGGTTCGAGACGCTCCAGAAAGGAAAACCAAAACGCCAGTACCTTGTCCCTTACTTCATGTCCGGCCATCCGGGCTGCACAATCGCTGACATGATCGAGCTCGCGGAATACATCCGTGACCGCCAGCTCTACACCGAGCAGGTGCAGGACTTCACGCCGACACCCATGAGCGTGTCCACGTGCATGTACTACACCGGTCTCAATCCGTTTACCCTCGAGCCGGTATATGTGCCAAAAGGGCAGGAAAAAAAGATCCAGCGGGCGATGATGCAGTACCGGGAACCGGGGAACCGAAACCTCGTGCTCGAAGGGCTCCGCATGGCGGGGAGGAGCGATCTGATCGGATTCGGGAAAAAGTGTCTGGTTGCCGGGGACGGGCACCGGTTCCGGCCTCCGGTACTGAGGAAGTGATCCTTACTTTCTCCCGTAATCGTCCTGGTACCGGACTATATCATCCTCTTCGAGATATTCTCCGAGCTGAACCTCGATGACTTCGAGAGGGATGACGCCGGGGTTCCTGAGCCGGTGCCGGATCCCGCTCCGCACAAACGTGCTCTCTCCCTGCCGGAGTAGTGTCGTTTCTCCGTTGAGTTCGATCTCTGCCGTACCGCTCACGACAACCCAGTGCTCGCTCCGGTGGTGGTGGAGCTGGAGGGAGAGTTTCTGGTCGGGCTTTACGGTCATGCGCTTGATCTTGTATCCTTTCGTATCTTCAAGC